>JAHDIP010000001.1 GCA_020630735.1 Saprospiraceae bacterium | reverse complement strand
GAGCATCTGACTGTTAATCAGAGGGTCCAAGGTTCAAGTCCTTGAGGGAGCGCAATCCAAACAAGACACCTGTAAGTATTTACTTATGGGTGTTTTTTTTTGCCTTTTCTCCTTTTGGAATTGTTATTAGACTTTCTCCATTTCTTAATTTTATACTCCATTTCACCTGTCTATATTTATTTTCCTTGATAGTCAGCTTGGAATCACGCTTTCATCGTGACATCCTGCTTACCAAACTAAAATAGTCATTATACCTTGTATGTTTAAAGACTGTTTAAGCATGGACTTTTCATCTATTTTTGCTTATCCCCGTTGATTCAGCTCAGTTTTCTTACCTAAGGACTTGCTATTTTACATTAGAATATCTAAAATAAAGTACTAATTTATACTTATCCGGTATTCGGTTATTGGAACATCATCTGTTGCCATCGTTTGATTTTCAGTAGCTTTAAACGTTTGGTAATCCGAAAATCATTTTGGTTTCAGTATAGTTTACAATATATTAGCCCTTTTCAGGAACAATCCATCATTCGTATGAAGTGGTTAAAAAGAATAGCTTATTTTTTTGTATTTGTATACATCATTCTTTGTATAGGTTTGTATTTTGTACAAGACCGCATTATATTCCATCCTCATCCTATAGATCAATCGCATCAATTTAGAACAGGTATTGAAGTTGAATTAAAAGTAGAGGAGGGCGTTTTTATGAATTGCCTTTGGATAAAGGAACCTAATGCAAAAGGAGCGATTTTGTATTTGCATGGCAATAGGGGAAACATTCGACGCTGTATTCGGCAGGCTCAAATGATGGAAGGTAATGGATATGATCTATTCTTGGTAGACTATAGAAGCTATGGAAAAAGCGATGGTCAACTAAAGTCAGAAGAACAACTCTTTGCTGATGTTCAAATCGCCTATGATTTTTTGAAAAAAAGTTATCCTGAAAACCGTATTGCGATTGTGGGGTATTCTATTGGCACGGGGATGGCTTCTTATATAGCTGCTCATAATAATCCTCAACAATTGGCATTAGTTGCTCCTTATGTTAGCCTGCTAGATTTGAAAAATCGTTACATTCCAATCATTCCAGGTTTTTTGATGAAGTTTCGTTTCAGAAACGACCTTTATTTACCTATGGTAAAGTGTCCTGTTACGATATTTCACGGTACAGATGATAATGTAATACCCTACGATTCGGCTGTAGATTTAGAAGCTTTAGATCCCAAAAAAATAAAATTAATTACCCTAAAGGGTGTCAGTCATCGTGGAGCAATTTTTAGTCGTCTTTTTGTTAAAACAATGGCTGCTAATTTGAATTAACTATAGTAAGATGACCTAAGTGGTTGAGTTGCCATGTATCTTTTTTTCCTGTTGCTTGAAGTGTAAAGCTATTTTTTGTAGCACTAATTTTCAACTTATCTTTTAATACGTTTTTACTTTTTTTAGACAAGGGGAGATCTTCTATGTTGTTTGAAAATATTTTTTTCTTTTTGAAATACTTCTTTTGTTGCTCGTATACTTCCATCAATACAAGTTTTAAATTATAGTCTTCATCTATTTTAAATGGTTCTTCTTTTTTTCCAACTTTATGCTCACTAAACTGTACAAAACCCCAATGTTCTGGTAGGTGCATGTTTAATCTTTTCTGTGGAGTCCAAGTCCAATAGTGTACTTCATCTTGTTTTTTATACATGTTTTCTTCTACAGTATATAGCCATTGTACTCTTGCAAAATTCATTCGCCATTGTTCACCACTTATAGGCTTTAACATTTCTAAATCTTTCCAAGCAATAGCCATTTCGACAATCCATTTTTTATCTTTATCCTTAGCATTATTTAGAGAACCTACTAGCTTAATTGCTGTTTGCAAATATTGCATATCAAGTGCAGAGTTTGCCTTTCCTCCATCTTCGTAAGGGCGAGACATTTTTAAATCCCAAATGGTATTTTGTGCGTTTATTTCTAGTTCAATATATTGGTGTCGATCACCGTCGGGATCAATAAAAACTTCAAACGCATTTTCTTTGTATAGTTGAGCATCTCGTTTTTTGATGGTTGAATAAATGTGTTCCTCTTCTAACTCAGCAGCGATATACAAATGTTTTTCATCCCAAAGCATTTTGGTTTTAGTGGTATAAAATGGTGTATTCATTTCAACACCTATTATATCTTCGAAATCATCGGACCATTTCGCCAAAGCCCAATCAGGTTCATTTAAATCACCATCAATTTTCACCAAACGGTTTGCTTGATAACAGATATAATGTTTTGGATAGTCGCTTGGATATTCTGACTCTTGCGCTGTGCAACTAATACACAATATAAAAATCCAAAGCTGTATTAGTTTTCGAAAAGGCTTCTTTCTAAACACTTGGTTCGTTTAAATAATGAGGCAATTTTATGGCATCTCCTTGATATAAAAATGCACCACCAAACAAGAACTGTTCTCCTGCAGCTGGAGCAGCCTTTGGATTTATTTTTACTTTTATTGTTTTTTCACCAGGGCTTAACTCTATTGAAGTCGCCATCATTATCCAGTCGTTATAGTAATAAATAATAGGATCAAGACGAGTACAAGCAATTGGGTTCATCATATATACAGGCGAACCTTTCGTTGACATTTTTTTCATACACATCAATAAAATACAATTTGTTTTTGAGCCTTCATAAAAAGAAGAAGTATCTACTGTAAAACAAATGACTGGGTCTTTTTCACCCGTACAAGTCAATACGGAAGGAAGATAACCCATTGGCGAAAATTCAGTTGCTGAAGGTAATATATCAACTGTACAATTTGTTGTTTTGATATTTGGACTAGATGATAATGCCAAAGGTGTAACTAGATTTAGCTGATCTGCTGGACGTCCATGAACCATCAAGGTAGTAGGATAAGTATAATTTGTTTTTTTCCATCTATCTTGTTTTACTTTTACATTTCGTAGCTGAAGTCCTCTTATCGAAGTATGAATATTGGCGGTAGGCGCTCCGTTTTGATTTAAGATACGAGAACCAATTTTATTTTCGAATTCTACATTATCCAAAATTAATCCATCAACAACACCTCTAATAGCGATGTTACTCAAGTTACAACTATTAGAAATGCTTACATTATCACAATTTTCAAATCCAATCGCTTTAGTATGGCTACCAATGCGGATAGAGTTTATGGTAATATCTTTGCATAAATTAAAGGTCCAAGAGTCTTCATGTACATTTGGATGATTACGTTCTCCCCAAATACCATTAATAATAACTCTGCGACAAGCTTCGGCATAAATTGCTTTTCCTTGTTCGCAACCTTCTATACTCAATGCGTCAAAAACTAATGAACCATTTGTATATATATGAGTTTGTTCAGCATTAGGTGATGGGTGCCCAAATATTTCCATTCCTCCTTTGCGGGTACCAGAAATCGAAAAGTTTGAAAATGTACAAGCTCTTAAACCTGAGAAGTGCTCACTTGTTAGCATTCTACCATCGTAAATAAAGCCTTTCGTATTTTCTAAATTACCTAGATGAAAGGCGTTACCCAAATGAAAGTTGTCAAATGAACAACGCATAATATAGCCTTGACCTTTGAAACAATAATCGCCAGATGCTGATATACAAATATCTTTGAAGCCACTATGTAAAGCCGTATCTACTAGCATACCACTGCAGTCATTAGCTTGCATTTTCAACCCTCTAACGACACAGTTTTTCAGACCAATCATTTGCAATGCATAAGTGCTTTTATTAGGCAAAGCGGCATGAATAACAGAGCCAGTAAAGTCAAATACGATATTTGTTATTGACTTCCCTTTTTTACCAATAATTAGCGGCTTTGTAATATGATAGACTCCTTCTGGAATGCGAACAACTTGACTATGATGTAGGCTTTTAGATCGTTCTACATTGCCATTTTTAGAAAGCCCTATTTGATCGAAATATAGTTGTAATTGTGTTGAGTCATCGCTGCCTGTACCTTCAGACTTACCACCTTTTTGTTTAGCAATTCTAAAATCCCCTTTTGCTCCAAAGTCTTTAGCTGTTAGTTGTTTCTTTAAAGTGGTTTTACTTAATTTGTCTATTCCCAATGCTTTTTTAAGAACCTTTCTCCGCTGCTTTTTTGTGTCTTTTTTATTTTGATCCATTCTTTTATTTTTTTGCATTGCAAATATACATACAAAGTTGTTTAATATCTGCTTTGGTAATTTTAAAAATTCTCTCCATAAATTCTCGTAGAAAAGACTATGAGATCTTTTTTTATCAACTATTTAATGTTAAGCAGCTATGTAGTGTTTTTGAAGGGTATTTGGGTAAGCGTTTTAGTATTGTTAAATTTCATATGTACTTATTTTTCATTATTATTGCATACCTCAAGTCATTTCCAAATGATCCTACAGTATAAACTAATACTATGGTAGTAATTTTTTATCAATCTACCTTACTTGATCGTCCTCCTAATCTTTTAGATATCTTAAGTATTTAGTATAGAAAAACAACGAAAATAGAAGAATCTATAATTACATTATTATAGATTATATATGCTTTATTAGTCCATAAATATCGTATCATGTACTTAATATTAAATTTAAGCACTGGCCTTGCTTTATCAATTTTATTGGTAATAAGCATTCTATTTTCTATAGTAATTTATTATTATCGAAATTTGAGAAAAAAACTGTTATTGTCATTACAACAACTCAACAAAACTATTCTTGGACAGCAAAAAGAATTAGAATATGCTTTGCATATAATTGAGCAGCAGAAGGAACAATTATCTCTTTCAATAAATGTGATTAAGCGCCAGAAAGAAGCCTTAGATATCAAGAAAAAAGAGATTTCTTCTTTGTTAAGTGAAAAGGATAGAGAAATCATATCAACACTTCTTGAAATGTCTTCAAGAAACGTGTTTATCCATGAAATAAAAAAGCAACTTAAAACTATCATTAATAATGATGGAGCTGATAAATACCTAATAAAGTTGATAAACCAAATAGATCATCATTTGAGTTCAGATGAAATCTGGACAGAATTAAATTATCAGTTTATAAAAACCAATCCATCTTTCTACAGAAATTTGTCTTCTCTTTGCCCTTCTCTTACTGTTAACGAATTTAAACATTGTTCATTTGTTGCTATGAATCTTACCGTCAAAGATGTAGCGAATATACTATTCATTAATCCGAAAAGCGTGGAAATGGCTCGTTATCGAATTAAGAAGAAATTAAACTTAGATAGATCAATTAACCTTTTTACTTTTTTAAAAAATTTAGAAAAAGAACCTATCGCTTTAAAAGCTCTATAAAGTGACAAACTTTCATTAATTATTGAAACTTTTGAACAATAATAGTGTTATACACTAAAACACTATTATGAAAGCTTCAATATCTTTTCCTAAGGAAAAGTACTTAGATCACTTTTTAGAAACTGTATGTTCTAAATCTTACAGCTATGACGAAGTTGGTGCTTCCAAGAAGGATGTCGTTATTGGATATGATAATGATCACAATACTATTCTTCTAGGTAATGGAAAAGCTGTATGGGACAGGGCAAAGAATGCTCTTGAATCTTGGCAACATTTTCCACTACCATGGACAAAAATATATCCTAGCTCTACGAAACTCCAAAAAAATAACATAGTTATTGTATTGTTCAAAGTATTTGGGCTTTGGTGGACCAACTCTGCGAAAATAGTCTATAGCTTCGATGAAATAAATAGGTTTGGTTTTGCTTATGGCACTTTACCTGACCATATCGAATGTGGCGAAGAATGTTTTTGGATCGAACGTGATCATAAGGGTGATGTTTATTACCATATAAAAGCATTTTCAAAACCTGCTGTTTGGTATGTTCGATTGGGTTATCCTGTAGCACGTTTATATCAAAAAGCATTTGTACGGGAATCTATGCAAACGATGAAAGAGTTATCTAATAAAATAACTCTATAATGAAAAAGTATATTCCAACAATTATCGGTTCTTTCATTTGGGGTTTGATGATTTTTAGGTGGCTGCCCTTTTCGGTTTTTACAATTTCGTATGTACAACTTTTATTTTTAGCCGCTCCTCTATTTTTAGTACCATTGTGTTGGCAACTATCTGGCATTGCAAGCAATGTACAATATATTGGTTTGGGTGCTTCGATTCTTTTATTGGTTTCTTTTTTTGTAGAACAAGGACTTTATGCCGCTTTGTTTGCATTACCTTGGCTTATAGTTACCTCAATTATTGCTTTGAGAGAACTCAGTAATTGGCCAAAAAATAAAACGATTGATTTATCTTCATTTTCGTACATCGCCGCTTACCTTTTTTTACCTATTGGTGCTGCTTGGGCTTTATCTGATCGGCTAGGTTTTCAACCAATGGATTTTTCTTATACCATAGTTTTGTTGACTGCTGTTCACTTTCATTATGCAGGTTTTATTGTCCCACTTTTGGGAAGTTGGCTTGGGCACTATTTTCCTAATTATCTTACCAAACCAATGATTCTTTCCATTATTAGTGGAGTGCCTTTAGTAGCTATTGGTATTACCACTTCTCAGTTTGGTTTTTCCGGTTGGATCGAAATGTTAGCTGTAGTAGTTATGGCCGGAGGAGGTATGCTTTTGGCTTTAAGTCATATCATTATCGGTTGGAAAAATAGACACCAGATGTATGGCTTATTTTGGGGTTTAGGTGGGCTGGCTCTTCTAAGTGGTATGACTTTAGCTTTCCTTTATGGAATACGATATATATTACCGATTTCGTTTTTATCTATTCCGTGGATGTATGCTGTACATGGTACACTGAATGCTATAGGTTTTGCATTGCCTTCGCTATTTGGTTGGTATCTTTTTTTCAATAAAAATAAGGTTGCTTGATTATCAAGCAACCTTATTTTTACTGAAAGCAATGCAACAATTTATGCGTCTTTTTTCATTTCTTCAATCTTATCATCAAGTTTTGTAAGCAATTTTTCTTTTACTGTCACCCAACGATCTATACGAACTTGTATTTCAGCTTTTTTATCTTCATCATCTTTAGCTGCGGCAAATTCTTCTTTTAGCCCTTTTAGTTTAGATTCTATTTCTTCTAATTTTTCTTTTCTATTTTCGATAGAAACCGCTTTATCGGCTTTGTCAAAAATAAGGGCTTCGGGTGCTTCAGAAGTCGTTTCTTCTACTTTTACTCGTTCTTTTCTAGGAATAAATATTGTATCTCCTACCTGTCGTTGATTCATAAAGTTTGGAGAAACGATTTCTATCTCTGCATTGTGTAATGTATCTATCATATGACCATAAAGACTAGAACGAGCCGTCAAAACTCTTTTTACATCATCTAGCAAACCATGTATTTCATATACTATAGAAAAATCGCCTAACTCAGTGATTAAAACAAATGGATCTTTCAAGCCAGCTTTTTGGGCTGATTCTTTAAGACAATTTTCGATCTTAAGACGATTAACATCATAGCCTAATGATACGGCTGCAGAAATAAAAGTACCAGAAGACCGAGTTACCTTTACAGGATTAGTCGCTAGATAAAGATTTGGAAGTGTAATTAAATTTCTATTGATTGTTTGAATTTCTGTATGGAATAATCCTCTTTCAGATACTCGTCCAAAATCGTCGTGTATTTCAATAAAATCACCTACTCTAAAATTATCGATTGCTCTTAATAAAATGCCTGCTAACATATTTCCGATAAAAGTAGCAGAACTCAATGCAAACACTGCCGAAATAACTACACCTATAAGGCTAGTGATTTGTCCCCTTAGGCTATCGCTCATCGGTAGAGCAAGTATGACAGCTATCAAACCAATAAGTACGATTAAAAAGAGAGTGATTTGACGAATGAGAGGCCAATCTGTCTTTCCTCTTCCTTGTCTATTGAGTAAGAAACTAACTCCGTAATAAAGTAGAATAAAAAAAAGAAGTGTAAAGAAGGTTCCTCCAAAGGAAAGAATAATATCTATTACTGTATTCATTGCTTAATTGTCTTTAAGTTCCGACCAAATAATGGTATCTATTTTATAACAGACTAACTATTTACTCGTTACTACGTTTTTGGTCATAAATTAAATTACACTTTAATGACGGATTAAAGTGTAATTAGTCTCTTTTAGAGACGGAATTTATAAAAAATTAAGCAATATTACAATATGTAAGTTGTTGATTTTTAAAAATTAGTGACTTACACATTTAAGTAAGAAAGAAAAGAATCGTAGCGCTCTTTTAGCGAATCATAATATTCTACTTCTTGGAAAGATGCCTTTATTGTATAATCAAAACGCTCAAAAGCTGCTTTTATGCGTTGTATTTCTTGACGGTTAATCTTTATAGTTACATCAATATGAGTAGAGTCTAAAGAGGAAGTAATAAAGCTACTTAGGATGGCAGCATTTTCAGACTCAACTATTCTTGCTATTTCTACAAGGGTATAGTCTCGTTTACTCATTTCCAAAACTATAATACTACCAGGCTCATTAAAAGAGCCAATATTGGCAAAATATCGAAGTAAATCTTCTTGAGTAATCAGTCCTATATAATTACCTTCATTATCTACTACAGGAATCACTGTTAGTTGGTGTTCGTACATCATTCGTAATGCTTCGTACAAATGATCCTGTTCGTTGATATATGGATGATTATTCGAAAGTTGAAAGGAACCTACAGCTTCTTCGATATCTTGATTAAGAATATCGTCTTCAGAGACTAGCCCTAGCAATTGTTCATTGTTTACAATCGGTAGGTGTCTGACATAAAAATCGCTCATTATGCTGAGTGCTTCTTGTCCTGTATCTGATGTTCGTAAAGGAACAACACTTTGTGTTACTAAGTTTGCAGCTATCATGTAATTTTCTCTTTATAACTTCTTAAACGTATTTACCAATGGCTTGGTTGTCTGTACCTCTGTAAAATTTATTTAATCTGTTAGATACAATGCTTTTTTTGACTACAACTTAAATTATTTTTTGCATTTTTATCTAAAACAAAAATGTTTTATACTTATATAAATTTAATAAATAAAAAATAATTAACCAAACACTTTGAGGGCTTTAACATATAACAAAAATATTATGGCAATATTCCTGCCACAAGCACAATATATAACAGAAAATATTTATATCAAAATTTTCATTTGATATATCTTAAAAATGGTAAGCTTTGTTAGTAGTGAACTAGTAGTGATCTCGAATAATGTATCTACAGAATAATGATGAGCAGAGGTTTTACTTATCACCCTAATAATTTCTTTTTTTCTAGCACAAATTCTTCATCGGTTAAAAGTCCTCGCTCTCTTAATTCTGCTAATTTATTTAATTGTTCTAATAAATCTTCCGATTTTTTTGAACCCGCAGCAGGAGTATTATTAGCTAATTTGTAACCGTTTTTCACAAAACCTTCAAACTCATCCTGTATACGGAGATAGGCTAAAGCATCATGTTTTTGTATTTTCTCCATATCATTGAAGCCATTCTGGACTGCTTGAGATAGGTGATAAAATGATTTATCTTTTTGCTCGGTCAAAGAATATGCACAAGCAATATTGAAGTGAATAACTGGACTTTTGGGTTCGATGCTAAGTGCTTGTTCAAAATCTTCGATTGCTCCGTTGTAATCGTATTCTTTAAATTTATTCAGACCACTTGTCTTAAATGGATTGTTTCTTCCCCTACTGGGTTTTGAAGTGGGTCTTTGAGTTTGTTGCCGTTGTCTTCTACGTTGTTCTATTTCTCTATTGCGTTGCTCCTGTTCCGCTTGGCGAGAACTTCTTCTATCCCTTCGGTCAAAATCAGTATCTCGTCTTCGTTCTCTTGGGTCATTTCGCTGACGATCTCTCGATGCCAACATAGGGCTCAAGATCATGTAAGCTACAGCTGCCATTATTAGTGTAGGAAAACTTACAACCTCAAACATCATTAAACCGAGTATTATAAAAAAGAAAGTAAAACCCGGTGCTCTATTATTTCGTGCCATGAATATTTTATTCTTAAATCAATCTATAAATTTATACATTTTTGACCATAAAGCAAAGAATAAGTAACGTTAGAGATTAATCTCTACAAGGTGATTGGTCAAAAATTTTACACGTTAGTAAAGTAAAATCGTCGGGGTAGCTACGATCACCTTTAAAACGCTCAATATGTTCCATTAGTTTTTCGTTGAATGCTGTTGCAGAAGATTGATAATGCTCTTTTACAAAAACGCTTAAAAGGTCTTCGTCAAAGTATGCTTCTTTTTCATTCTGAATATCTGTCAAACCATCCGTGAATGTTAGGATTAAAGCCTCACCATTTATCTGGATATGTCCTTCTTCAACTTCAGGCAATTCTTTAAATGAACCTAAAATAGTACTTCCTTTTTTCAGTAATTGCGTTTCGCCATTCATCACCAATATGGGAGGATTGTGTCCTGCACTAATGTACCTTAATTCATAAGTGCTCTTATCAAACTCGGCTACAAAGAATGTCAAAAAACGATCTCCATTTGTAATTCGTAATACCGACTGATTTAGTTCTTTAACAAATTCTGTTAAGCTTGTTCGTTTATTAATTAAAGCTCTAAAGTTGGCTTGAAAATTGGCCATCAATAAAGCTGCAGCTAATCCTTTACCAGCAATATCGGCAATACAAAAAGCAAATTTATTATCATCAAACTCTACAAAGTCAAAAAAATCGCCACCTACACCTAAATGAGGTTTGTAAATACTTGATAACTCAAAGCAATCTTCTGATGGAAGGCTATTTGGTATTAACATTTTCTGCATCTCGCTTGCCAGTTCCATTTCTCTTCTTAAACGTTCTTGTTCCAGTTGTTGTTTAAATAATCGTTTATTTTCTATCGCTACAGCAATGACATTAGTTATAGTAGTAATGAACTGTACCTTATTGTACATATCATCATTTTCGTCGAAGCCCCCAATAAAGGTATAAGCGATTGGTGTTTCTTTGTGTAAAACAGGAATAATTATATCAAACTCTTTGACTAATGAATGCTCTTTTTCGTCTTCTAAATTTTTTAGTCGGTTATATTTTTGAAGAATATCCGAAATATCCATTTGTTTCAGTTCCTCTTCAATACCAATAGATGAAGCACATATCCAATTTTTTTCTTCTTTTACATAGAGTGCCATTTTTTTTATCTCCATCTCCCAACTCAAAAAAGAGTTGTACATTTTGTACAAACCCTCTGCAGAAACATTGTCATTAATAGCCTGCGTAATATTGAGGAGGCTATTGACTTGCAGTTGTTTTAGGTGGAGTTTGTGCTCCAACAATTCAAGATTCGATAAGCCTTTACGTAAGTCAGAAAATTTAGCCATTTGTTTTTACGTCTATTGCGTCTCTAAATCCATTGCCTACTAAATTGAAGGCAAGCACCATCAGCATAATTGCGACAGCAGGAATTAGTGCTAAAAATGGTTTTCCGCTAATAGCGTAACCATAATTTTCGTTTAACATCGTCCCCCAAGATGGTTGAGGAGGTTGTATTCCAAAACCTAAATAACTCAAGCCAGCTTCTATCAAAATCGCCATTGCAAAATTTGCAGCAGCAACTACCATTACGGGACCTAAGATATTTGGTAAAATATGTTTACTTATTATTCGCCATGTGGTAAAACCTAAACTCTGAGCAGCCTCTACATATTGTATTTCCTTTAGGCTCATTACTTGACCTCGTACAATTCTTGCTACATCAACCCACATTGTTAACCCTACTGCTAGAAAGATAATACTTATACTCCGACCTAGTGCTAAAACAATTGCAAAAACTAGCAATAATGTCGGGATAGACCAAACAGTATTAATCAGCAACATGATGATATCATCTACTTTTCCACCAAAAAAACCAGCGATAGCACCAAGAAAAATTCCAACAGTCAACGAAATAATGACAGCTATTAATCCTACTAGCAAAGAAATACGTACCCCTAAAATTAAGCGACTTATCATCGACCGCCCATAAACATCTGTTCCTAAATAATAAGTCTTTGTAAAAAGTTGCTTGTTTTCTATCGTGTTTTTTAATGTTGTACTTACTGCTGTTTTATCTCTATTCTCAATATCTTTAAAGACAAATTGTTCTCCTCTTTTTTCAATGGTTTGATCATCTAACGATAAAGGGAAAATGACATCTGCGATATGATAGCTTTCGTACTTTCCTCTATATCTTTCTCCTGTTTCATTGTCGATCCCCATAAAACGTTCAATAAAAATAGAATCTTCCAAAAATTGATGGCTGTTGATAGGAATATACTTATATTCATTTGGTTTTCCTACTAACATTGTTTTAAATATGTTTTGCTGCTCAAAAGTTCTATTTTTACGAACTGCCAACATATCAATGCTGAAACCTGGTGGTTGGAGTGCCACTTCTACAATTTGCTCGTTAGTGTTTGGTGTTGAATCAGGCGTTATTAGATAGCCTAATATTGCTATTAATACCGATAATATTATCCAAACCATTCCCAATACGGCAGGTTTATTTTTTAATAACCGCTTTATTGCTTTTTGGTTTAGCGATTCACTCCTTTGTTTGTTTAATTCTTTGCTCATTAATCACTTTAGTGGTACGAAGTTTTTGTACAAAACTTCCTCGTTTTACCCATCTTGTAAAGATAAAAAAAAGGAATAAGTATTAAAACTCTTTTTATATTTAAAAAATATTTAATATTTTAAGTTCTTATAATGAATATTTTACTGTTAGAACCATTCTACGCAGGTAGTCATAAATCGTGGGCTGAAAGTTACCAACATAGTTCCCAACATAATGTGGATATCTTTCATTTGAAAGGAAAATATTGGAAATGGCGAATGCATGGGGGAGCAGTAAGCTTGGCAAACCAATATTTGCAATCTACTGCAGATTACGACCTTATTTTGGCAACCGATATGCTTGATCTAGGTACCTTTATAGCACTATCTCGCCAAAAAACGGCTACTATTCCCGTAGCTCTTTATTTTCACGAAAACCAATTGACTTATCCTTGGTCGCCTACAGATAAAGACGTTGAACTAAAGCGAGATAATCACTATGCTTTTATCAACTATACAAGTGCTCTTACTGCCAATCAACTCTTTTTCAATTCTACTTATCATTTACAATCATTTACGGAAGCTTTATTACCTTTTTTAAAACAATTTCCTAATCCTCAAAATATAGAAACGATTCAAACTATTAAAGACAAGAGTCAAGTATTACATTTGGGTATGAGCCTTAAAAAATTTGATAGACATCAAATCAATGAACAGCATTCGGTTCCTATTATTTTGTGGAATCATCGCTGGGAATATGATAAAAATCCAATTCCTTTTTTTGAGACTTTATTTCAGTTAGCTGATGAAAATATTCCATTTGAATTAGTCGTATTGGGGGAGTCTTATCAAAAAGAACCCAAAATTTTTGGACAGGCTAAAGCAAAATTAGCCAATCGTATTTTACATTATGGTTATGCAGATCGTTTCGAAGATTATGCTCATTGGCTTTGGCGAAGTGATATATTACCTGTAACAAGCCATCAAGATTTTTTTGGAGGTAGTATAGTCGAAGCTATTTATTGTGATTGCATACCTTTATTACCCAATCGTCTCGCTTATCCCGAACACATTCCGAAAAAACATCACCAAACTTTTTTTTATGAAAAAGAAGATGATTTTTATATTAAACTCAAATCCTTTTTGATAAACTACCCAAACAGAACTTTAAAAAGTACTCAAAATTTTGTAGCCCACTATGATTGGAGTACTTTAGCTCCTTTATACGATCGCATGTTTAATGAACTACGCATACAAACAAATGAAATACATAATTTATAACGAAAAAAAGATAACTTATTCTGATGAAGGTAAAGGAAAAACACTTGTTTTAATTCATGGTTTTTGTGGAGATCTTAGTATTTGGGATGAAATGCTTCAACAAATGGATGGTTTCAATATCGTTCGAATAAATTTGCCAGGCTTTGGTTCATCTGATGCCATTGAAAACTGTTCCATTGAAGATATGGCCGATATTATTTATGCGGTATTAAAAGAAGCTAAAGTTGATCAATGCTTTTTGGTTGGACATTCGATGGGAGGATATGTTAGCCTAGCTTTTGCCAAAAAATATGCAAGCCATCTTAGTGGTTTAGTTTTATTTCATTCACATCCTTACGTGGACATGGATACTAAAAAAGCTAATAGACAGAAAGAAATAGAATTTATTGAACGCAATGGGCATATTTTATACGTTAAACAATTAGTACCAAAGCTATTTTCTCAACAGTTTATCAGGAGTAATGCCTTCTTGATGAATACGATGATTTTTAATGCTTCTACACTACAAGCAACTGGTATTACGAATGGTCTTCGTGCAATGATCAATCGACCTGATCAGCAAAGAGTGCTTGAACAAATGGATTGCCCCGTGTTGTTTATCATAGGCCGACTTGACGGAATTATTTCTATTGATCGAAGTTTTAGTCAAACAGCTTTGCCTAGTCAAGCTGAAGTTCAAATACTTGAACGTAGTAGCCATATGGGAATGCTTGAAGAAAAAAATAAAAGTCGGAAAATCCTTGAGCGATTTATTGCTCGACATTGAAGTTGTTCAAAAATATACCTATCGGTATTTAGTTGTTGTATAGTGTGATTATTGGCTAGTCATTGACTGTTTTACAAGATGAAATTTCATTTTATAGCAACTTCTATTAACATTTAATTACTAAAGTTAATGGCATGATTATGAATCCACTCCATATGATTTTAGCTGTTTTGCCAGCCCTTGCCATTAGTTTTTTGATCTATAAAATAGATAAATACGATAGAGAACCTCACCTTAATTTATTCATCTGTTTTATTATCGGGATGCTAATTACCTATCCTGCTATGCAATTAGAAGGATTAGAAATTGCTACTCAACTCGATGGTCGTATGGAGCTTTGGGCTGTACTATTATCTTCATTTGTAGTGGTAGCACTAAGTGAAGAATTGTTTAAATTTTTGGCTTTAATACTTTATGCCTTTCCAAGAAAAGCTTTTAATGAACCGCTAGACGGAATTGTATATTCTGTAATGATCGCAATGGGATTTGCTACTGTAGAAAATGTAATCTATGCTGAACGATTTGGTATGCAAACTATTATTGTACGTGCTTTTACAGCTGTACCTGCTCATGCAATTTTTGCCATTTTTATGGGATATTATGTAGGAATGGCCAAATTCGATAAGGCAAGACGAATACAGCTAGTTTTAATGGGCTTACTTTGGGCCGTAATTGTTCATGGCACTTACGACTTTTTTATCATTCAAGAGTACTACGAATGGCTTATTATTTTAGCTACTGTTACTTTACTTATTAGTTTATTTTTTGCAATAAAGCTTACTCGTATTCATAGAGATAATTCTCCTTTTAGAAATACAGCAACACAAGATTCTGCATCTAAAAAAGAACCTACAACTTCCAGTTCAGCTATTGATTCTTCTGAACTCTCCAAAACTGAAGATGAAATCATTTCTATGATGAATAAAGAAGATGGTCAAGCTACTTCTAGAGATGATTCATAAGTTTTTCGTTACTAAGTACACCGTAAATTAGTCTTTCAGTTTTTTGTTATTTGCATGCCGCTCGGTATCTCGTTTGGTTTTTTTGTTGAGACTTTTTTTTAGCGCTTCTGTCAAGTCTATTCCTGTCTGATTAGCTAAACAAATAAGGACAAAAAGTACATCTGCCATTTCTCCTGCCAAGTCATCTTTTGCTGTAAGTTCTTGTTCTTTTGTTTTAAACGATTGCTCACCATATATACGTGCCATTAGGCGAGCTACCTCTCCAACTTCTTCTGTGAGTATTGCCGTATTGGTCAGTTCATTATAATAGCGAATACCTATTGTGTTTATCCAATTATCTACTGTTGTTTGTGCTTCTTTTATTGTCATAAGTTGAGTAATTTATTTATTTCTTTCAGCAATTTATTATTTAATGTTTTACCTTCTCCTTGACTTGGGCTAGGTGCTAAATCTATAGCAACTTTTCCTGTTTTATCCATCAAAAAATGATGAGGAATACCATCGATATAAAATAATCGATCAAGATAATCAAACTGTTTTTTTGTTAGTATAAAATGGTCTCCATCAATTTCATAGTTTTTGATCATTTTATACCATAATTTTCGTTGAGAATTTACGCCTAAATAGACAAAAGCTATCTCTTTATTTTTATACTTTTCTCGTAATAATTTATGCATTGGCATTTCTTTTATACAGGGTATACACCAAGTTCCCCACATATCTACATAGATCACTTTTCCTTTATGCCGTTTGGCTATAGCAGGTAATATATTTTCTACTTTCTTGTTAATAATTAATGTTGTTCTATCATTAATTTCTACTTCTTCTTCACCATGCAAAATGCTATGATACTCTTTGAGTTGTTGCTTATATTTTTTTGTAGAAACAGAATCGTAATACACTGAATAATAAGGTCTTAAGCTTTCATCTGATGCAGCATCCATTTTATTATAAAAATATTGTGTCATCAAAATATCTTGTGCAAATCCATCCGTATTTGTCAAAATTGTTTCTATCGTTTTTTTAACTTGTATTTCTTTTTTCTTGCTCTGGTCTACCAGCATTTTTTCTAAATGCAACCTATAATTATCTAAAAATGAACCATAAGCTGAACATATCGAAGCATTATAATCATTTATCTCAAACTGCTCTAAAAAGGTATAATATTGAGAGGTATTTTCTTCATTTTTCAATCGAGGATAGGTCAATAAGTCATCGGCAGTTTTATAACTCAAATGACTTGTTGCCCAATACTCAAAAACAGGATCTTTTGTTGTACTTTTCTCAATAAAATCATTTAGTTTTCTTTTATCTTTTTTGAGTTTTTCAAGACGATATTTTTTGAATGATTCTTTCTCCAAATCACTTTGCAAAATACCCTCATTCTTTTCATTTTCTGATGTCAAAAATTCTTGAATTAAATTATTGGTAGTTGCTCGATCAGCAAAAAAGGACACGGCATTATAAGTGAGTTCTTGTTGAACATCATCTCTTGATTCAATTTCAATATAAATAGAATCGGAAGGAAAAGCTATAAGAGTGGTATTAATAGTCGTAAGCTGTAATAAAATTTCTTGTGGTCGTTCTATCGAAAATCGAAATTCAAAATTTCCTTTTCCGTCTATCATACTTTTAGAAAAATTCCAAGCATTTTTCGTAAAATCATTTAGCCCCATTCTAATAATTTGAGTAGAAGATGAAGCATCATAATTTTTGACTAAACCTTTAATAATAACACCTTGGTCGGGATAGTCTTTTGCAATAGAAAATTTTTCTTCCATTTGGCAAGAAATAAACATAAGTAGCCATGCGACTATGAAAAGTGTTTTTTTCATAATTTTGGGTCAAATTAGTTCTTATGTTCATTTATGGGTTTAGGGAATACGAAATAAGGGATTTAGATTATTCTCTATTTTTAGAGTCTATTAATATTGTGACAGGACCATCGTTGAGTAAGGATACTTTCATATCGGCACCAAATTCTCCTGTCAACACCTCTAGTTCAGATACTATACGTAATTCTTCGACAAAAGCTTCATAAAGGGGAATAGATATATCTGGTTTAGCTGCTTTTATATAAGAAGGCCTATTTCCTTTTTTTGTACTAGCATATAAGGTAAACTGGCTAACGACTATTATACTACCCTCAATATCTTTGACAGATTTATTCATTACCCCATTTTCGTCATTAAAGATTCTAAGGTTTGTTACTTTTTTGCACAACCATTGGATATCTTCTTTGGTGTCTTCATTTATGATACCTAAAAGTATCAGCAAACCACTATCAATTTTTGATTTCACTTTTCCATCTATCGTTACAGATGCCTCTTTCGTTCGTTGAATAACAAGTCTCATTAGCAAATATTCTATTTAATAATTAAATCGCTCTACACTTTTCTTTCATCCAAGTACGTTCCGTCTCATCCAAAAGTGGACTGAGTTTGTCGTATACTTCTTGGTGATAATTATTAAGCCACTCTTTTTCACCATTGGTTAAAACAGTCTCGTCTATTAATGCTAAATCGATTGGAAATAGTGTAACCGTTTTGAATTGTAAAAACTCTCCATAAGGTGTTTTTTCTGCTTCTGTAGTTACGATCAAGTTTTCGATACGAATGCCATATTCTCCAGTTTTGTAAAACCCAGGTTCATTAGACGTAAACATACCCGTTTCGAAAACAGTCGTACCTCGAAGCGAAATACTTTCGGCAAAGCCCTGTGGTGGTTCATGTACATTTAAGAAAAAACCAACACCATGCCCAGTTCCGTGTCCATAATTTAATCCTTGTTGCCAAAGATGCATACGAGCCAAAGTATCCAATTGAATGCCTTTTGTGCCTTTAGGAAATTTGATGGTAGCCAAAGCAATATGCCCTTTTAGTACAAGTGTAAAATTTCTTTTTTGTTCATCCGTTGGTGTGCCCAATGCAGTAGTACGAGTAATATCAGTAGTACCATTTAGATACTGACCACCAGAATCCAATAGAAGAATTCCTTCATTTTTGATGCTTGCACATGTCTCTGGCATAGGCCGATAGTGAACAATAGCGCCATTGCCCTTATAACCTACAATAGCAGAAAAACTTTCTCCAAAATAATCTCCTTGCGCTTTGCGATAGCTAATGAGTTGCTCTGCTACTTCTACCTCAGGGATAGAACGAGTTTGCACTTCTTTTTCAATCCAGCGATATAATTTTGTTAAGGCAACGCCATCTTTTAGCATAGCACTATTAATATGCTCAAGCTCAACATCATTTTTGATTGCCTTTAGATATCTAGAAATGGTTTTCCCTTTTTTTATCTGATTTTTAGAAATTGCAGTGTATAAATTATTACTTGTAGTCGATGGATCAACTAAGATTGCTTTACCAGTGGGTAAGTTGCTTAAATATTCTTTGATATTTTCGTAAGGTTTAATGAAGATGCCTTCATCTCTTAATTTTTCTTTTAAGTCTTCCCCTACCTTTTCTGCAGCGATAAATAAGTAAGCCGTTTCATGTCCTATAATCGCATAAGCAATCGTTACAGGATTGCATTCTACATCATTTGATCGAACATTAAATATCCATGCGATATCATCAAGCGTAGAAACTAGGTGAAAGTCGGCTTCACTTTTAGTCATTTCTACTCGAATTTCAGTCAATTTTTCTGTCCTACTTTTACCTGCAAACTTTGTATCATGTTCAAAAATTTGGTTATTGGGTAGAGGTGGTCTATCAGCCCAAATTGCAGGTATAAGGTCTTGATTTGTATCAATATCAATTTTTTTTTCATAAAAAGAATTTGCCATTGATCTAATTTGGCTTACAGCAAAAAGCATCCCGTCACAGCCTACTTTTCCGTTACTAGGAACATTATCTTTTAACCACTGAATATGCTCAGGAGCATGGGGTATGCCCTGTTTATGCAATACCATTTCACTATTTGCCAATTCTTCTTCAGCTTGGAGGAAATAACGAGAGTCGGTCCATACACCTGCATGTGTATGAGTAACCACTACTAAACCTGCTGAACCGGTGAATCCTGAGATCCAAGACCTTGATTTCCAATGTTCTGCAACGTATTCACTTTGGTGAGGATCACTACTAGGAATAACATAGGCATCTAGTTTTTGTGCCTGCATTTGTTGGCGTAAGGCGCTGATTCTGCTATTGATATCCATAAGTTTTTCTTTTACTATTTTAGATAAATAGAATTTTTTGGTACGGTTTTATATGTTTTTATTTTGTCAAGTGAAACAAAGATAGCGTTTTAACGATTAAAGGATTACGCTTTATCAAAATCATATTATAAAAAGTAATTTTCTGCGCATCAAAATAATTAATTTTATATATGATGCAAATAAATTTGAATATTTATTTTTATTTGGCATGTTTTTTGATAAAAAATTCATTTTTCCTTGACATCATCACCCCAAATATTGTATATTGTCCATGTAAATAACTTAGATATACTCTGGTAAACTAAGTAACCATTTCTTTAATCACTATAATTTAGTGATTATTAAATCTCAAAGAGCGTAACACACACTAAATGTTTGGTACTGTTGTAATGGCAGTACACTAGATTGGTATATTATTTATTAATTCCTTGAAAGAGAAAACAAAAGAACTATCCCGATGCTGAAGCAGAACTTAAGTCATAAAATGCTCCAAAAGTTGTCGCCTCAACAAATTCAGCTAATGAAATTGTTGCAGATACCTACAGCTACTTTGGACCAACGAATAAAAGAAGAGTTGGAAGCTAATCCCGCACTAGAAGAAGGGGAAGAGACAGATGAAATCCAACAGCTCATCGATAGCAGCGAAACTTCTCAAGCCGAATCAACTCCTGAAAAAGAGGAAGAAGTTACGAGAGAAGAAGAATTCGAATTAGATGATTATTTGACAGAGTACATAGAAGATGATCCTTCTAGTTACAAACTAAAAGTCAATAATTATTCGGCTGATGAAGAAGATAAAACGATTCCGATAGCAGTAGAAAATACATTTCACGAATATTTGGAACAACAACTCGGAATGTTGAAGTTATTAGACGAACGTGAATTCAAAATCGCTCAACAAGTAATTGGAAGTATCGATGATGATGGTTATTTAAGAAGAGAACCTTCTGCCATTATCGACGATTTGATGTTTGCTCAAAATATCGTTGCACGAGAAGAAGAAGTAAAAGCACTTTTAAGTAAAGTACAACGCTTTGATCCTCCAGGAATTGGTGCAAGAGATTTGCAAGAATGTTTGCTACTTCAATTGCGTACAAAGTACGAAGCACTGGAAGGTAAAAGCATCAGTACTGAAAAGACAATCACTTTACTTGCTCTACGAATTATCGAAGAATATTTCAACGAATTTTCTAAAAAGCATTACCAAAAGTTACAACGCTACCTTAATATTTCGGAGCTTGAGCTGAAAGATGCTATTGATGAAATTTTGAAACTAAACCCAAAACCTGCAAGTGGTTATGGTAGTGGTAGACGAACGACTCACTATATTGTTCCTGATTTTATCATTGTAAATAGAGAAGGTGAACTAGACTTAACGCTAAATTCTCGTAATGCGCCTGATCTTCGTATCAATGAGCAGTATAAAGATATGCTAAAGTCATATAAAGTTGGTCGTGTAGTGAGTAAGCCATCTAGGCAGCAGAAAGAGGCAGTTATGTTTATCAAACAAAAGATAGATTCTGCAAAATGGTTTATTGATGCCATTCGTCAACGTCAGCAAACGATGTACAAGACAATGTACTCCATCATGCAGTATCAATATGATTTCTTTTTAACTGGTGACCAAAAAAGGTTGCGTCCAATGATTTTGAAAGATATTGCAGATATTACAGGGCTAGATATTTCGACCGTTTCAAGGGTAGCAAATAGTAAATTTGTACAAACAGAATTTGGTACAAAACGCTTAAAAGACTTTTTCTCAGAATCATTACAAACGAATAGTGGTGAAGAAGTTTCTACGCTTGAAGTGAAGAAAATATTGACCGATATTATCAGCGAAGAAAATAAAAAGAAGCCATTCTCAGATGAGAAGCTTAAAAATATTTTACGTGAAAAAGGCTACAACATCGCTCGTCGTACAGTAGCCAAGTATAGAGAACAACTAAACGTTCCTGTAGCTAGATTGCGTAAAGAACTCTAATGATTTTACAATTAGGTATTAAATCCCGAATCTTGATATATTCCAAGGTTCGGGATTTTTTTTAGGAAAAAACTATACAGTAAAGACAGCATCTAAAGCATCTAATATAATTTTACAAGCCTTATTTATTTCATCTTCTGTAATTAATAGTGGAGGAGCAATACGCAAACATTTATCATTAAACAAAAACCAATCAGTAATCAAACCGTTTTCGAGACATCTACTAATGACAGCTTGTACATTCTCAAATGTATCTAATTCTACAGCCATCATTAACCCAGCACTTCGGATTGTTTGAATAGCAGGATGAATCAATAGTTTTCTGAATAATGATTCTTTCTGTTTAACTTCACCAATATACTTTTCTTCCAAGAGGCATTCTAAAGTTGCCAAGGCTGCTGCACAAGAAACAGGATGACCACCAAAGGTTGTAATATGCCCAAGTAATGGATCAAATGACAGGGTGTTCATAATTTTTTTGGAAGAAACAAAAGCACCAATTGGCATTCCTCCGCCCATTCCCTTAGCGAGTAATAAAACATCAGGCACTACTCCATATTGCTCAAAAGCAAAGAGACTACCAGTACGCCCATAGCCAGCTTGAATCTCATCTAAAACGAGTAATGCGCCAACTTCATCACAGCGTTGGCGGAGTGCTTTTAGGTAGCCTTCTACGGGCGGACGTATACCCCACTCACCTTGTACTGTTTCTACAATAACGCAAGCAGTCTTAGTTGTAATTTGATGAAGACAGTACAGACAATTGAAATCAATATGCTTTATACCAGGCAATAAAGGTCGGTATGCTTGAGTGAAAAATGCACTATCCATTAAACTAGCAGCTCCTTGAGTACTTCCATGGTAAGCATTTTTGCAAGCAATAATTTCGGAACGACCTGTGTAACGTTTGGCCAATTTCATAGCTCCTTCGGTTGCCTCTGTACCAGAGTTGACGAAATAAATACTATTCAAAGAGTCAGGTAATTGCTCAGCTAGCAGATGTGCCAATTTTACTTGAGGCGTCAGCACATATTCGCCATAGACCATTGTATGCAAATACTTGTCTAACTGATCTTTGGCCGCCTGAATAACTTTGGGATGACAATGGCCAAGACAGCTTACACCAATTCCGGCAATAAGATCTATGTAAGATTTATTATCTTTATCGTAAAGATAAATGCCTTCTGCTCGTTCGATTTCTAAAAGCAATGGAGATGCACTCGTTTGAGCTAAATGACTTAGAAAGAGTTGTCGATGATTTGGCATAAATATTCTTTATTTTTAAACAAAAGTACTTAACCATAATGGAATACATATCAGAAGAACAAATTAATTTTTATCAAAAGAATGGTTACCTCATTATCGAAAACTTTGCAAAAGATGAGGATATCGATTTATTGAAAAAACGAACGCAAGAGATTATCGACGATTTTGATATGGAGCAAATCAAGATTTTTACAACTGATGAACAAAGTCAACATACAGATGACTATTTTTTAGAAAGTGGAGATAAAATTCGCTGTTTCTTTGAAGAAGAAGCCTTGAATAAACATCAAGAACTACTAGTCGATAAGCAACTTGCTGTAAATAAGATAGGTCATGCGATGCATGATTTGCACCCCGATTTTGAACGGTTTTCTTACCAGAAGTCCTTACTAGAAATAGTAAAGGCGCTGGGTTTATTGGAACCTACAGTTGCTCAAAGTCAATATATTTTTAAACAACCTAATATCGGAGCAAAAGTAAATCCGCATACTGATTCTACTTTTATTCATACGAAGCCTTTATCTTGCTTAGGAGCATGGGTAGCTTTGGAAGACGCAAGCGAGCAAAATGGTTGCCTTTGTGCAATTCCTGGCTCACATCTATTACCTTTACAACAGCGCTTTGTAAGGGATAAGACGAATAAAGGAACAGAATTTGTACCCACAAAAGAAGAAAAGGTGACGTGGAAAATTGAGGAAATGATTCCTTTAGAGGTAAAAAAAGGCAGTTTAGTACTATTACACGGTCAAGTAGTGCATGCTAGTTATGCCAATCGGTCATCTAATTCGCGCCATGCGTACATCCTACATTTGGTGGATTTATCGAGCGAATGGTCAAAAGATAACTGGTTACAGCGTTCTTCTACGATGCCATTTAGGAAAATGGAAAATGTCGTGAAAATGTTAAACAAACGCTAATACAACTGCGAACTGTGACTTTTAGCTAAAAAGTCGTTATCTTGTATAGATGAACAAAACTTATGTGTTCATTTATCGTTATTAAGAATATAATGAGACATTTATTAGCCACACTATTACTAATCCCATTGCTATTCTACTCGTGCAATAAAGCGACTGTACGTATGGATAGCTTTGCTGTGCACGGCATAGACGTTTCACATTATCAGTCCTATATTGATTGGGACAAAGTAGCCAGCCAAGATATTTCCTTTGCTTTTGTAAAAGCTACAGAAGGTGAAATGATGAAAGACAGCCTTTTTTGCACTAATTGGCAAGAAATGAAACGAGTAGGAATAAAAAGAGGTGCTTATCATTTTTTTAGACCTACTCTTTCGGTAGAACAACAAGCTAAAAATTTCATTAAAAGTGTAGATATTGAATTTGGTGATATGCCACCAGTGTTAGATGTCGAAGTAGTAGATGGTGTTTCTGAAGCCGTTTTAGTTGAAGGAGTTCAAAAGTGGCTTGACTTAGTTGAAGCCCATTTTCATGTCAAACCTATCCTTTATACCAACCTTAAGTTTCATAAAAAATATATCGCAAGAAACTTTACTGACTATCCTATTTGGATTGCTCGCTATAGCTACGAACGTCCGATGTTAACTTACGGACAAGATTGGATCTTTTGGCAATATGGAAATCGTGGTCGTCTCAAAGGCATTAATGGCGATGTAGATTTTAATGTATTTTATGGCTCTATGGCTGAGTTGGAAGATTTTTGCTTATCACCTGGTACGGCTTTAAGTGCACTCTAAACTATTTTTTCAATAGCTCCACTACTTTCTTTTTATAACTTATTCCGATTGGTATTTCCTTTTCTCCTATTTCTATATCATGCTGCGTAAAGGCACTTATTTTTGTACTGTTGATAATATACGAGCGGTGTACTCTAAAAAAGGAATTAGGTAATAAGGATTCATATCTAGTAATTGTATCTTTCGAAATGATACTTTTGTTCTTCGTATGAATTTTTACATAGTCTTTGATGCTTTCAATGTATAAAATATCATCAAAATTTACTTTCACATTTTTTTTATTGGAATAGACATAAATAGAACCTGATTGCTTATTAATGCTTGATGAAGAATTGGGAGCTGTATCTGTAACCAATTTTAAATATTTGTTGATGGCTTTGAAAAAACGAGTAAACGAAATGGGCTTAAGTAAGTAATCTACTACATCTATTTCGTAGCTTTCTATAGCATACTCCCGATAGGCTGTCGTCAGTATAATAGCAGGTGGTTGTGCTAAGGACTTGATAAAGTCTATACCATTAATACCAGGCATTTCTATGTCCAAAAAAACAAGGTCGATTTGTTGTTGGCTAATTACTTGAAATGCTTGTATGGCATCAGGACAAGTTGTAACCAGAGTTAGTTGTGGTACTTGTTCGATGTATCCTTTTATAACATTGATTGCTAAGGGTTCATCATCTACGATTAGGCAATTAAATACTTGATTCATTTATAAATTTATAGTTAAAATTACTTTATAAAAATCGGGTTGATTATCAATAGTAATGTTGTATTTATTGGGGTATAATAGTGCTAATTGTTTTTTTACATTAGCGATACCAATTCCTTTTTTTTGTTCAATATTTTTTTGGTTTTCTGATTTTGAATTAAAAACTTCAAAAGTTAATATACCTTGTACGACTTTCAACAAAATTTTGATAGTCACTGTATTTTGTTGCGATGTACTAGAATGTTTAAAAGCGTTTTCGACCAAGGAAATTAAGATCAGAGGTGCGATTTTTATTTCTTCATTATCTATATCTTGATGAATAGTAAGCATTAATTGATTACTTTGTCTTACCGCTTGAAGATCAACATAATTTTCTATTAATTGCCATTCTTTGATGATAGGAACGGTTTTTTCGTTGCATTCGTAAATTGTATAATCTAATAATTCAGATAATTTAAGAATCATTTCAGGAGTTTGCTCAGAATTATTTTTCGAAAGGGAATAAATATTATTTAAGGTATTAAATAAAAAATGAGGATTCATTTGTGCTTTCAAAAAATTGAGTTCAGCATTACTTTTTTCTTTTTCGAGTTGAATCAAAAGATTCTCTTGTGTGAATCGCTCTTTCAACATTTTAAAAATCAAGAATAGAAAAGCCGGCATATAGACTAAAGGCATATAGACTTTCATTAGGTAAATTGGATCAGATAACACCTCCGATATCGACTCATCATATCCTTGATAATTTATTAATGGTTCTACGATATAGATAGTCGAAAGCCTAGCGAGTACAGAAAAGAAATAAGCAATAGCTATGAAACTAAATACGAAAATCAGCCAATTTCTTTTGAATAGCCATGTTGGTATTTGAACATAACTTAATAAATAAGCTGCTGCCATCTGAAGGGGCAATAGCACACACATTTGTATGAAATTTTCCTTTAAGCTACCACCAAACAAACTACTATAGTATGATAATATTATAACAGAGATCAGCCAAAAAGCAATATGATTGGCTATCCGAGATTTAAAAAATGAATCTGAAAAATTTAAGGTTTTTGACATTGTGTATTTACTCCGTTAATTAAATACCATCTTACAAAATACATTTTTTGCTCCATACATATTTAGATTGTCGACGAATATGTCATTCTTGACAACGAATAATCGTATTTATTCTCCAAATACATTTCATGTTAGTTTTAAAGTTAATCATCGCCGCTAATCTGTAATTGGGCTCTTTTTTTCATCGAGCTTGAAATCTACTTGCATATTTGTACCAATAGAAATGGGTAAAGGTGCTGAAAATCTTGTTCTTTCATTTTTTAAGCTAAAAAAATTAACGATGAAGAAGCTTTTAATAGTAATGTTTTTGGGATTTATGTCAAATCTACTCTTAGGACAAAAAGACTGTAGCAGTTTAATGCAAGCCATAAAAGAAAATGACTGTGCAACAATAGAAACTTTAATAAAAGATATAGACCTCAATTGTATGGATAATAAATCAGATCCTCGAACACCGCTACTGATGGCTGCACGAGCAGGTCATGAAGAAATTGCTCTACTTTTAATCAATGCAGGTGCCGATGTTACATTTCATCATAAAAATGATGAAAGTCCCCTGATGGCAGCAGCTTGTAGTGGTTCGGTAAAGTTGATTCAACAGATGCTACAAAAAGGTGCAGAGATTAATGAAGTTGTCTCGAAAGATGGAACAGCCTTAATGAAAGCTATTAACTGTGGAAAAACAGCCACTGCAAAATTATTACTTGAAAAGAGTGCTGATCCCAATCTTGGTACAAAGGAAGACGGCTATCCAATTTGGTTAGCTGCTGCAAAAAATGATAGTGAGTTGTTGCAAATGTTAGTTGCTAAAGGTGCAAATATTAATCAATTATTTAAAGGTGATGGTAATGCCCTAATACAGGCTTCGAAAAGCGGAAACATAAAGATCGTTAAAACAATAATCGCCCTTGGAGCTGATATTAATGAAGGAGTAAAAGGTGACGGAAATCCTATGATTGTGGCTGCTAAGCATGGGCATAAAAATATCATTCAATTTCTTATTGAGCAAGGTGCTGATGTCAATTATGAAATGATGGGAGATGAAACACCTCTTATCAATGCATGTAGGTTAGGACATTTTGATATCGTGAAATTATTGCTAACCAATGGCGCCGATGTCAATAAGTCATCTCGAGATGGATATTTTATTTACTCCCGCTTATATACGCCCTTGAACGTGGCCCAACAAAATCATCATGTGGAGATCATTAACTATCTAATCAACCAAGGAGCAAAAGGATAGTCTTAATCTAATACTCAAAAAATATAATAATTATGAAAAAGCAATTTGCATTGTATTTCTTCCTAGTACTATTCTCAACAGCCACCATTGCTCAAAATAACGTCAATGAATATTCAAGTATCAAAACGACATTGGAACAGATAGAAATGGTGGTAGATAAATACATAAAGGAACATCAGATACCAGCTATAAGTATTGGTATTGTAGTAGATGGTAAAACAACTTTTATTAAAAAAGGAATCTACAACAGAAAAACGAATGAAAAAATTGATGAACATTCTAGCTTCCAATTAGCTTCGTTGAGTAAAACGTTTACTGGGATTATCATAAATAATCTGATAAGTGAAAAAAAGATAGATATTAATGAATCTATTGTGCGTTATTTACCAAAAGATTATAGTCAGAAAACACAGGCTAAGTTAAGGGCAATAACTGTTCGGGATCTATTGCATCATCGCTCTGGATTGCCAAGGGATAGCAAAATTCTACGAAGAAAAAAGAAAGGAAATGATGCCTTTATTTATGACTATACAGAGGAAGATTTCAAAAAAGATTTTGATAAAATAAAAATAAAGAGTCCATCAGGGAAGGAGTATAGGTATTCAAATTTTGGTTATGCCGTATTAGGTTATATTGCAGAACAGGTAACGGCCCAATCCTATGCAAGTTTGTTAGAACAATACATTTTAACACCCTATCAGCTTTCAGAAACACACATTGATTTGAAAGATGTACAGCATTTGGTTACTCCCTACCGAAAGGAAAATAGATATATAGAAACCTCTCCTTGGATAATGGGTAAGCTTACGCCACCTTCAGGTATTTTTAGTAGTACTGCCGATTTAGCGAGGCTAATCCAATTTCAGTTAGAAGCATACAAGGAGCATAAGAATGTTTTGATGTTGACTAAAGATACAAGACTTCGGTATCCAAATACCAATTTATACTATGGTTATGGTTTTGCGGATTGGGGAAATGGAGCATTAGGTCATGGTGGAGATATGGACGGTTTTAGTAGTGACTATTCGATAAACCCAGCCTTGCAAAAAGGTTATATAATACTGACTTCCTCGGGAGGAAAATGGGTTCCTTATTTATCAATGGAGATTGGAAAAATCCTCTATACAAAAAATGAGTAAAATAGGTTGAACAATATTGGACTATAATGCTATGAAAATTAAAAGCTACAGATTATCATTCTAGGATGACAATCTGTAGCATTAGTATATATTTACTTGTTTTCAACTTTTTCTAAGACTGGCTTTTCTACCTTTTTGTTTTTTACATGTATATCTAGCCACTCTGTCATTTCCCAAAGCATATGCATTACAGATTCTTTAGCACGATAGCCATGACTTTCATGAGGTAACATTACTAAACGAACATTAGCGCCGTGCCCTTTCAGAGCTGCATAAAAACGCTCGCTTTGCATTGGATAAGTTCCAGAATTATTATCAGCCTCACCATGAATTAACAATAAAGGCTCTTTAATTTTATCGGCATGCATAAATGGAGACATCTTGAAATATGTATCAGAAGCTTCCCAGAAAGTACGCTCTTCTGACTGGAATCCAAAAGGTGTAAGGGTTCTATTGTAGGCACCACTTCTTGCAATACCAGCCGCAAATAGATCAGAATGTGCCATCAAATTGGCAGTCATAAATGCACCATAAGAGTGCCCTCCTACTGCTAAACGATCTGTATCTGCAACACCTAATTCATCTAACTTATTGATAGCTGCTTCTGCATCTGCTACTAGTTGTTTTACAAAGGTCTCATTAGGTTCTTCGTCGCCTTCCCCAATAATAGGCATTCCAAAATCGTCGAATACCGCATAGCCTTGTGTTACCCAAAAAAGTGGCGAGTACCAACCAATTCGAATAAATTCGTAGGGAGAATCCGTTACCTGCCCAGCAGCATCTTTACTTTTAAATTCTCTAGGGTATGCCCACATTAAAACAGGTAATCGACCATCTTTTTCTTTATCATAACCAGCAGGTAAATAAAGTGTACCAGTTAATTCAATGCCATCTGCACGTTTGTATTTTATAAGTTCTTTCTTGACATTTTTTAATGATGTATATGGATTAGGGAAAGCTGTGATTTGGTCAGTTTTTCCATTATCTAAATCCCGCACAAAATAATTCGCAGGTTCATCATTCGATTCACGTCGAGTCAATACCCTTGCTTCTTTTTTATCAAGGATGCTGATCGGATATTCGTAATATGGTGCTTCAGATCGCCATAGTCGAGTGGCTTTTTTGGAAGCTAAATCAAACTTGTCTACAAAAGGTCGATTGCCTTCAGGTGATGCACCTTGACCACGAAGGTATAGCGATTGATTATTGTCAGTTGTCATTAATACATTTCTGCCATATTTATTTCGTGTTGTTTCAAAATTGCCAGGATCATTATACTTGTCTTCCCATGAACGATCAAATAAAACAGTGGGTTTATCTGTAGGGTTTGATGGATTAATTTTACTCGTAATTAACTGACGAGATTGCCACCACCATTCGTACACAATCGCCATATCATCAGTACCCCAATCTACTCCTCCAAAACGAAGTTTGAAAGTAGTACCCGCTTCTGCTTTTCCTGTAAATGGGGCTTTTAGGGTAAATAATTTGTCTCTTGCAGCAGCTTCTTTTTTAGGGTCTCCTCCATCTTGAGCCTCTACCCATGCAAGTGTGGCAGCTTGATCTGTTCGCCACTGAAACGAACGAGCGCCAGTACGTACAGCTCCGAATCCTTTAGGGATCGTTTCAGCACTAGGGATGTCAGCTATTTGTTTTACGACCATTCCTTTTTTATCTAAAATATCGGCAGTAAACGGAAAACGATTATAAGGAACGATGTAAGAAAAAGGTTTATGAATCGTGGCAACAAAAACATACTTACCATCAGGAGAGATACTTAGGTTATTGATAATGCCAGCTTTTCCAAATGTTGTTTTTTCTAGAGTACTCACATTTATCAACATCAATTGTGAAGAAGTGTAATATTCGAATAATTCTTCGTCATATTGATTTTGCAATAGGTCTTGGTACGTTCGAACAGGTGCAACACTACCTTTATTTTCCTGAATCGTTGGTCCTTTTGGCGCACTTGATTTAGAAGGTTTTTGTCCTCTAGAAGTTGGGATAGATTTAAAGACGATTGTATTATTGTCAGAAAACCATTTATAAGGTAATCCAGACATAGCATCATTAATAACGGCGTCAGTTAATCGTTTAGCTTTTGCTGATGTAATATCAAGCATCCATAATTCGATTCCATTAATTAAGGTATTGGTGAACGCTACTTTTGATCCATCAGGCGACCAACTGAGATTTTCTATCTTCGCATTCGGAGGCAAACCACTTACATTCGTTTCCTTCATGTCTTTTATAGACTTGATCGTCATTCCGTAATAATAGTAAGACCTACTTGAGCCATTTGTTTTAGGATTTATACGAATGCCAGCTAGTCGAAGTTCTTCCTGTGCAACCTCTTCGATAGATGGCAAATTGGGACGGTCGAGTAGCAGCATAATTTCTCCAGAGGGACTAAGCCGAGCAGCTGGAGTAGGTGCCGCATTTATCAAATTAGCAATAGCCTTTGGCGGTGTCTGATACGATAAATTATTTTGTGCTGTTAAAGACATATTTATTAAAATAAGGAAGCATAAAAAAAACGTTGCTCCAAGGTGTTTACGATAAAGAAAAGTGATTGTTTGCATTGTTTTTAGTTTTTATTTTATTGAGGAAAGGTATTAGATCATATGTTGAATGATTTTTTGAGCTAAAAAATAATATACCTCACTTACTTGTTTCGTTTCAAAGAAAGGTAATCAAGAAAGTATATAATTTTAAGCGATAAACTATTTAATTGTGGGATATTATTCAAACGATTAAGGCTATTCCTATATGAATAGTCAACATTCTCTAGCTCACTTGCATAACTATTGGTTATGTTTTTCCAAATAAACAAAATATCACTGCCTGGAGCAAAACGCCAACGAAAAACAGTATCAATATTGAACGCATTGAAACTATTATCATTGTATTCGCTATAGCTCGTGGGGTATAAACGACCATCATCACCAAGTTCTTTAAAAGCAGAATAAACAGCTTTTGACCAATAATGTCGAAGTCTGAATGTAAGCGCCATACGGTTGTTAAAAATATAGCTTGCATCAAATCTATTTTCAATTGTTATCCGATCACGAATTCCAAAAATAATGGCATCAGTAAGATCTTCATTATCAACATAACCGACTTCATTAAAATTATTACTAAATTCTGGTCCTATTCTAAAAGAAAATTTATCGTTTACTCGCACTCTTGGTCGAATACTAATTTCATAGTTATGACGACCATTTTCATTGAATTTATAAAAACCACCTGATACATCTAGTGCAAAGGTCTTGCGGTAGTCAGTAGAAATAAAACCACCGAAACTTGCTGTAGTCGGAAACAAATAGAAACGACTAAAATCGTTGGTACGAGGTTCAAAATAATCGTATCCATTGACGGGTTCTATATACGTCCAAAAGTTGAAAGTGGTAAATTTTTTGGTATTACCAAAGGTCCAAAAGTTGAAACCAAAGGTTGCAAAAGTATTAGGGTTGTAAAGCCGTTCATAAAAGTAGTTGGTACCAAAACGAATATTATTCAATTTCCAAAAGGGTTTGAAAATACTATATGTTAATCCAGCGGATGCAGAATTTTGATTATTTCGTTGTAAAAAACCTAGATCATTTTGGTTGTAGGTGTCGCTTTTTAGTCTATAGCCGACTTCCCAAGTAAGATTACCACTTGTCTTGAGTAAAAAAAGTTGAAAACTATGTCCAAGATCAGTGTCATCTGTAGCGTATTGTTGACTCAAAGCAGCTCCGCCATTTAAAGCATAAGAGTTGGCTTTGTTTCTAATACTAAATTCGGTACCAGTAACATTAGCGTCGTAAGTTACACCGCTTCGAAGTACATTGGTATTGATAAGGGTGATATAAGAATTATTCTTTAAATTTTGATCAAATACTAATACATTATAATTGGTCAACGGATTGGTTTCTATTTCTTGAATACTGCCATTTGCTTTTTGGATAGTAGCAGTAGTAGCAGCAGCAGTAGCATTGAATAAACCAACTCCTAAACCTTTTTTCGTTCGACCAGAAACTTTGGTAGCATTATAAAGTTGCGAGACAGTGGGGTTTTCTAAAATTTCATCACCGTCTTCTTCCAAATCAAAAACATCATAATAACCCAGAGGTCTTCCTCCAACTCGTCGAGAATAAAAAAGATCACCTTTATTAAAGAGTTCGGTACCTTCTGTGAAAAATTGTCTGTTTTCATCAAAACGAACTTCGAAAGGAGAAAGGTTTAATACTTGATTGTCGGACTGTGCTTCACCAAAATCGGGAATTAGAGTCATGTCTAAAGTAAAGGCATCGTTTATACCATACTTGATATCCATCCCTCCGCTTAATGAATAACCTTGACTATTTTTAGGGTTATTATTTTGGTCTCGATAATTTTCAAAATAGGAGGCAATAAAAGGTGTTGCAGAAAGTCGAACAGGTGATTCGATATTAGAAATACCTTTTAATCTTCCTGATTGATTGACAAAACCATTTTGTTCGGGTTTAACTTCATTCCAAAAACAGACTTCTCGGTTTCTACGAATCTGGCGAGCAAAGTTAATGTTCCATTGTTGTTCTTCTATATTAGGAAAGCGAATAGCAGAATAAGGGATTTTGAATTCAGCGATCCAACCATTTTCAGTTGTTGTTGTTTTAGATTCCCAAACAGCGTCCCAATTGGTATCACCTCTAAAAATAATACTAGGTCCACCACCGCCGCCAAGTGCAGAATACTTGATGTCAACTTGTATACCTGCGGGGCTTACATAAAAACCTACGCCATTAATGCCATCTTGGTAGGCATCAATTAACAAACCAAACCAATCTGTATTACCAAATCGATCACGTTCAGTTAGTTCTCGCAAGATGCTATCTGGATAAGTATCATACATCATTGCACCGATGTAAATGGCGGTATTATCGTAAAGAACTCTTACTTCGGTCTTTTGAGAAGCAGTACTACCTGGACTTGGATTGTTTTGTATAAAATCGCTCGCAATGCTACTTTGTTGCCATTCAGCTTCATTAAGTTGTCCGTCTATTTTTATATTGCTATTTATACGATTGATGGAAAGTTGTTTTATATCTGGCGGGTCTGTTGCACCGAGAATGGTAGAAAAGTTAGACAATAAAAATAATAAGAGTAATATATTTTTCATAAGTATAAGGTCTCCGTTATCAAGTCGAAACATTGCATAATGATACAGAAATCAATAGCAATTCATTTCCCAAAGATAAATATTCTTATGAAGGTAAAATTAGTTCTGTGCTATTTTAACAATGATTGATGTTTTGATTGAACATTGGAAATTATATTTTGTTATAATCGCTAGTTGAATCAAACAAAAAAAATGAAGAAAAATTATTTAATAGTAGGAGGTAGTTCTGGGATAGGGCTAGAATTGGTGAAAATAATAGGAAGAGAAGAAGCCACAATCTATGTGCTTTCTAGAACAAATGAAGGTCTATCTGGTTTGCCCAATGTTCAACACCAGTACTATGATGTAAAGGGAGATGAGTTTCCAACAGATTTTTTGCCTGAAACAATTGATGGATTAGTTTATTGTCCTGGAAGTATAAACCTTAAGCCTTTTCGTTCGCTTAAATTAGAACAGTTCAGAGCGGATTTTGAGGTTAATGTACTTGGTGCAGTAAAGACGATTAAAGCAGCATTGAAAGGCTTGAAAAAATCAGAAAAGGCTAGTATTGTGTTGTTTAGTACTGTAGCAGTAGCACAAGGCATGCCTTTTCATGCATCAATAGCTACAGCTAAAGCAGCCGTTGAAGGTTTGACCAAATCTCTTGCCGCTGAACTTGCTCCTCGAATCCGTGTAAACTGTATTGCTCCTTCTTTGACAGATACGCCGCTTGCTGCAAAGCTGTTATCATCAGATGATAAAAAAGAAGCAGCCGCTAACAGACATCCTTTAAAACGAATTGGTAGGGCAACAGATATAGCTAATGTTGCATACTTTTTGATGAGTCAGGATAATTGGATTAGTGGACAGATAATAGGTGTAGATGGAGGGTTGTCTTCTTTGCGAGTATAAAAAGAAAACCTGTTTAGAACATAAGTCTAAACAGGTTTTGAATCTTTATGTAAAGTAGTTTTTAGCTACCACCTTCTAGCGATTCTTCAGAAGGTTGACTATCGATTTCAGGAAGAATTTCAGGAGCTTCCTGTTTTATTTGTTCGAGGCGAGCTTCTTCAGCTCGACGTTCTTTTTCTATTTTTTCTAATCTTGCTTTTTCTTTTTTGAGTAACTTCTGAAGCGCTTTCTCCTCTTTTTGTATACGTTTTAATTCCGCTAATTTTTCTTTTTCACGGTGTTTTTTTCTACTAATTGCTTCAAGTTTGGTTTCAACTAAAGCTTTTTTAGCTTCTCGTTCTCTTATTTTTTCATTGGCTTTAGCAGCCTCTTCTTTCTGTTTTTTCTCCAATTCGGCAAGCATGATCTGCTTCTCTAAAATCTCTTTTTGACGAGCACTTTCAGCTTCACCAGCGATTTTTAGTTCGGCTAAACGTTGCTCTTCTTCAAAACGTCTATTTTCTAATTCCATCAATCTAGCTTGTTCAACTAAGCTTGCTTGTTGGCGTTTCTCTTCAGCAGCTCTTTCTTGCTCAAGTTTTGAAAGGCGAGCTTCTTCAGTTTTTCTAGCACGCTCATATTCTTCAAGTTGCATTTTGAGTTCTCGTTCTGTTTTTTGGCGAGCCTCTTCTTCCTCTTTTATTTGTTGGAGTTTGGCTAATCGTTCTTCTTCTTCTTTACGTTGAGCTTCTAAAACTTCTAAGTGCTTTTCTTCTTCAGCCATTGCTTCTAAACGTTCTTCTTCTGCAATTCTTGCACGTTCAAGTTCTATGAGTTCAGCTTCTTTTGCCAAACGAGTTTGTGCTAGTTCTTCAAGAAGAGCGGTTTTTTCAGCTAAGGCTTTTTTATTAGCTTCTTCTTCTTCCCGAGCTTTTTCGAGTTCAGCCAAACGTTTTTCTTCTTCTATTCTTTGGCGTTCCAATTCAGCAAGACGCTCTTTTTCTAGTTCGAGCGTTTTTTGACGAGCTTCCTCTTCTTTTCTTTTTTGTTCTAATGCCTTTAGTTGTTCTTCTTCTATTTTACGTTTGCGTTCTAAGTCAGCTAATAAAGCTTTTTCTGCCTCTAAGCTTTTTTTGTTCGCTTCTTCAATTTCTCTGGCATGCTCTAATTCCGCTAGTCGGATTTCTTCTGCTTTCTTTTTTCGTTCTATCTCTACAAGACGTCTCTTCTCCGCTTCTAATGTTCGCTGACGGGCTTCTTCTTCAGCACGAGCTTTTTCGAGTTCACGCAAGTAAAGTTCTTCTTCTTTACGCTGAGACTCCATCTCAGATAATTGAACTTTAGAAGCATTAGCAGACTTTTCTAACTCTTCACTTGTTTTAGTGATTACCGTACTAGATCTAGTAGTTGTAGTTTTAGGCTTTGGAGTGGAAGTGGATACAGGAGTAGACTTGGTGTATGTTTTTTTCACCTTATCTTTTTTCTTTTCCTTTTTGACTTTCACCTCTTCTTCTGGTTCACTTTCTAAATCAACCAACCGTTTTCGTTTCTTTTTAACGACTTTGGTTCCTCCCTTTTTGGATTGTTTGGCGGCTTTTTCTTGAGCCTCAATACTATCACCTACAGAGATGGCTTCATCTTCGTATACTTTTTCTTCTTCCTTATTTTTTGCTTCTAATGGTTTTCCACCACGAGCTTTAAGTACTCGATTAATAGCTTCTTGCCTTGCGTCCTGAATGCTATTTTTCTTTGTCTGAGCAAAAACAATTGTAGGGAATAGGAAAAGGCATAGCAATGTTATTCGTATGACTTGCATGATATAGGGTTTGATTGTAAGTAAAAGTGTAAATAGCTTCTTTAATTGAAGAATAAATTTTTAGTTGCAGACAGTCTATTTTTTAAGCATAGCTTGAAAAATATAAATGAATGATAATAAAAATTACATCAATCAATTACTGAAGAGGTTATTTAACCATTACCAAATTACAAAGGATCGTACTTGTAGGGGGAGTCTCTTTCTGAACAGCTAAAATCAGGCCAATTTTAAAAGGTAAATTGAAAAGTGACATGTTATTCTACTATATTAATAAAATAGTAAAGCTATAGCAGCTTGTTTCTTAATGGACTATGCTTCCTTATCTAGGAAGAAAGACTATTCCAAGTTATTTTAAACAATAGAACTCTGTTAAAAAGTAAAAAGTTCTATCTTCGCATGAAATATACCATAGATGAAAAAAATAATATACTTCCTATTGGTTTTATCTATTGGAGCCTGTGCTCCAGAAAAGGAGTTGCCTAATACACCCGAAACGGTAGCAAAACAGTGGCAAATATATATTGATAATAATCATTTTGATAAAGCAAAAACACTAAGTACTAAACAGGCAATAGAAATGGTTGATATGATTCAGTCTGTTTTATATACAGAAATAGAAGAAGAAGTAGAGTCAAACACCGTTTTTAAAGAAATGATTTGTACTGAAAAGGGAAATAAGGCGATTTGTACTTATATTATTATAGAAAGTGGAGAAGAAATACAGGATAGTTTTTTCTTGCAAAAAGAAAATAGTCAGTGGCTAGTAGATGTACCTGAAGAAGAAGAATTGCTAAAAAATGACCCCATCGAAAAAATGTCAGACGACTTTGAAAAGCTACTAAATGGAGAGCTTCAATAAAAAAATGACTACTAATGAAGATAGGTTTATTTTTCGGATCGTTTAATCCAGTTCATATTGGGCACATGATTATTGCCAATTACATGTATACCCAAACAGATTTAGATAAAGTATGGATGGTGGTCTCACCACAAAATCCTCACAAACCCAAAAAATCTTTGGCGAAAGACTATGATCGACTTCATCTAGTTCGGTTGGCTATAGATGATAATGTAGGCCTTCAAGCATCTAACATAGAGTTTGATTTGCCACAACCTTCATATACAATCGATACGTTAACATACCTTAAAGAAAAACATGAAGATAAAGATTTTGTCCTAATAATGGGAGGAGATAATTTGGCAACCTTGCACAAGTGGAAGAACTACGAATTGATTTTAGAAAACCACGATATATATGTGTACAAAAGACCGCAATATGACCTAGGTAACTTAGTGAATCATTCAAAGGTAAAAACATTTGAAGCTCCATTAATGGATATTTCGGCTAGCTATATTCGTAAATGTATACGAGAAGGGCACTCTATACAGTATCTTGTACCAACACCTGTATTTAACTATATTAACTCAAGTCGACTTTTTAGAGAATAAAGTTTTAGATTATAGCCTTGCGGACAATAGACGTTATAGTCTACTTTATATACAATATTAGTGTTAGTTTTTAGTTAATTTTATAATTCAATTCTCATTCCTAAACAGAGATCAAAGAACAACATATGCGCTTCTATTTATTACTTTCCTTTCTTTTTATTTCGGTAAGTTGTACAAATGCTCAAGGCGATTTGAAAATTGGACAATGGCAGTCTTATCTTCCTTTCCAAAAAGGAACATATGTTACCCAAAGTGATTATACTATTTATTATGCTTCCAACTTATCTGTAATGATCCTAGATCGCACGGATTTTTCAGTAAGGTATTTATCTACGGTTACAGGGTTGAGCGATATCGAAGTAGGTGTTATAAAGTATAATTCCTACAATAGTACTTTAATGATTACGTATCAAAATGGAAATATTGATTTGAGGAAATATCAAGAAATTACAAATATTCCTTTTGTGCTCAATGCAACTTCTATCTTGGGTAATAAAGCAGCTAAGGATATTTATTTTCAAGAAAATGATGCATATATCGTCTATGAATTTGGGTTGGTAAAAATGAACATGGAACGTAAGGAAATAGAATACACAACAATTACAGGTACAAAACCCTATAATTTTCAAATTTTTAAGGGATATTTTTATTTGACGACAGAAGAAGGTATATATCGTACCAATACATCGAATGCTAACCCTGCTGATTTTGGTACTTGGGAACTGATGGGAGAAAATGAGGGGTTACCAGCAGATTATAGTGCTAATGCTATGAGGGTCTATAATGATAAACTTTACTTGAGTATTAATGATACTTCCTTGTATCGTTATGACGGAAATAACACCGATTCTATTTATAGTGTTCCTTCAGACCAATACATCGCCTATTTGAGTGCTGAAGGAGAACATTTATTAATGGGGGCTGCTTGTATTAGTTTGGCTACATGTAGTTCTGATCTATACATTTTTGATCAAAATGAAAATTTCGAAACAACAAGCCAATGTGTGAATAAGCCTATTTATGCGATTGAAGATCAGCGAGGTCGAGTTTGGTTTGCAGATGAATATAGGGATTATAGAATGTTGAACAATCCTGAAGAATCATGTACAAAGTTGACCTATAATACTCCTTATTCGGAGAATGTAAATAGAATTCGAATTTTTGATCAGCAAGTATGGATTGCTTCTGGTGGTATAGAACCGAATCAAGAATATCTTTGGAGAGAAGATGGCTTTTTCTCTTATATTGATGGTAAATGGAAAGTGTATAATAGTTCGAATCAAAATGATTTAAGTGGCTTAGTCGATTTTTATGATATAGCCATTCATCCTATCAATGGAAAAATATATGCGAGTTCTTTCTTAGATGGCTTAGTAGAGTTTGATGGGGAAACATTTAAAGTTTTTGACGATAGCAATTCGAATTTAGGGAATGCTGCTGGTGATATAGGTCGTACAAGAGTGAGTGGGCTTGCTTTTGATGCGAATAATGATCTTTGGATAGGTAATCATTCTACAGCACTACCCATTTCAGTTTACCGAAATGATGGGACTTGGCAGAGTTATAATATCTGTGGAAGTAGTAAAAATTTACTTGATGTTGTCGTTGATCCAAATGGGTATAAATGGTTTATTAATGGCGGAGGTGGTCTAGTCGTTTTTTATGAAGGTGATGAATTTAACTCTAGTGATTGTCGAACGATTACGACAAATAATAGTGTATTAGAAACCAATAATATTAATTCGATTGCTGTAGATCTTGAAGGAGATGTTTGGGTAGGTACAAGCCAAGGGACTTATGTCTTCGAATGTGGTGCTGGTGTTTTTGATGCTAGTTGTGTAGGAGCTCGGCGTATTGTAGAAGAAGATGGGATAGCTGCTTATCTGTTAGAAACAGAAGATGTACAAGCTATTGCAGTAGATGGGGCGAATAGAAAATGGTTTGGAACAACAAATGGTGTTTTTGTACAGTCAGCAGATGGTCAAGAAAAAATAGCCTTTTTTGATAAAGATAATAGTCCCTTATTCGATAATTCTATTATTGATATTGCCATCATGCAAGCAACAGGTGATGTTTTTATTGCTACCAATAAAGGACTGATTTCATACAGAAGTGACGCAATAGAAGGTGGAGACAATAATAATGTAAATGCTTATGCTTATCCTAATCCTGTTCGTCCAGACTATGATGGTCCTATAGCAATAAAAGGACTAGCACGAGACGCTAACGTAAAAATTACAGACGTCAATGGTCAGTTGATTTATGAAACGAAGGCATTAGGAGGTCAAGCCGTTTGGAATGGTCGAGACTATAATGGTCGTAAAGCTAGCTCAGGGGTATATTTAGTAATGAGTACTAACGCTGATAATTTAAATGAAACTGATGCTATTGTTACCAAAATTTTGTTGATGAATTAAAAATATATTAGCGAGTTTTTGAAGTACTATTTTTTTCTCTTTTCCTTTTGAATTTAAAATTTACGCCAACAGCAAAATAGTATTCTAAAAATGATAGATTGTGATCGCCTAATTTTGGTTCAGAATTTTTTATAAGAACGGAAGGTAAACTTGCATATCCTCCTTTTAGTTCTCCTAGAAAAAACAACCTATTTTTATATTCTATTCTTGGCCCTGTTTTAGCTATTAAGGTATATCCTGCTGTATGAAAATCATTGTCTAAGCCATCATTCAAAACTCTTACATTCGTCTTTGTTGCTATCCAAATTCCACCTATTCCAGTATTCCAATTTATTGATATCTTTTTGTGTAATTTTAGTTTTATAGGTTGGAGATACTCTACATCAAAGCTAACTAAATTAAAACCGTCTGTATGCTCAAATATGAGTAAGTCGGGGTCTAATATAATTGGTTCATTTAAAAATGATCCTTCATATTTATCTGATATATTTGGTGAAATAACGCCTGATATTATTGTCTCTTGATGTTTAGTTACTACATACTTCATATGATCTATACCAAACGAAAGCACAAATCTATTAGTTAAGAAATAACCTATTCGGAAATTATATTGAGGTATTGTTATCGTTGTAGGATTGATGTATACCCAACCAAACTTTGTAGGTCGATCAGTACCTTTTATATCGTAAAAAGTAATATCATAATCAGGACCATTAAAGTGTAGGTTTGTTTCAGAAAAAAAACTTCTATTATACCCCCAATATAAATAGAATGATCCTTTCTTTTCGTTTTCTTGAGCTACTAAATGTATACTTCCTAATAGAAGGAAGACCACTAGTATCCCTAATTTAGCTTTCATTTGCTTAAAGTTTTTCTGTGCATAGAAATGTAGGATAATATCTAATTTGAGATATACTACTTCATTATTCCGAACTTGCTATCGAATAAACGTTCGTTCAAATACTCGAATATTTCCCCTACTGTCGGCTACTTCGAGACGAAGCAAATGCTCTCCTTTTTCGATGCTTCCATCAAATTTATGAGTAATCAAATCTTTTTTGGAATCGTATTCCATCAAAACCCATCGACCGTCAACAGTTGCATTAAAGGAAAGGTATTCGACATTTTTGGCCGCTTCAAAATTATCTTTAATTTCAAAGCTCATACGAGAATAGCCATTCATATTTCCACTAAAATGAATTGGCTTGATAGTTGGTTTTACATCATCAATCATAATAGAATAATCGCCCATCTTTTGGGCTTTACTCCATAGCTTACCATCTCGCCATTTGCCACCACAAGTTTTTACCTTATTGCCTTTTCCACAGTAAGCAATAAAGGCTTTGCTTCTCAAATGCTCAGGTATTGTGTATGGTTGTATAGCTATATCAAAATATTGGTGAATAGGCGTTTTGAAATCGTTGAGATGATGAACAGCAGAATATACGTTATGTGATTTGTCGCTAGAAGTATGGTATTGCAAATATAAGTTTTCGTATAAAGCCCCTTTCGGGAAAAACAAATAAAAGGCATTGTTTTGAATAATATTATCTTCATTATACGGCAGAATATAGTTGAACGTGGGACTTTCAGAAGCAGTCACTTCTGCTCGTTTTACCCAAAATTCTAGTTTGGATGTATTTCCTTCTACGTCCTTTGCCACCATTGTTATCTTACTAGCTTTACCCTTATGCAAAGTAATAACTCCTTGTTCTTTTTCCTGTTTGTAAATAGATAAGCGATTGCCAGGTAACTTATAGCAACGATTGAAGTAACTTTTATGAGCTACCTGTTCTTCGTAATCGAGATGTGCATTAATATAGCGTGTTTCTGAAAAAGAAATCGCCTCCATCTCAAAATTATAAACAGGCTCATCGTCTTTATATACATCCAAAGAATAAATACCATTCCAATTAGAAGCACCATTCATCAAGTCGTAAGCTTTCAGACCAAAACCAGCACGCCAAGCAGCTATCATGAGCGTGTCTCCTTTTATTTTATAGCTTTTTCCTAGATCAATTAAATTGTGTTTTTGAGTTTTAGTGGTTTCTAGTTTATCGTTAAGGTGATATACTTTTAATTCATGCAATTTAGGTCGACGAGTATCTGTAACATGGATGCCGAACAATAAAGGGTTAATAGGAACTTCTGAATCTGTTTCTCGAATTTCGAAATGTAAATGTGGACCAAAAGAACGACCTGACACTCCTAGTCGCCCAACTTCTTCTCCTTTCAAAAAAGCAAACTGATTGGCAGTTGGGTATAAATCAACATCAAAAGAGTTTCGATTATATTGTTCTTGTTTTACGTAATTTGCTATTGCCTTCGGGAATTTTTGGAGGTGTGCATAAACAGAAGTATAGCCATTGGGATGGTTAATGTAGAGTGCATTGCCATAGCTTCCCGCTTGCACTTTTATTCTAGATACATATCCATCTGCAACAGCAAATAATTGTTCACCAACTTTTCCTTTGATGTCTATTCCTGCATGAAAATGATTAGGACGCAATTCGCCGAAAGTACCCGATAAACGAATCGTTTTATTAACAGGTGATCGAAAGTAATCTTGTGGATAGTCTTTTTTAGTTATAGTCGATAAGGTAAAGGCACCACCAATGAAACAGATAAATAATAACAGTAAGAAACGCATAGAAGTATTTGTTGTGAGGTTATCTTGTTTTTTTTGATAAAACAGATGTTTGATTAGTTACAAATATAGTAGAAAGATTTTAAGCCTCAATCAGAAGTATATTATTATTTCAAAATGGCATTTCCTATAGAACATTCAAGACAACGTTTATGTTTGCAATATTCGTTTTTGAGTTGTAGCAAAGCTTGAGTTTGGTAGGCTGATGTTGGCTCGACACCAAGCTCTTGCCATTTTGAAATGATGCTGTTTTTTTCTGGCTTTAGTTCTTCCAAAAATTGTAGTGCTTTCTCTTTAAAACGCTCTTCTCCTTTTTCTTGTCCATACAAAAAAATAAAAGGAGCAATCGTGTTGATGACAAACAAGTGAATCGTGCTTTTTCCGAGCGTTTTCTTTCGTTTGACGGACGTCTTATCAAAAACATAGTGTGTTTGCCAGTAGTTGGATAATTTTACTTCAAACATATTTTCGACCTCTTTTACATTCTGAGCGGCTAATACTTTACTAAAGAGATGAACAGACTGGTATATAAGCGTAGCAAATTGAGCAATACGGATACTGGGAAAGTTGGCTGGACGAAGCCGCATAAATTTCCAAGATGCTGTGTTGATTGCTTGCAACTGATATTTTTGCTGTAAAAAAGCGTATTCTTTTTTCAATTGATTTGGATAATCATCTTCAAAATCTTGAGCTAATAGACCTGCTTGACCAAACAATAATGCTTCGATTTGTAAGAGATTACTTTTGTGCTTTGCCAATGTTAACAATGGAATTGATCTTGCTAATAACTCAAATGGATCAGCATTTACTTTGACACCGAAGTTGCGAGCTAGTATTTGATAAAAGGTTTCTTCCCAGTTATTTTTATTTCGGTTTAGTACTTCCTTAATGTAAGCTGTTTTTTGTTCTAAGCGTTCGACAAGTAAACGGTCGAGCCAAATGTTTCGTGTGATTTCTTTTACAGTATGGAATTGATGTTGACAAGGAATCCAATATTCATTATTCACCAACTTTATGTAGCTAGTAGATAGATTTGGAGGAATTCTTTTAGCCAATTCTAAGCAAGGGATAGCTTCTCCATTTTCACGAAAAGCTGTTTTATCCTCTTCAAACACAACATGCAAAATGACATTATTATATGCTTTGTCTTTGTGGTGTTGATGCTTTGTCCATTCAGAAGATTTGATATGAATTTCTACATTGCCAGCCCAAAGTGTTTCGCCTATTTGTATACGAGCATTCAAAAAATCGGGTCCTGCATTTGTATTGTGTTCACCTCCATTTTGAATGATGATTTTTTCTCCTTTTGTAGTGCTCAGGTTATGGAGGTCAAACCGTTTTAGTCGCCATAGATAATGTATGAAATCTTCTTTCATAGGTCTGTTTTTATTTTTCCAATGTGTTGTATTTTTTTAAACAAAAAAATACAACATATGCTTAGAACAGAAGTAGATGTTATTCTTCGCTAGATTGATCAACGATTCGTTCGAATATTTTGAAAGTATAATTATGTTCGTTTTTACCATTTGCAAGATGTGGATCATTGACGACCTCTTTCCATTCTTTTTCATCCAATTTAGGAAATAGAATATCACCATCTACTTTTAAGTCAACTTCTGTTAAATAAATTCTATCAAGATAGGGTAAGCTGATTTTGTAAATTTCTCCACCTCCGATAATAAAGGCTTCTTCTTCTCCATTATCTTGTGCTATTGTCAAAGCCTCTTCAATCGAATGCGTTACTAAACAATTGGTTGCAATAAAAAAGGGATTACGTGTAATGATGACATTTGTTCGTTTGGGCAAAGGTTTACCAATCGACTGGTAGCACTTTCTTCCCATAATGATATGGTGATTCAAAGTAGTTGCTTTGAAGTACTTTAAATCTGCAGGCAAATACCAAGGGATATCGTTGTCTTTACCAATTACATTATTGTGGGCAGTTGCTACGATGGCTGATACAATCATTTGTTATTGTTTTGCAGAAATTTTAGGTGCAAAAATGTTTTCTTTTGATATTTGATCTATAGAAATAACGCGTTCTTTACTATCGCTATTGGCTAAATGTTTTCGTAAGTTATCTCCATATGTTTTCATGGCTCGTAGTTCTTTATGGCTCATGTTGAGCATAAACGAATTATTCTCGTAGGCAGAAATAGGAACGGTGTAAAATGTTTTTTTACCATCTCTATCGGTATGCCTAAAACGCCAAATAGGGATATATTGATGCTTTGCAATCTTAACCTTTTTTGTTCTAATGTTTTTCAATAATTCTATTTCAAAGATAATTCCTCCATCTGTATTTTTCTTCAATTGATTCGAAATAAAATTACCTAAAGAATAGGCTACTAATATTTTTCTTTTTCTACCACTTTCCAAAACCACAGTTTCTTCACGTATAGGTTGTACTACATGTGGGTGTGCTCCTACTATAATATCTGCACCCCATTGTGCCAATCGTTTTGTAAGTTTTCGTTGTCGAGTATTTTCTTCTAGTTGGTATTCTTTTCCCCAATGTAGCAAAACGATAATAGCATCAGCATTTAGCATTCTAGCTTCTCGCATATCCTCTTTGATCATTACAGTGTCAATAGTATTAATAATTGGAGGAGTTATATCTTTCCAAGATTCAGGACCAAAAGTATAATTCAGAAAAACCAATTTGAATCCATTTTTGTAAATTATTTTAGGATAATGGATTTTTCGATCTAGTGCATTTTTAAACGTTCCCGTTTGGTAAAAGCCCAAACCTTTAACCGTCTTTTGCGTAGCAATAATTCCTTGTTTTCCAGCATCATAAGAATGGTTATTTGCAGTTGTCAAAAAATCGAAGCCTGCATCGTGCAAGGCAAATGCCAATTCATCAGGACTCCTAAATACAGGATAACCTTGATAAGGCGGTCTACCAGGAAGGGTTAATTCCAAATTACCAATAGCTAGATCTGCTTCACTGATTATTGGTTTTACATATTTGAAACATGGTGTGTAATCGTACTTTTCATTTTTAATAACCTCTGCCGATTCTATCTGGGGACCATGTCCCATAATATCACCTACGAAAGATAAGGTAATTTGACGTTCGTTATCTTGTGCTGCAAGATGGAAGAAAAAAAAAATGGTAATAAGAAAGAGTAATAATCTTTTCATAAAAACAAATTAGGGACACAATAGTAAGCAATATTTTCAAGTATTGAAAAAAGAAAGCACCAGCTTTTCGAAAAAAACTAGTGCTTTCTTTTATACTTATATAGAATATCTTATTCCCAAGAACCGATAAGACCACGAAGCCCCATATCGACTATTTGGTCGGAGTTAGTAGGAGTTTCCATATCAAAATCTAATTCTCCATTTCCATTAACATCTACCCATTCAAAACTGTTGTTGATCGAAAAAGAAAGAGTAACATCTATATCTTCTGTCTCCTCTCCAGTGATGACTAATGGTGAGTCAAAACGTCCAGTAATGACACAAGAACCTACAGGGATTTCGCTAAAACCTGCGATAGGGTTAACAACTGTTGTTGCTCCTTCGGGTGCTTCACCACTGAGCAATTGATTATAGCTTTCAAAGGGAGTACTTAAATCTGTTTCGAATGCCCAAAAGCCTTGTCGTTTATCGTCATTTACCTCCAAAGACATTGAGCGAGGGCTGATGCTTTTGATATAGGTATTGAAGCCAAGAAAAGAAGCTATAGTTCCATTTTGGTTATCGACATCTCCTACTAGGGGTACATTTTTTAAGTTGTAGGTTACATCATAGTTTTGATAAGCTACCGAAGCTCTGATATATTCGTAAGTACCAGGAGTAACGTCTTTGAGCGGTATCGATTTGAATAATTGACCAGCCTCTGCTACTATGGCGTTTTCGAAGTCGATAGCATTATCACCTCCAGCCATAGTTTCGGCACCTTTGTAGGCTTCGTAGCCATCTTTGTAAGGTGTCCATTTGTCAGGAGAGAGTTCAATAAAATGAAGACTTAATTGTTTGAAATTAGGTGTTTGTGCGGCGTTTCCTTGCGGTATTTCGGCTACTCCTCCGATGTTGTTTAACCGTACTTGATTTTCGTCAAATTCAAATTGGAAGCTAAGTTGTGCTTCTGTGTCATTAGGATTTGTAGTATCGTCATCATCTTTGTTGCAACTGATTAGTAGAGGAGCTACAAGCAAAAAAAACAATATTTTTTTCATATATCAATTTTTATTTAAGGTTAAGACCTCTTAGACGTATCTTAAATAAGGATTGTTTTGGGTTTACTATTTTTTAACAAAAGTTTAAAAATAATTCTTTATGGTCTACCATTTAGAATTGTTTTATTCATTCGTTCTTCAATAGCAACTTTTTCAGGAGATATTTCTCCTTTTAAATATTTTTCAATCATTAATCCAGTTATAGGAGCTGCAAAAGTAGAACCAAAACCACCATTTTCGACATAAACGGCTATGGCTATTTTTGGATCGTCTTGAGGAGCAAAAGCAAAAAATACAGAGTGATCTTTACCATGTGGATTTTGAGAAGTACCCGTTTTACCACAAACGGGAATGCCTCTTACTCTAGCAGCATTACCTGTTCCACTATCTACTACTCGTCTCATTCCTTCTATTACAGGCTCAAAGAATTGTTCGTCTACTCTAACTTGTTTGAGTGTTCGATACTTTTCAGGAATGATAGTTGTTTGATTTTTAAACCCTTTGGCAAGATGAGGAATATAGTATTTTCCCTTATTAGCTATAATTGCTGCCAGGTTAGCAATTTGTAGAGTTGTTAATTGTACTTCACCTTGTCCAATTCCGATGGATATAATCGTTGGTGATTTCCAACCACCTTTCTTTTTAGGATATAAATAGTCGTAATATTCTGATGTAGGAATATTACCACTTGACTCATTGGGAATATCTATACCTAATGTATTGCCCAAACCAAAATCATGCAAGTATTGAACTAAAGTATCCAAACCCTCATGAGGATTATAAAAACCATTTTTATCCACTACATCTCTTAACATTTGGAAGAAATAAGTGTTGCACGAATGCTGTAAAGCTATGGGTAAGTTGAAAGGTGCAGGATGACCATGACATTTCCAAACATCGTCTCTATAGTAGTAGGCACCACTGCAAGAGATATAACGGTCAGGATGAGTAACGCCTTCTTGCATTGCTGCTAGACTCATCACTGTTTTAAATATTGAACCAGGAGGGTACTTTGCCATTACTGTACGATCAAAGAACGGTTTGAGAGTATCTTGTAATAAGCGAACATAAGCATGGCCTCTATCTCGATTAATAGTGAGCAAATTAGGGTCGTATGTCGGGGTACTTATCATAGAGAGTATTTCGCCAGTCTGTGGTTCGATAGCGACAATAGAGCCCGTCTTGCCTTGCATTAAATATTCTCCATATTCTTGTAAGCCCAAATCTATGGAAGTGATCAAGTCGTGACCAGAAACGGCAGACGAGTCTAACGCACCTTCTTTGTATGGCCCCACTTCTCTACCTAAGTTATCTTTCAAAACATACTGTACTCCTTTGCTTCCTCTCAAATAATCTTCATAAGCCAATTCTAAACCACTAGCACCAATATAGTCACCTCTTGCATATTTACCCTCAGAAGCATCTATTTGAGTTTGATTTACTTCATTGATATAACCTAGTACGTGGGCACCGTGACTGTGTGGATAACCTCTTACATTACGTATCTGTACATAAAATCCTGGAAACTCATACAAATGTTCTTGAAAACGAGCATATTGTTCAGCAGAAATTTTCTTTAGAAAAATAAAGGGAGCATATTTTTTATAACGAGCACTTTTAAAGTCCTTGTCAAGGTTTTTTTCGAATGTTTCTCTATCAATACCTAAGAGGTTACAAAATTTTAAGGTATCCATATCAGGGTCAATGCGATTGTAAGTAACTTTCAAATCATACATTGCATTATTGTTGATTAACAACTTCATATTTCGGTCATAGATCAAACCACGGGAAGGATATAATACAATTTTATCAATTGCGGTAGCATTGGCTTTAGCTTGATAAGACGTATCGAATAATTGCAATTGCATAGCTTTAAACAAAAGCAAGATTGCTCCGATTAAAAATACTAATTGTATGGTTCGTTGCCGGCTTTTAAAAGTATCTTTCACTATGGCTATTATTCTCTAGGATCAAATAAATATTGATACATTATAACAAAAAACGCTGATATAAAAAAGCTAAGTATAGTACGTAGCATGATTTCCCAAAAATAATAAAAGGTAAAGGCTTCTACAGAGAAGTAAAAAAAGAGGTGAGCAAATAATAATATCCCAGAATAAATAGCAAACCAAGGAAAACCAAAGTGTGATTTCGTGGGACTAAGATTAACATTATAACCTCCTCTTGGTTCCAAAGCACTTAATACATATGGACGAATAAATGCCATAAAAACACAGGCACTTGCATGAACTCCTAAAGAGTTGTAAAAAATATCTATAGTAAAGCCAAGTAAAAAACCAAGTAAAATACTAACGGTATGTAGGGTTCGAATGGGCAAGAGCATTATGAAAATCGGATAAATAAATACCTGAGCATAATTAAAATTATCGCCTCCAATATTGATACGGCTAAATACAAGAACCTGTACTAAAACCAATAATACAAACCGTACTATATTTTTAAAAATAGTACTATTCATCTTGAACCTCCTCCTCTAATTCTAGCTGCTCTCCTTTCATTATATTTTCGACTACATATACATAGCGTAAATTGCTAAGGTTGTTACTTAATTTTACGTCTATAGAATAAAAATTACTACCAGGCTCAATCCAAAAAGTATCTATTTTTCCAATCATAATACCTTTCGGAAAAACAGCAGAGTAAGAACTCGTTTGTATGGTATCGCCAATTATTAAGTCTGCGTGTTTGGGTACATCATTAAGGTTGACATGCTTAGGATCGCTTCCTTTCCATACTAATGAACCAAAATAATTGTTTCTTTTTATTGCGGCACTTATTCGGGTTTGATTGTGTAGTACAGACATGACCAGTGAGTAATTGCCTGAAGTACTTTTTACAATACCTACAATTCCATCGTCATTAATGACGCCCATACTTGGTCGGATACCGTGATTTTTACCTCGATCTATAGTAATATGATTGTGGTATTTGTTGATGGAATTGTTAATAACGGTGGCAGATTGAAAAATATATTGTGGTTCTAGTGTATCTGCTCTAAGGGTATCCCTCCAAATAGAACGATTGAATTTTGCATCGTCGAGTTGCTCATAAAGTTTTGCATTTTCATTAGCAAGGCTATCGGCTACATTAGCAAGGTAGAGATATTGTACAAAATCATCGTATTGGTTGTGAAGAGTGCCCGATAAAACGTTGGTGGAGCTAAAGTAAATGCTATTTTGTTTCTGATTGTATTGTACCACTAAGTACATACAAAGACTTTCAAGTAGGATAAAAAGAATAAGGCCTCCATGCCTGACAAATAATAAAATCAGATTTTGCATAGCATTTAAGCACTTCCTGCTTTAGTGAATGATAAAAAACTGTTTTGAATAATGGTCGACGATTTGATGACGGGCATTTCAAAGCAGTCTTTAAAGATCGGAAAAAAAATTGATGAATTTAGTTTCTCAATAAAAATGTGGCAAATTAAACACTCTTTCTATCAATTAAGAATGAAAATGTATCTGTATTTTTTAGGGCTATACCCGTTCCTCTTACTACAGCTCTTAAAGGATCTTCAGCAATATGAACAGGTAATTTCGTTTTTTGTTGAATTCTGTAATCAAGCCCCCTTAGTAAGGCACCTCCACCTGTAAGATAAAGTCCAGTTTTGTATATATCAGATGCCAACTCAGGAGGAGTTGTCTCTAGTGCTTTTAAGATCGCTTCTTCTACTTTAGAAATAGACTTATCAAGTGCATGAGCTATCTCTACATAAGAAACTGAAATTTGTTTTGGAATACCAGTCATCAAATCACGGCCATTTACAGCGTAATCTTCTGGAGGATTTTCTAATTCATGCAAAGCAGAACCTACGTGTATTTTAATTTGCTCAGCTGTACGTTCACCAATCAATATATTGTGCTGACGTTTCATGTAGTTCATGATATCCATCGTAAACTCATCACCTGCTGTTCGGATCGATTGGTCGCATACAATACCAGAAAGAGCGATAACTGCAATCTCTGTTGTTCCACCACCTATATCAATGATCATATTACCAATTGGTTCTTCTACGTCCAAACCAATACCTAATGCTGCGGCCATTGGTTCATGAATCAAATAGGTTTCTTTGGAGTCTACGTGATCAGCAGAGTCAAAAACGGCTCTTTTTTCTACTTCAGTAATACCAGAAGGGATACAAATAACCATTTTCATATGTGTGAAAAACTTACGTCTGCTTCCAGTCATATTGATTAGCCCTTCTATCATACTTTCTGCAGCTTGAAAATCAGCAATCACTCCATCTTTTAGTGGACGAATGGTTTTTATATTTTCATGTGTTTTTTCGTGCATTTGCATTGCCTTGTTACCTACAGCAATCGTTTCGCCTGTCCGTCGGTCAATGGCAACAATAGAAGGTTCATCAATGACGATTACACCATCTTGAATAATCAGCGTATTTGCTGTACCTAAATCTATAGCTATCTCTTGTGTAAAGAAGTTAAATAGTTTCATTAATTAATGCCTCTCTATTTATAGTTTAGTAAGGGTCAAATAATAACTAACACATTTTGCTTATGATCTTATTCCTATATTTTCTCAAAAAGCCTTAAAACTTATTAGTTTTTTGCTATTTTGATAGAAACAAAATCTCTATTTCAAAATGACGGACTTACTTTTGACCTGTTACTTATGAAAAGGAAGATAGGGTTTTATTTCTTCAACCCTTTACGTTTTCTCCTATTTTAGTAAATAAAAAATCAGTATTCCTTCATTTAGACGCATACCGAACACAAAAGAAAACAAAATTTATGTAAAAAGGAAAGATTTATGTTCAAAAAACGCTGAATATCAATAAATAAAGTGCAAATATTGATTCCTAGGAAGAGAAATATTTGTTTGGAAGTACTTATAAGTAAATTAAAATGGAAATACCACGATACAAAACTAGAAATTGTACCGTGGTATTCTGAAGGAAGTTATGAAACTTAATTCTATTAGTTATTCATTTCGATTATCTTTTTACTGATCTTTTGACCATCAATAGTAAGGTTTACTAGATACATTCCAGCTGGTAAACCCAATGCTTCAGCACTGAATGTTTGCTGATATTTTCCAGCAGCTTGTTTTTCATCAACTAATAACTGAACTCGTTCACCTAATACGTTAAAAACCTCTAAACTCACTTGTGCTTTTTCGTTTAGTTGATACGATATACTTGTATGTCCTTGATACGGATTAGGGGAAGCAGTGAAAGAAAAATCAGTACTTGCCGTTTCTACAACAGGAGTAGAAGAGGATAATGGACCAGCAGTGAATTGAATAGTCATTAGCATCATTTCATCGTCGGTTGTATAGCCCCACTCAAGAGGTTCTGGACCATCATTTATATAGGTAGCTTCTTGTATTAATCCTCCACCTAGAGACATATCTACTTTCTTTAAAGGTTCAAAATATCGGATCGCTGGATGCTCCCAATCAAAAAAACCTTGGTTGAAGGTATAGTTGAAATTGTAAAAGCCTTCATAGATTTGCTCACCAGGTTCGCCGCCATCGGAGATATAAATATCATAATCGATTCCTCGAGCATGCGTATGAGATGAGAGTTGCCAGAGATACCAATCACCTGAAGGAAAAGGAATACCAGGTACTGGAGGTACTGCAAAAAGATCGCTAAATACATGTTCTTCTCCATCGTTTGGAATGACTAAGCCATTCCCAATAGGTTCTCCTAAAAAGGTCTCAAACAAATTGATAGGTATGATAACAGAAAACATTTCTTGTTCTGCAATCCCATCCTCTTGAGTATTAATATTGATATAAGCATCACAAGCTAATACGCCTTCAGGACTATAATTTTTAACATGAAAATTTAGATCCAGATGAGTGCCTTGTGGCCATTTGTAAGCAGCTCCTTCTGGTAGTCGAAACTCATCACTGTTTTGCCAAACACCTATCGAAGAATTACTAGTCATGGAAAATTCACCACTATCTATATTCCGAAGACCTTCAGCATAACTTTGCGCATTACCATTACTCAATTGGTATAAGATAAAGTGGTGCGATTCGTCATTAAAATCTACAGATGTTTTAGTTACTTCCACATTTTCACCAAAATCAAGTAAGTGTTTTTTAAAGTATTCTTCTTCCTGTAAAGGTGCTAAAAAAATAGGACCTAAACGTATCTGAATGCCTTCCGATGGGTCTGGTGCAGGTGGTGCAGTGACACCAGGTAAAGCTAAACCATTTTCATAATAGTCTTCCAAAACAGAACGATCTACAACGGTACCTGATTGAGGAGTACCAAACATAATCCATTGTCGGAAAAGTTCTATTTCTACTTCACTTAATGCAGGAAGTGGAGATGGAGGCATTGTATTACCATCAGCTACTTCTAACGAAAAACTATTATCCCAATCAGCTGTAGCCAATTTGTGCAAAAGATAACTGCGTTCTGGATAACCAGGGTCAGCCAGTTTGTAGCCTTTACTTAAAGCCGATGGATTGGTTGGATTTGTACCTACTAAAGCATTATATACACCCGCTTCTGAAAGGTCTAAATCGAGATTTCCTTGAGGAGAGTCACCTCCATGGCAACCTGTACATTTGGTTTGTATGATATTATAAACTTCTTGGAAAGTTGATTGAGCATGTAGATTTGTTGTCCACATCAAAATAAGGGCAACAAAAGCATGGGATAACCATTTGTATTTATTCATAAGGCAAAATATTTGAATGAAAAAACATATTTATTATTGATGATAAAAGTTATAAGGTTTATAGCGTATTAAAGATTAACAAAAGATAATTAATTATCTTTTGCTAAGAATGAGGGCTATAAAATTACATTTTTTTTTTGGGAAAGGCTCTTTAACAAAATATTGCCATGTCTATTGTCTTTTGTTAGATGTTTCTTCTATTCGAAGAGCAATACTTTTTATGCCTTTTAAAGGATTGTCTCTCATAAATTGTTCTACTGTAATCTTATGCTTACCAAGAGCATTAAAGAAAGCTCCTTTTTGAATATTTACTCGGAGGGTACAAATATCATTGCTACAATCTCCAATCCATTTTCCTGATTTTTCCGAAAAATCGATAGGTAACCGTTCTTTGATTCGTTTTCCTGATGGGAATTGAGTATAAATTTGGGTATAGATGTTTTGGAAAGGATAATCGATACTATGTTCAATATCTAAATACAGATTGTAAATTTTTAAAGTATCTTGAATATCAATTTCAAAGTTCAAGGTATCATTATAACTCCAAGCTAAATCTTGAATATCTTTTTTTTGATCAAAAATATAATTAGGACCACAGCCAGATAACACAAAAAAGATAATAGAAAGCAGCATTAAATTTTTCATAGGCGATAATAAAAGTGATACGCAAAAGTACTAAGAAGTAATGTTAAAACCGATTAAAAAAAGAGCTAATAGATTAGCAATCTATTAGCTCTTTTTTCGATATTAATATTTTTAGTTAAGCAAAAAAATCTTTCATTCGATCAAAAAATCCCCCATCCGATTTTCCTGGATCTGGATTAAAACTAGGCATTTCTTTCATTTGTTCAAGAAGAGAACGATCTTTACTGCTTAGTTTTTTTGGTGTCCAAATATTAACTTGTATAAGTTGATCACCAACACCGTAATTCTGAACAGATGGTAGCCCTTTTCCTTTCATTCTGAAAATTTTTCCTGACTGTGTACCAGGAGGTATTTTCATTTTTGCTCGACCTGTAATAGTTGGAATTTCTATAGATGTTCCTAAAGCTGCATCTGCAAAATTGAGGTATAGTTCGTAGATAACATTCATGCCATCTCTATGCAAATGGTCGTGCGGTACTTCTTCGATATTAATCAACAAATCACCATTGGCACCTCCTTTAGCACCTGCATTTCCTTTACCCCTCATAGATAGCTGCATACCAGCTTCTACACCTGCAGGAATTTCTAATTCTATTGTCTCTTCTCCCTGAATAGTTCCATCACCTCTACAGCTTGAACATTTTGCTGTAATCATTTGACCAGAACCACTACAAGACGGACAATTTATTGTCGTTTGCATTTGTCCTAAAAAAGTACTTTTTACTTGACGAACATAACCTGAGCCTTTACAAGTAGAGCAAGTAGCAACAGAAGTACTATCTTTTGCTCCAGATCCGCTACAGGTAGTACAAGGCGTCTTTTTCTTTACCTTGATTTTTTTGGTAACTCCATTTGCGATTTCTTCTAAAGTCAACTTTACTTTTATGCGTAAGTTTGTTCCCCGTTGACCTCTTGCTCTACGAGTTCCACCTCTTCCGCCACCAGCGCCACCAAAAAATGATTCGAAAGGACTTCCACCTTCTCCAAAAATATCACCAAATTGGGCAAAGATATCTTCCATTGTCATACCGCCACCGCTAAATCCTCCACGAGAATTACCGCCGACACCTGCATGACCAAATCGGTCATAACGAGCACGTTTATCTTTATCACTTAATATTTCGTACGATTCTGCAGCTTCCTTAAATTTTTCCTCAGCTTCCTTATTGTCAGGATTGCGGTCAGGATGGTATTTCATGGCGATTTTTCGATACGCTTTTTTGATAGTCGCATCGTCAGCCGTTTTAGGAACACCGAGAATTTCGTAATAATCTCTTTTTGCCATTATTATTATTTGGCGTTAGCTATAGTAGCTATACTAGTTATTAAAATAGATAAGTAATGGTTAAACAATAACTTCCAGAGTCAAAATACGGAACTTATTTTCACCTATTACTAAATAAAATTACTTGCCTACAACTACTTTAGCGTAGCGAATAATCTTATCATTGAGCAGGTAGCCTGTTTCGATGGTATCGATGACTTTCCCTTTCATATCTTCTGTAGGAGCAGGAATCTCTGTAATGGCTTCATGGAGTTCTGGGTCGAATACTTCTCCGGTAGATTCCATTGGCTGAAGTCCTTTATTTTTTAAGGTATTATGCAGTTTGTTATAGACAAGCATAACGCCTTCGCTAAAAGGCTCTGTGCTGCTTTCATCTTCAGCATTTTTCTTGGCTCTGTCAAAATCGTCTAAAACTGGCAGTAAAGCTGACAAGGTGTCTCTTGCAGCAGAACTCATCATTTCTAGTTTTTCTTTGACATTGCGTTTTTTGAAGTTGTCAAACTCTGCAAATAAGCGAAGGTGTTTGTCCTTTAGCTCTGCTACTTGGATGGTTAATTCTTCATTTTCAGCTTGAAGTTTTTCGGTTTTGGACATTTTTTTGCCCTTTTTCTCTTTTTTTTCAGGCTGCTCAGCATCATTAGTTGCAGTTGAGTCTTCTTGAGTTACAGAGGTGTTGTCTGTATCTAGATTTTCATCTTCTACAGGTTTCTGTTTTTTGCTCATTATATCTTTTATTTTTTTTAGCATTTTTTATTTTTATAATATCAATTTGTTTGCCATCCTATTTTTTAAGCCAAAATGTCAGTTTTTAGAAGTGTTCTAGGTGCTTTGTCAGTATTTTGTCCAGTTCTTCAAAGGTTGGATTGACACTTATGATGTACCCATCCTTGTTTATGAGATACTTTGTCGGAATTTCATTGACACCATATAGCCTTGCTGTTTTTGATTTCAGGCGTTGTAGTTCGGACACATGATAAGGCCAATATAGATTATCTTTTTTTATAGCAGCTAACCATCTTTTTTTACTTTTTTCGATACCTACACTTATTATTTCAAAGTTACTGATATCCTTAAATTTTGCATCGTGAAACTTTTTATAGAGTGCTACTAAATCGGGACTTTCGGCTCGGCAAGGAGGGCACCAACTTCCCCAAAAATCAAGTAAAACAAATTGCCCCTTAAAATCAGATAGCTGAATAGAATCACCTGAAGGGAGATAGTTGATAAAATTAGGCGCTACTTCGCCTTGAATGTATTTAGGTTTCATGTAAAGGTATCGACCTATTACAAAAAGTACTCCGAGTACGATTAATACATTTAGTATTTTTGAAAAAGTAAATTTAGATCCCATTTTCATTGTTTTTATATACTGAAACCAAAGTGGTTTTCGGATTGTCAAACGTTCAAAGTACCTGAAAATCAAACCTTAGCTACCGATGATGACCCGAAAACTGGTATAAAACACTACAAATATCGTTTATTAAAAGAATAAGAAAGAGATAAGTTCGTAAATTGTGCGGCTATTTACTGGAGTTGATAAAAATGGTTTACTGACTTCTAAAAAAGTCTTTTGTACTACTTTTCGTTTTTTCTCTTTCTATAGCCCTGCTATGAAACTCTAAAAAAGCCTCAATTAGTTCAAAAAGCCAAATTTTATAATTTCAAGAGTCTTTCTTATCAACTTCAATTATTTTATTTTTTATAAAATATTAACAACCAATGATAGTTATTGATCCAAAGACAACTCCTACAAAAGATTTACACCAATTTTTGCTTGGTTCTGTAGCCCCTCGTCCTATTGCATTTGCGAGTACAGTAGATAAGGAGGGTAACCAGAACATAGCGCCGTATAGTTTTTTCAATGCTTTTAGTTCTAATCCTCCAATACTCGTTTTTTCTTCCAATAGAAGAGTTGCTGATAATACAACGAAGGATACCTTACACAATATTGAAGAAACAGGCGAAGTTGTTATCAATGTTGTCAATCATGCAATAGTGAGACAAATGGCGATCTCCAGTATATCATTTCCTACAGATGTTAGCGAATTTGAAAAATCAGGTCTTACGCCTGTTGCCTCCGATTTAGTTAAGCCATATAGGATTAAAGAATCTCCTGTTCACATGGAGTGTAAAGTAAGCCAAATAATTACCTTAGGTAATGAAGGCGGCGCTGGACATTTGATTATTTGTAATGTTGTACGTATGCACATTAGTGAAGATGTAATAGATGACAATAATAGAATTGATCCACATAAAATTGACTTAATGGGGCGTATGGGAAGAGCGTATTATGTGCGAGCGAGTGGGCAGGCGATTCATACGATAGTGCAATCTGTAATGGATATTAGCATTGGCTTTGACCAATTGCCTTCTAGTGTGAGAGAGAGCGAAACGCTAACAGGGAATAATATTGGACAGTTAGCTGGTCTTAAAGGATTGCCAGCAGCAGCAGATATAAATGCTCTGAAGGAAAACGATGAGCATGTACAACAACTATTAGCTTCTCCAGATGCTAAAACAGGACTTCATAAACTAGCCAAAAAGGTTTTAGACGAAAAAGATGATCGAGACTATGCAATCAAACTGGTAATGTTGGCTGATATGATTTAAAGAATTTATTGAAACATAAAATTCTTTATTCGGGTTAAACCTTTAAAGAAATAATTAGTCATAGTATTAAAATCGAATGATTGCCAACAACTAAAGATATATCAGATGATCAAATAATCACGCTACTATGTAGCGACGATCAAACAGAAGCAGGTTTTAGAGCCTTAATGCAGAAGTACCAAGAGCGATTGTATTGGCACATCAGAAGAATGGTTGTTGAACATGAAGATGCCAATGATGTTACTCAAAATACCTTTATAAAGGTTTATCGAAATATCAAATCGTTTCAAGGAAATTCAAAACTGTATACTTGGTTGTATCGGATAGCAACAAATGAGGCCATTACTTTTTTGAATAAAAAAAAGAAAAAGCCTACAACTTCGATGGATAACGAAGAATATGATTTGACAAACACGCTTAAAGCAGATGAATATTTTGATGGGAATGAGCTACAATTGAACTTAAAAAAAGCAATAAGTACTTTACCTCAAAAGCAGTTACAGGTTTTTAATCTTCGTTATTACGATGAAATGAGTTACCAAGAAATCTCTGAAATATTAGATACTTCTGTAGGAGCATTAAAAGCCTCTTATCATCATGCTGTCAAAAAAATTGAGGCTTATTTTAAAGATTCTGATCTATAAAAAAAAGAACAATGAATCGTCACGAAGAAATACAAAAAGAATTAAAAGAACTCTCTTCTCGTTTGGCCGATACAGAGAAGCAAGAAGGATTTACTGTACCAGTCAATTACTTTGAATCGTTAGCAGATAAAGTATTAGAACAGGTGAAAAACGAAACTGTCGCTGAACCTGCACCTAAACCTAAACAAGTTTCGTGGTTTGACCAATTAGCAGAGAGCATTGTATCGTTATTTCAACCACAATTTGCTGTTGCTTTTGCATCATTAGCTTTACTGCTTGTGGCAGGAGTCTACTTATACCCTAAAAGTACAACAACTAATACTGAGTTGGCATTAACAGTAGATGAAGCCGAATACTATTTAGCTGAAAATTTAGATGATTTTGATGATGAGTTATTACTTGAAATAGGTTTAGATGAGGGAGATGATTTGTATTTAGATTCTGAACTAGAAAGTGAATATATCGAAGAATATCTTAATGAAATAATTGATGAAATAGATGATTCTACTTTAGATGATCTTTTATAAAAATGAAATTTAACATGAGAAAAATAATATTAGCAGTAGCACTAAGCTTAATTGTTTTTACAAGTTTTGCACAGCGTGATAGAGGAGCTATGCACGATAGACTAGAGGCGCAACGTATCTCTTTTTTGACTGAACGATTGGAGTTAACTCCTGATGAGGCTCAAAAATTTTGGCCCATTTATAACGAGTATAAAGCAGAACAAAAAGCCCTTAAAAAAGCACGACGACCGAAGAAAAAAGTAGATGAAATGTCTGAAGAAGAAATAGAAGCATTTATACTTCAATCGTTCGAAAGAGAAGAGAAAGAAATTGCCTTAAAACGAAAGTATTTTCAAGAATTTAAGCGTGTGTTACCGATTAGAAAAATAGGGAAACTTCAGCAAGCAGAAAAAGAATTTAGACGAAAAGTTATCGATCGTTTAAAAACAAAAGGCGAACGTAGAGGAGAAAAAGAAAGGAGAAACAATTAAAATAATAGCATGAAGTTTTATACCAAAATGCCTGTATCTTTAAAACCGTTTTATGAAGAGGAGCTAAAAAACTATCAAGCTGCTTTTACAAATGGTCACTTAAGAAATGCTTGGAGGCATTTAGAGCGAGCACATATCATCGGTCAACGATATCCAATGACTCATAACCTTGTGCATTGGAAAATGTTACAATTCGGATTTAAAATAAAAGATGTAAACGAAATAGTAGGGCAACTTCCTAGACTTCTATTTGGGGGTATCAAATCATTTGTAGGAAAAGTACCAATAGGAAATCCTGGAGGAGCAAATGTTCCACCATTGAAATCATTTCCCATCGAAAAAGAACTTCAAGTTATTTTCGCCAAAGCAGGAGTTGAGTGAGCATAAAGCATTCTTCGTTTATACAAACAAATAATTGAACTAGAGGCTAAATGTAATACATTTAGCCTCTACTGTTTTAGCAGCAGAAAGCATTTTTGCCTCACCATAAGACATACAATTATTGATCAATTAATAGCAAGTCCTAAAATTGATGAAACGATTTAGAGCATCCTAATGTAGGAAACTTATTTATCGTTCGTTATTATATGTTTGGTAAAGTATTGACTAAGATCAGGCAGGAGGCGAAACTCGAATCTTTTCTTTTATTGACTGGATAAGACTTGGTGAGACTGGTTTGCGTTGGACTCTACTTTTAATAAAATCTCTAAAGGACTTCTCCTTATTGAGCATTTCAAAATAGTTGGGGTTTTGCTTTATTTCTGTTAAAAGTTCTCTTTCTGCTTCATTTGTAAGCTCATTATCTAAATACATGCTTACTTTCTTTAAAAGATCTTGATAATTTTGCGGATTCCCCATTTTTTTAAGTTTTTCTACCCTAGCTCAACCATCGAGATGCGTACATGTTCTGACATACAGCAACTTTGCGTACAGACACACGGTCTACCGCCTAATAAGCTACTTATATGTTGTGTTTTTCTCGACATGAAGACACCCCTTATTTGATGGAGGATTGCATCTAACTCTTTTTTATTAAAAACAGAGTTAGATGCAATAACCTTTTCAAATGATCTCACTGGAGTAGTGAGGTTAACAAATATTAAGAGTCATCGCCATCATTATATCCTAATGACTTAGCGTATTCTCTTAATTTTTCTTTTAATAAATTTCGAGCACGGTGCAATCTCGACCGAACCGTTCCGATAGGAACATTTATAATTTTTGAAATTTCTTCGTATTTAAAATTCTCAATATCGCAAAGAAGAATCACCACTCTAAAATCTACAGGTAATGCATTAATAGCATTTGTTACCTCATCTCCAATCATTCCCTGGTAAAGCTCTTCCCTTAGGTCCATATAACTTGAGTAGTTTGAATCATCATCTCCGTGATAGGTAACAATTTCTTCATAATCTACTTGTGTAGGTCGCTTACTTTTTTTGCGATAATCGTTAATGAACGCATTTTTCAATATCTTAAACAACCATGCTTTTGCATTGGTTCCTTGATCGTATTTTTTAATAAAACGATATGCTTTAAGATAAGTTTCTTGAACAAGATCATTGGCATCTGCCTCATTATAAGTGAGGTGATAGGCAAAGTTATACAAAGCCTCTATTTGAGGCATGAACTCTTCCTCAAATATCCTATCATAAAGCTCATTTGTGGTATTTTCGTCTGTCATTTGTATCATAAAGATAAAATTATTTGATGAATGAGTTTACAATTTTATGGACTTTGCTACTATGAATTGGGCAAAAAAATAGTGAAGTACCCATATATAGTTAAGAACTTGTCTAAAACTTAGCCAAGTTCTTATATCTTCAAACTTTATTTTCTCTAAAAAAGTTTCTTTAAGGCGTTTTTTTTCAATTTTTTATTTTTACAATAAAAAAAGCCTTTCAAAACAGGGTAGAAAGGCTTTTTAGTTATATCTAATTATCGGTTGATTAAAAATGGACAACCTCAATATTTTTAATCGTTTTTTCAAACCACTTTAGAGGAGCTTGATTTTTATCGCCTGTACGAGTATCGCATTTGAAAAATAAATAATATAACTGCAGATAGTTTTTTAATCTAGCCAAAAGCGTAGATAAACGTTCCTGACCATCTTCTTTTCTTCTATAGATATATTCCAATCTCCAGCAATAATAAGCTTCATCATGCAGCTCTAGTATTTCAAGAATCGAATCATCTTTAGTATATGCCTCCATAAACTTACGGGCAAGTACTCCATGATGTTTGGACCAATCACGCGGATGAGAAGTCTTATCTTCTTTATACTTGAAAGTATCATGTGCAAATGTAATTAAGCGCAAACGATTTCGGTCTTCTGCCGATATATTTAGCTTATCTACATTATCGAGTACTTCTCGAATGTGAAGAGCGACTTGCCCTTCAGGATGACCAAAACGAGGTTTGCCCCACAAAAGACCTTTGCGGAAAGTATCATTTTTCAGAATGATTTGTTCCAATTCTGTTTCAGGACGCAATAGCGTTTCTATAACAGCATCCTCTTTTAGAGGATTCCTCATACTCATCAATTTATATTCACGACCAAGATACATTTTATTTGATATATACGTCAAAAAAATACCCTTTAGTAGAGCAGTTATTACATGTAAAGGTGTACGAGTATAATCATTTGTTTTCCTGACGCTAAGCAGATGGGGGGCTGAAAAGAACGCTTGTTTGGAGTTAATATCATGTTAAAGTACTATTCGATAGAAACAATGAATATATGCAAGCGTTAATTTTGCAAAAAGATAAAGCACAAAATAAAGGCTTTTTCTCTTACAAAACATTTTTTTCAATAAAAATTCAATAAAAAAATTATGAGAAATTTAGTCTCCTTAGTTTTTGCAGGAATAATTGGAGGACTCGTTACATTGGGAGGTTTGCACTTCTTAGAAATAGGTAATGCAAGTACCACACCAAATTCTTATGCTCAAACGGTTAGTTCTAATCTGAACGTAAAACCTAGTGCAAACGCTGTTCTTTTTGATTTTACGACTGCTGCTGAAAAGGCTCGTCCTGCAGTTGTACACATTTCTGCTTCAGAAAGTGATGCTTTGGCAAAAAGTAGAAGACAAAATGAATCAAATCCTTTACAAGATTTTTTTGGAAGTGATTTTTTTGGCGGAAACTTATTTAATATGCCACAAATAAAGCAAGGTATGGGATCTGGCGTTATCATCTCTTCAGATGGTTATATTGTTACGAATAATCATGTTGTTGGTTTTGCCGACGAAGTAGAAGTAACATTGTTTGATAATAAAAAGTACCAAGCAAAAATTGTAGGTACTTATCCTAAAGCAGATTTAGCAGTTATAAAAATAGAAGCGACTAACTTACCGACATTGTCTTATGCAGATTCTGATAAAGCGAAGGTTGGGCAGTGGGTACTCGCTATTGGTAACCCATTTGATTTGACATCTACTGTTACTGCTGGTATTATTAGTGCTAAAGGTAGAGATATTGATATAATAGATGAAAAGGGAGCTATTGAAGCATTTATTCAAACAGATGCTGCTGTAAATCCTGGCAATAGTGGAGGTGCATTGGTAGATGCTGATGGCAATTTAATCGGAATTAATACGGCTATTGCTTCTCGTACAGGCTCATATGTAGGTTATTCTTTTGCTATTCCTGTAAATATGATGCAAACAATCGTAAATGATATCATTGAACATGGAAGCTACCAAAGAGGAACCTTAGGTGTTTATATTCAGGAATTAGATAATGAGTTAGCTGACGAATTGGGTATCGATATTGTACAAGGAGTTGTTGTCAAAGAATTGATTGATGGCGGTGCTGCTCAGTATGCAGGTATCTTGCCTAATGATGTAATTTTAAAAGTGGACAACAAAGCAATCCGTTCGTTCCCTGATTTACAAGAACAAATCGGTAGTGTAAAAGTTGGCGATACAGTCAAAGTTCTTATTAGCCGCAAAGGCGACATTAAGGAAATCCCTGTTCGGTTAAAAGAAGGATAGATACAATTTTAGTATCAAATAGCCGTTTTATATTTATGTAATCATCATCTGAAAGGTCTATCCATTTTTTCTTAACATAAATATTAGGAAATAATTAACATATACCTTGCAACAAAAAAATATTTTTTTTGGTTACTAGTATATAAGACATGATTTAAATGAAGATAGCAGATTAATTATAAGATGCTATTATAACATAAAGAAACTTGTTTAAAGTTGGTTTTTCGTTTTGTTTTGATACGTCTGTTCTGTTTTATCAGAACGGACGTTTTTTTTTACAATAGTTTTATCTATTTTTAAGAATGAAGTTGGGAAAACGCATATTTGATGACTTTTTGTCTTTATTCTATCCTCGTTTATGTTTAGCCTGTGGGCAAAATATTCCTGCCAATCAAGGCGATATTTGTATTACTTGCCAATACCATTTACCTAAAACGAATTTTCACTTAGAAAAAGAAAATCCACTTACAGAACATTTTTGGGGAAGAGTAAATATACATAGTGGAGCTGCATTATACTTTTTTACTAGAGGCAGTCGTACTCAAAAATTAATACATAACCTGAAGTATAAAGGTAAACAGCAGATTGGTGTAAAGCTTGGAGAAGTATATGGAACGTCTTTAAAGTCATCACCTTACTTCCATCAAGTTAATCTCATCGTTCCTGTGCCTTTACATCCTCGGAAAGAAAAGATAAGAGGCTATAATCAAAGTGATGCGTTTGCCATTGGGCTTTCGAAAAGCATGTCTATACCGTGGTCAAAAAATGCACTTCAACGAATTGAGATGACGGATACACAAACTAAAAAATCGAGAATGGAACGTTTTGAAAATGTACAATCAGTCTTTCAAGTAAAAGATGAGAGTGCATTGAAAGGAAAACATATCCTCTTAGTCGATGATGTATTAACTACAGGTGCAACACTTGAGGCTTGTGCTAATCAGATTTTGAAAGTTCCCGACACAAAAATTAGCCTAGCAACCATTGCTTTTGCCAAACATATTTAGTAATGGCCGAAAATACGGAACTTATTATTTGACCATTACTTAGGACTTTGTTTAAACTAAAAAGAGAAGTTGACATGTCAACTTCTCTTTTTAGTTTAAACAAAGTGGTATTCGGATTGCCAACGATTAAAGCTACTGAGAAGCAATCAACGGCAATCAAAATCCGATATTATTAGCCTTCTACTAAAGTGCCAATCATTTCGCCAGAAATAATTCCTTTAAGGTTTTCTTGTTTATTGATATCAAAAACAATTATTGGTAGATTATTTTCTTTGCATAAAGTAAATGCTGTCATATCCATTACTTTTAGCCCCATACTAATGACCTTAGCAAAAGATATTTTATCAAATTTGGTTGCGTTCGGATCTTTTTCAGGGTCAGCAGAATATATCCCATCTACACGAGTACCTTTTAAAATTACGTCTGCAGCTATTTCGTTTGCACGTAATGCAGCTGCTGAGTCTGTAGTAAAATATGGGCTACCAGTACCACCTCCGAAGATTACTACCCTACCTTTTTCGAGGTGTCTAATTGCACGTCGACGAATATAAGGTTCTGCAATTTCTTTCATTTCTATAGATGTAATCAAACGAGTGTATACACCTTTTTTCTCTAAAGCACTTTGCAATGCCATCCCATTGATAACCGTTGCCAACATTCCCATGTAGTCACCTTGAACACGCTCTATACCCGATTCGGCAGCCTGAAGGCCTCTGAAAATATTTCCACCACCAATAACTACAGCGACTTCTACACCTTCAGCCACGAGTTCTTTAATTTGTACAGCATAATGTACCAACATTTGTGGATCAATACCAAATTGTTGTTTACCCATTAGTGATTCACCACTAAGTTTTAATAAAATTCTTTTGTATCGTAATGTCATACTATATTTAGTTTGTAGGAATAGATTGATGTAATTAAAAGGTTGTTTATTCCTAAGGCAAAAAAAGTGCCTACAACAGATGAATAAAATTTTAGGCAAAAAAAAAGCGAATTAAATAAATAATTCGCTTTTTTTAATTGCTCAAATATTAGCCTAACGTTATATGCTTAAAAGCAGTGACAGTTAGGTCGCTATCAAATTTTTGAAGATATTCAGCAACAGTTTGTTTGCCTTCTTTTACGTACATTTGATTAAGTAAAGTTCTTTCTTTGAAAAACTTATTTAACTTACCCATTGCAATACGTTCAAGCATTTCTTCTGGCTTGCCAGCTTGACGAGCGATATCTTTACCAATTTCGATTTCTTTTTCTACAATAGAAGAATCGATACCATCTTTATCGACAGCAAGAGGCTTCATCGCTGCAACTTGCATTGCCACATTACGGCCAGCATCGAAGAAGTCACCATTATCTTTATTTAAACCAACTAATACACCAGCCTTATTACCCATGTGGATATATGGAGCTACTTGAGGAGCTTCAAGACAAGCATATGTTAATTCTAGTTTTTCACCAATTACACCAATTTGAGTAGTAATTTTTTCACCAATTGTTGCACCATCTTCATAAGGAAGCGCTAATAAATCTTCTGTAGATGCAGGAAATTTATCAAGAGCAATATTTGCAAAACTTTTAGTTAAATTAATGAACTCTTGATTTTTAGAAACGAAATCAGTTTCACAACTAAGTTTTACAACGATACCTTTAGTATGATCGTCAGATACTAATGAAATTACAACACCTTCTTTAGCATCACGGTCAGCTCTTTTTCCAGCAACTTTTTGACCTTTTTTACGAAGATATTCGATAGCCGCATCGAAATCGCCGTTTGCTTCTGATAAGGCTTTTTTGCAGTCCATCATACCTGCACCTGTAGCATCACGAAGTTTTTTAACATCCGCAGCTGAGATTTTTACAGTCATTATTTAATGATTTAAAACGTTTTCAAAAGAATATATATCAATTTTTTGCTTACTAAGCCCCTGCACTTTCTTTCTCCGTCTTTTGTTGTCTACGCTCATTCAATCCATCTTTGATTGCCTCTACCATACAGTTAGTGATAATAGCAATAGCTTTAGAAGCATCATCATTACCAGGTATTGGATAATCAATAGTGGTAGGATCAGAGTTTGTATCAACGATACCAAAAGTACGCATACCTAATTTTTTAGCTTCCGCTAATGCAATATGTTCGTGATGAATATCAACGATAAAAATTGCAGAAGGTAAACGATTTAGGTTGGCAATACCACCTAATACTTTTTCCATCTTATTGCGTTCTCGTTCTAACGTCAAACGTTCTTTTTTTGTTACACTTGTAAGAGAACCATCTGCCAACATTTTATCAATGTTGTTCATTTTTTTGATAGACTTACGAATAGTAGCAAAGTTAGTCATCATTCCTCCCAACCAACGAGTCGTTACGAATGGCATACCTACACTAAGTGCAGCTTCAGCCACGATAGTACGAGCTTGCTTTTTGGTGGCAACAAATAATATTTTTCTACCAGACTTTGCGATTTGACGCATAGCACTAGCTGCTTCTGTTAAGCAGTCTGTTGTACGGTTAAGGTCAATGATGTGAATACCTTTACGCTCCATGAAGATATAAGGGCGCATTTTAGGATTCCATTTACGCTTGAGGTGTCCAAAGTGAACCCCTGCATCTAGTAAGTCCTTATAAGTCGGATTTTTCATATTTAAAATTCTGATTGAAGTCGATAAAAAATTTGATAATCAAGACAGCCAAAAGCTGCCATACCAGCGAAATATTAACGCTTACTGAACTGGAAGCTCTTTCTTGCTTTTGGTTTACCGTATTTCTTACGTTCCACCACACGAGCATCTCGCATAAGGTATTTCTTTGATTTTAATGGTGATCTAAAGTCAGCATTAAGCTTTACTAAGGCTCTTGAAATAGCCATTCTGATAGCTTCAGCTTGACCTTTGAAACCTCCACCATTTACTTTTACATTTAAGTCGTAGATATTTTCAGCTTCAACAGTAGCAAAAGGATCTAAGATATTGTGTTGTACGTGTTGCTGAGGAAAATATTCCTTAAACGTTTTACCATTAACGAAGATCTTACCGTCGCCTTTTGTTAAATAAACTCGAGCGATTGAGGCTTTTCTTCTTCCGATAGCATTAATCATTTCCATATATAATACAATTTGGATGTCTTAATTAAATTTTAATTCTTCTGGTTTCTGTGCTGCATGAGGGTGTTCTTCTCCAGCATACACAAATAATTTTTTAACCATTGCACGACCAAGTTTTGTTTTTGGAAGCATGCCTTTTACTGCATTTTCGATTACTGCATGAGGTTTTTTCTCACGCATCTCTTTAGCCGTTCTACTTTTTTGACCACCTGGATAGCCAGAAAAGGTTAGGTAAGTCTTTTGATCCCACTTAGCACCAGTAAAACGTACCTTATCAGCATTAATCACAATGATGTTATCACCACAATCTACATGAGGCGTATAAGATGGTTTGTGCTTGCCACGTAACATGTGTGCAATATGAGTACACATACGACCAACAATTTGATCTTGTGCATCAACAATAAACCATTTTCTTTCTACCGTCTCTTTGTTAGCCGATACTGTTTTATAACTTAATGTATTCACGTTGAAACTATTTTAGAATAACAAAAATCTATTTCGATAAATAGGTTCGCAATTTGCGACTGCAAAAGTACGCTTCTTTAAATCAAAATCCAAGCTTTTTTTAATAAAAAATAATTTGTGTGTTTCATAAGTCCCTGAAAAACAGTTAAATTTTCGCCCAAAAAAAATAATGGGATGAAAAAATGCCTTTTTTTTATTAAAAAAAATAGAGAACTTTATAATTCATCCTTCACAAGCAAATCATTTTAGAAAAATCTACGTACAAGTAATACGTTTTAGGGTGTCCTCTTTATAAAATATTTGATAAACTTTATGAAAGCAGATTTTATACCTGGTATTTATAACTATTGTGATCGTTGGTGCGAGCGGTGTACTTTTGCCAAACGATGTCGGGTATATACTGAAGATCTGGAAGCCAAGAAAACTAAAAAAGTTGATGTTATCCATGAACGAATCAGTACAGATATAGAAAAAGAACTCAAAAAGTCTTTCGAACTATTACAAAAAATGGTAGAAGACCGTGAAGTATTGGGTTATATGGAGGAAACGGAAGAAGATTATATTGAAGAACAATCTGATAACCAAGGAAATACTCTAAAAGAAAAAGGCAATGTTTATATTAAACTGGTTGATGAATGGTTTAAATCTAATAAGGCCTTTTTTGAAGAACGAGAAGAAGAAATTAGTAAAAAAATAGCCCTTAAACTAGGTGTTGATGAAGAAGCACTAGATCATATAAATAGAGCTTTTGAAAATATTCGCTGGTACCAAGTCTTTATAAGTGCTAAAATACACCGAAGCCTTGCCGGATTAAAACTAGAAAACTTCGAAGAAATTCATTTTACCCAAAATGATTCGAATGGTAGTGCTAAAGTAGCCCTCCTCGCAATCGAACAAAGTATCACCTCTTGGGAAACTATTCGAACTTATTTTCCCGAAAAAACAGACGAATTAATAGATATTTTCGTATTATTACATAAGATACAAGAAGAGTTAAAGCAAATTTTTCCTCTTGCCAAAAAATTTATTAGACCTGGTTTTGATGATGTTTTTAGCAACTTCTAGTATCTTCCTCCTCAAATTACTATTCTGGGTACTTATAAAATCATAAACTATTTTTCAATATTATTGTTTTGTATTCATTCTTAATGAATAGGTTATGTCCGTTTAAAGGTCTAACTTTGCAAACAAGATTGTATATGGATTTAAGATTGTATCTAGATTTAATGAATAAAGAAATTGACCATAAAATAGATCAAAACTTGGAACGATTGTCTACAGACGATGACCCAACGTCTTCTTCACGAAAACGTGATCATATTGAACTCGCCTTCCAATCACAGATCAAATCGACTGAACTGGATAAGCGTTTTTACTATGAACCTATTTTATCGGCACATCCCGATACCAATGCCTTAAAACCGTTTTCTTTTTTAGGAAAACAAATACGCACGCCTTTATGGGTGTCGAGTATGACAGGAGGTACGGAACTAGCCAATACGATTAATCATAATCTTGCACGAGCTTGTAAAGATTTTGGTATGGGCATGGGATTAGGCTCTTGTCGTTCACTCCTTTTTGGGAATGAATATATCGAAGACTTTGATGTCAGAGACCAGATAGGAGACGATTTACCTTTATATGCCAATCTAGGTATTGCTCAGCTAGAACAATTGCTCGAAAATAAGGAAGCTTATGTCGCTAGAGATTTGGTTCATAAACTAAGAGCTGATGGCTTGATTATCCATGTCAACCCGATGCAAGAATGGCTACAACCTGAAGGGGATCGATTTAAGCGTACACCTTTACAGACAATTACTGATTTTATGGAACAGGTTGACCTAAAAATTATTGTCAAAGAGGTAGGACAAGGGATGGGGTGCGAAAGCCTGAAAACACTTTTTCAGTTACCTTTAGAAGCTGTTGATTTTGCTGCAAATGGTGGTACTAATTTCGCTCGTTTAGAGTTACTGCGTAGCAATCCGTTAAAACAGGCCATCTATGAACAACTTGCTTTTGTTGGGCATGATGCGGAAGATATGGTACAAATGACGAATAAAATAAAAGCAGAACTTGGCGAAAAAATGCTTTGTAAGCAAATAATAATATCTGGAGGAATCCAAAACTTTTTGGATGGTTACTATTTAATTAATAAATTAGCAGTAAACTGTGTGTACGGACAGGCTTCGGCTTTCCTCAAACATGCACGTGGTAGCTATGATGACTTGCACGAATATGTAGATGCTCAAGTCCAAGGATTAGAATTGGCATCTTGTTTTTTAAAGGTTAAATAAACCTAACGTTCGTAGGAATAACGATATGAATAAGAGAAAATCAATAACAGGATTTTCGAAGTTCTCTAAGAGAAAGAAGCTTCGATGGATTGTAGAAAACTTTTTCAAAGACCCTGAAAATGTCATGCGGGAATTGATGAGTTTTTGGCATTCTAGCGAAGAACAGCAACGAGTCTTTGATGGCTTTAGTGAAAATACAATTAGTAACTATTACTTACCTTATGGCGTAGCGCCTAATTTTGTTATTAACGGAAAGACCTACTGTATACCAATGGTTATCGAAGAAAGCTCGGTGGTGGCAGCGGCGTCAAGTGGTGCCAAATTTTGGATGAATCGTGGTGGCTTTAAGGCAGAGGTTGTTGATACTCAAAAAATTGGACAAGTACATTTTTCATGGTCAGGCAATGTAAAAAAATTACGTAGTGTTTTTGATGAGTTGAGAGCAGCATTAGAAAAAGATGCTGAAGATATCACTGCAAATATGCGAAAACGAGGAGGAGGAATACTAGATATTGAGTTGCTCGATATGACAGATAAAGAAAAGGATTACTACCAACTCAAAGCATCTTTTGAAACGTGTGACTCAATGGGTGCTAATTTTATCAACTCTGTACTTGAATCGTTTAGTGCAACGCTTCGTCAATTTATAACAACACATCCGATTTTTGATGATCATGAAAAAGATGTGATTGTTATCATGTCTATTTTGTCAAATTATACGCCTGATTGTTTAGTCCGTGTTTCTGTAGAATGTCCGATCAAAGATTTAGGGACCTTTCCTGATGGCATGGATTCCACGATGTTTGCAAACAAATTTTATAAAGCCATAAAGATTGCACATATTGACCCTTACCGTGCAGCTACACACAACAAAGGTATTTTTAATGGAATAGATGCAGTCGTATTAGCTACTGCAAATGACTTTAGAGCAGTCGAAGCCTGTGGTCATACCTATGCAGCTAAAGATGGTCAATATAAAAGTCTTAGCCACTGTACCATAGATAATGGTGTGTTTAAATTTTGGATTGACCTGCCTATTGCTTTAGGAACTGTTGGTGGTTTGACGAATCTACACCCTATTGCAAAATGTTCTTTAGAATTATTAGGCAATCCTAATGCAAAAGAATTAATGATGATTATTGCCGCAACAGGGTTGGCTCAAAATTTTGCAGCGATAAAATCATTAGTTACGACGGGAATTCAACAAGGACATATGAAAATGCATTTGTTGAACATTCTAAACCATTTAGGTGCTACTCAGGCAGAAGAAAAAGAAGCTGTTAAGTACTTTGATGATAAAGTGGTTTCTTTTCAGGCTGTAAGAGAATTTATAGAAAAACAACGTGGTGATCATTCCCTTAAAAATGGCGCACTTGTTTACAAGAAAACGAAATAACGCTAATCTTTGCAAACGATCCATCCTGACCTTATACATCAATTTCACGCCAATGGTAAATTACTGATCAGTGGCGAATACTTTGTATTAGATGGAGCTATTGCTCTAGCCTTACCAACAAAATTTGGTCAATCCTTACAGATTTATTCAGCTACAAAAGACTTGCATTGGAAAAGTTTTGATGCAGATCAACAATGTTGGTTTGAAGCTCAGTTTGATTTTGAAGACTTTACTTGTTTTAAAAGTACAGATGAATCTACCTCTAATCGGTTGACAGAAATATTAAACGCAGTAAGAAAACAAGCACCTGATTTTTTGAAAAAATCAACAGGACTTATAGTCGAAACTCTATTGACCTTTCCTAAGAATTGGGGGCTTGGTACCAGTTCTACACTTATATATGCAATAGCGAAATGGGCAGGAATAGATCCATTTGTTTTGCTAGCGGATACTTTTGGTGGTTCAGGGTACGATATTGCCTGTGCAGGAGTTGATCAAGCAATACTTTACCAACGCAAATCTGGAGAACCAACCTTCGAAACCTGTACTTTTAATCCTTTATTCAAAGAACAGCTATACTTTGTTTATTTAGGGAAAAAACAAAATAGTAGAGAAGGAATTGCACGCTATCGAGAGCGAGTAAAAGAACAACCTTTTTTAATAAATACTATTTCGGGATTAACGAAAGAAATACTTCATGCAAAAAGTATAGGTGATTTTGAACACTGTATAAAAGAACATGAACGAATGATATCCGCAAGCTTAGACTTACCCAGAGCTAAAACACTTTATTTTGATGATTATGCTGGTGAAGTAAAATCGTTAGGTGCGTGGGGAGGAGATTTTGTATTAGTCACATCACAACAATCGGTAGAAAAAACACAAGATTATTTTAATCAAAAAGGCTTCGATATTTGTTTACCTTATAAACAAATGATAAAGGAATAACTATGGCATGGACTTGGTACGATAGCACCATTATAAAAATAGAAGATGAATCGCCTACTACGAAACGTTTTTGGGTAGAGGTAAAAGATGTAGAAAAAATAGATTTTCAAGCAGGGCAGTTTGTTACAATGGATTTGCCTATCCACGAAAAACGATTGAAACGTTGGCGAAGTTATTCTATTGCGAATCATCCTGATGGTACCAATATTTTAGAATTTTGTATTGTATTACTCGAAGGCGGTGCAGCTACAGAATATCTATTTAATGAAGCGACGATTGGAACGCCGATACGATTTAAAGGTCCATCAGGTACTTTTGTTTTGCCTTCAGAGATTAAAGATGATTTAGTGCTCATTTGTACAGGTACAGGTATTGCGCCTTTTCGAAGTATGGTTTGGGATTTATACCATCAAAATAAAGAACATAAAAACATCCATCTGATAATGGGGACTCGTTATCAGGAAGGAATATTATACCAACAAGAGTTAGAGGAGTTGAAAACAAAGCTTTCAAATTTTTCGTATTCGATTGCTTTGTCTAGAGAAGAAAATATCGAAGGTGAGGATTTCTATAAAGGCTATGTACATCAAATTTATGAAGCAGCCTATAAGGAAGTTCGGTCTGATGTTCATTTCTATCTTTGTGGATGGAGTAATATGATAGATGATGCTGTAGCAAAACTAATCGTAGAACTAGGTTATGACAAATCACAAGTTCATTATGAACTTTATGGATAAAATTGCTACTGGTTAAAACATTACAACAAAATTTGTGTTATCTTTGTAGAATAATTCTAAATAAGGAAAAATAATGGATACAACTACAAAAAGTCCGGTCATGCTCTACACAGAGCAAACACCAAATCCAGAATCACTAAAGTATGTGACAAATCGTATGCTTTATAAAGGTACGGCTGATTTTAGAGAAGAGCCTTTAGCTAGAGAGTGGTCACCTATCGCATCTGCTTTATTTGATCTTCCATATGTGAAAGGTGTTTATGTGTGCAATAATTTTGTGACAATCACAAAGGAATTCAACTACGCTTGGGAAGATATTCAGTTAAAGCTTAAAGAATTTATAAAAAAATATATAGAGGACGATGGCGAAATCTTAAAAGATGGTTTTGCAGAAGCGATGGCTAAAATCGAAGCAGAGCAAGGTGCAGGCTATGAATATTCTGAAGCAGAAATAGAGATCGTAGCAAAAATAAAAGATTTAATTAATACCTACGTAAAACCAGCTGTCGAAATGGATGGTGGTAATATTGAATTTAAATCCTTCAAGGAAGGTATTGTTACCGTTGTTCTACAAGGTTCGTGTAGTGGCTGTCCATCATCTTCAGTTACCTTAAAAGCAGGTATCGAAGGGATGTTGAAACGTATGGTGCCTGAAGTAAAAGAAGTTGTAGCAGAAATGGGGTAATTCCTTTTCTTTATTTGATGATACCCAAAATCCCTTGTTCTTGTAGAGCAAGGGATTTTGTTGTTTAAGGATGAACAGAAATCAAGATACTAGGAACTTTTTGATAATAAACGTGGTTCTGTAATCATTATGAATGATCAACAACTCAAAAAAATAAGCAAGTTTCTCAGTCTTGTATTACGACATAAACCCGAAACAATAGGGATCGAACTTGATCCCCAAGGATGGGTTGACACCGAAGTCCTCATCAATAAATGTAATGCCAACAGGCGACGATTAGATTTACCTACCCTCCAAAAAGTAGTCGCCGATAATAACAAAAAACGTTTTGCCTTCAGCGAAGATGGTTCGAAAATAAGAGCCAACCAAGGGCACTCCATCAAAGTTGATTTGGCTTATGAGGCTATAGAGCCACCAACGATATTATACCATGGTACTGCTTCTCGATTTATTGAAAGTATTGCCGAAAGTGGTTTGCAAAAAAGAAATCGACACCACGTTCATTTATCTTCGGAATTAGCCACTGCAAAAGATGTAGGTTCACGACATGGCAAACCCGTTATATTAGAAGTGAAGTCAAAAGAAATGCACGAGTTAGGATATGAGTTTTTCCAATCTAAAAATGGCGTTTGGTTAACAGAAGAAGTACCAATAACTTTTATAGTATTTCCATAGAAAGGTAGAGAAAAAAAAGGCTGCAAGCTAAACCGAAAAAGAGAGAGTAAAAGACCAGACTAAAGTAGAGAAAGCCGTGTATCTATCCCTGTTTGCGTATCCAAACATCTCGCTGAGGAAAAGGAATCTCAATATTATTATCCCTAAACAGTTTATCAATTTCAAAGCGCATATCGCTTTTGATATCTTCGATTACAATAAAGTTGCGAGACCAAAAAAGTAATTCGAAATCAAGAGCAGAGTCGCCGAAATTTGTGAATCGAACAATAGGCGCAGGGTGCGACATGATGTAGATATTATCCGAAGCCAACTCTAGTAAAAGCTTTTTTACCAACTCCGTATCAGAACCATAAGCTACACCGATATTAATTTTAAATCGAACTTTATCATCGAAGTGACTCCAGTTGATAACACTATCGGTTACGAGTTTAGAATTAGGAACAACGACAGTAACATTATCTCTACTTTCTACAATTGAAGTACGAAGCCCAATGCGTTTGACAACTCCAGTTAGACTATTGATTTCTACGGTATCTCCCACTTCTACTGAACGTTCAAATAGTAAAATAACCCCTGAAAAGAAATCATTAAACGTTTGTTGCAATCCTAATCCAATCCCAACTAATAAAGCGGCAGCACCACCCCATAGAACAGTCATTTTTATACCCAAACTCTCGAAGGCCATAAAAAAGGCGATAATATAAATGATATAAGTTAGGAGTTGATTAATGGCATATTGTGAACCTACATTAACTTTTTCACGTTTATAGTATCCAAATAAGATGAGTTGAGTAAGTACCCAAATAATGAGTTGAGCAACTAAGATAATGAGTAAAGCACCAAAAATATTTGAAACCCGAAAGTCGTAAGTTTCAAAAGAAAATAAAGTATAATCCAGTCGGAAGTTTCGTAAAATCAAAATAATCGCAAAAACATAAACGACATATTGTACTATTCGACTAGCTCTTGCATCTCTTTTTTCTTCTGACACTTGAGGCGCTACCGTACTACCTAAATCTACTTGAGTTCGACTTTGGCGATAATTATACAATAAAACTTTGGCGATAATCCAATCTAATATTCTTGCAATTTGTATAATCAATAATCCTTCAAGGATCGTACTGATACTAAAATCGAAGTTATTTGCAGAATAAAAAACATAATTTAAACCTAAGGTAAAAACACAACCAAGCAAGGCTATTAGACCAAAAATATTCCGTATGATACGTTTAATTTTTTTTTGTTCTTCGGGCTTATTCGCAGCATCTTTAAATGCTTTCGGTAATAGTCTTTTTGAAAGGAAAAAATAGAGAAAATAACTAATGAATACGACAAAAACAGTAGCTACCATCTGACCGATAGTACATTCATATCCTCCGATATTGAATAAAACATATTGGAAAAAGTCGTTTAGGTTCATTTATATTTATAAATTCGTAGATAATGTTCTAAAAATATGCTAAAATTACAAAAAGCTTTTATATGACTGTACAAGGTAACATAATAGATATAGAAAATAAAACCATTTCATTTGGAATTATTGAAATAAAGGATGGAAAAATACATCGCATCACAAAAACCGACGGACAAAGTGACGATTATATTTTGCCCGGATTTGTAGATGCGCATGTACATATCGAAAGTTCCATGCTTATTCCTTCTGAGTTTGCTCGTATGGCTGTTGTTCATGGTACCGTAGCGACTGTCTCAGACCCACACGAAATAGCAAATGTAATGGGTATTGATGGGGTAAACTATATGATCGAAAACGGAAATAAAGTACCATTCAAATTTAATTTTGGGGCACCATCCTGTGTACCTGCTACGACTTTCGAAACGGCAGGCGCCGTTATAGGAGTAGATGGAATAGAGGAAATGATGCAAAATCCAGCGATTAAGTATTTAGCGGAAATGATGAATTATCCAGGAGTGCTTTTCGAAGATAGTGAGGTGATGGCAAAATTGGCTATTGCCAAAAAATATAATAAACCCATCGATGGTCATGCTCCTGGTCTGAGAGGCGATGATGCCAAAAAATATATTGATGCAGGTATTAGCACCGACCACGAGTGCTTTACGTATGAAGAAGCATTGGAGAAGTTGCAACATGGAATGAAGATACTTATACGAGAAGGTAGTGCTGCCAAAAATTTTGAAGCACTTATTGGTTTATTGCCTCAATATGCAGATCGTATGATGCTCTGTTCGGATGATAAACATCCAGATGATCTTATCCTAGGTCATATCAACCAACTTGTTGCAAGAGCTTTAGTAAAAGGATGCGATCTTTTTGATGTATTAAAGGCAGCCTGTATCAATCCAGTGAAGCATTACAATTTGGATGTAGGCTTATTGAAAGAAGGCGATCCAGCAGATTTTATTATAACAAACGATTTGATAGATTTTAAGATCAAAGCAACTTATATAGACGGTACATTAGTAGCCGAGAATGGTAAGACAAATATTGAAACAGTAGAGTCTACGATCATTAATAATTTTGATACTAGCTTAAAAGAATCAAAGGACTTTAATGTTCCAGCGACTAGCGATAAGATACAAGTTATCAAAGCAATAGATGGTGAAATTGTAACTGATAGTTTTGTCGCATCGGCTAGAATTGATGCTGGACTTGTGGTATCCGATATGGAAAATGATAACCTGAAAATGGTTGTCGTTAATCGTTATCAAGAGCGTGCACCTGCTATTGCATTTATCAATAACTTTAATCTGAAAAATGGTGCAATTGCTTCTTGTGTCGGACACGATTCACACAACATTATTGCAGTAGGAACAGATGATGAATTACTGTGCAAAGCAGTCAATTTAATTATAGAAAACAAAGGAGGCATTAGTGCTGTAACTAGCGATATTGAAGCTGCCTTACCTTTGCCGATAGCAGGCATTATGACCAATCACGATGGGTATAAAGTCGCTAAAAATTATTCACAAATAGATAAACTAGTCAAAGAAACTTTAGGTTGTACCTTGACCGCTCCATTCATGACGTTATCATTTATGGCCTTACTCGTCATCCCTCAACTCAAACTTAGTGACAAAGGATTGTTTGATGGCAAATCCTTTCAATTTACTAACCTTTTTGTAGAAGAAGCCTAGAAAATGGAATCATTATTTAAAACAGAAGAGGGTAAAAAAGCGGTGTTGGCAGTCTATCAACAAAAGCTAAAAGATTTAGCGATTTCTTACGAAACACAAAAAGTCAATACAGCCTTTGGCGAAACCAATATTATCGTTACAGGCAATCCTACAAATCCACCTTTAGTTTTAGTACATGGTGCCAATGGCTGTGCGCCTGTAGCTTTAGATGTATATCCAAACTTGGCAAAGCAGTACCGAGTTTATGCGGTAGATGTAGTTGGCGAACCAAATCTAAGTGCAGGTAGACGAATGAATAAAAAAGCGAACGAATATGGTAAATGGCTAAAAGAGGTTTTATCAAAGCTTGATCTTGAGAAAGTTACTTTAGCAGGTTTTTCGTTAGGAGGCTTAGTAATTTGGCAAACACTCATCGAAGATGATGTTAGAATAAAGGCAGCTTATATGATCGTTCCTGCAGGTATTGTAAATGGAAATCCGTTAAAGGGATTATTCAAAATATTTATTCCGATGAAGCGGTACATGAGTACTCAAAAAGAAAAATACTTAGAACGTTTTTTGAGTGGAATGTTTTCTGAAAAAGATGAATTTGCACAGGCCTTTCTTTCCAAAGTACTCCTTCATTTCGATATGGATTTTTCTCCAATACCAACGATCAAAGATCGTGATGCTAAAGATATCACTACGCCAATAACAATAGTAGCAGCAAAAAACGATCTCTTTTTCCCAGGAGAAAAGTTATTAAAACGAGCCAAAAAAATATTCCCTTCATTAAAAGAAAGTATCTTATTGGAGGATTCTAAACATGTACAAACTAGAGCAAATAACAAGAAGGTAGAACAGTTAATATTGAACCAAAGCAATAAAATCTAAAAATAAAGTGTCAGCATTTCTAACAAAGATAAAAGCAAAAATTTTTACTTGGAATTTGCTCGAAGAGCAAGTAGAAGAATGGAAAGCAAATGGAGAAACCATTGTCTTCACCAATGGCTGTTTTGATATTTTACATTATGGCCATTTGCACTATTTGTCGGAAGCCCGATCTTTAGGTCAACATTTAATTGTAGGAATTAACTCTGCGGCATCTGTTAAAAGACTAAAAGGTCCTCATCGCCCAATCAACGACGAAGCCACTCGCTTACACCTACTTGCTGCATTGTTATGTATAGATGCCTTGGTTGTGTTTGAAGAAGATACCCCCCTTAAGTTGATAGAGTTAGTTGTACCAGATATTTTAGTAAAAGGTGGCGACTGGCAAGCACACCAAATTGTAGGTTCAGATATCGTACTAGCTAATGGCGGTAAAGTTATGTCATTACCTTTTATAGAAGGCTATTCTACGACTAATATTGAACAAAAAATAAAGAATTCTTAAAAAATACATACTTTTTTAGGTCACAAAACCAATTATATTTTTATGTTTTTTACAATAAAAGGTACGACTATTGCCTATGTATCTACATATTGCATAATATGTAGAAATCGAATAACTTGTATTTTATATTGAAACCAAAGTGGTTTTGGGATTGTCAAACGATTAAAGCTACTGAGAATCAAAGGGTAGCTACCAATGATGATCCTTAAACTGAATACCAGTAGGTATACTCAGATATTGCAGCTTTATGAAATTAAAAACGATCATCAATTACCTAGAAACAATTGCTCCTTCTTCCTATCAGGAAAGTTATGATAACTCAGGCTTAATCGTCGGGCATCCAGACACAAAAATAAAAGGAGCTATTATTTGCTTAGATTCTACTGAAGCAGTTCTTGACGAAGCAATAAAGAAAAAATGTAATCTTGTAATAGCACACCATCCAATAGTTTTTAAGGGATTAAAAAGACTTAATGGTACTAACTATGTAGAGCGAGTAGTGATGAAGGCTATTAAACATGATATTGCCATTTATGCCATTCATACCAATTTAGATAATGTCTTTCACAATGGTGTTAATGCTGAAATAGCCAAACGAATTGGACTAGTCAATACCAAGATACTTGCACCCAAAAAAGGTGTAAAGAAACTCTACACCTTTGTACCAGCTACCCATGCAAATAAAGTACGTGCAGCTTTATTCAAGCAAGGAGCAGGAGGCGTATCAGGTTTTGAGCATCGAAGCCATGCTTCTTTAGGTGTTGGGACTAATAATGGTAGCGGAAGCAATGCTGAAGTACGTTTAGAAGTTTCTTTTGCAGCAGATAAAGAACGAAGCGTTGTTCAGGCATTGAAAAAAACGCACCCCTCCGAAAAGATTCCGTATGATATTATTTCAATTGAAGCAAATAATACGGAAGTAGGGTCAGGTATAATAGGAGAATTAGAATTACCGATACATGAGAAGCCTTATTTAGAATTTGTTAAAAAAGCAATGAAAGTCGGCTGCATTCGGTATACAAAGCTGAGAGGACGAAAAATATCTAAAATAGCCGTTTGTGGCGGCTCTGGAGGGTTTTTATTGAATAAAGCTATAGCGCAAAAGGCAGATATCTTTATCACGGCAGACTATAAATACCATGAATTTTTTGATGCAGATAGTCGCATTGTTATTGCTGATATTGGCCATTATGAGAGCGAACAATTTACAATAAATTTATTATATAACATAATAAGAAATAAATTTCGTAGATTTGCGGTTTATTCTACAGAAGTAAACACTAATCCAATAAAATATTTATAAGCGATTATGGCAAAAAAAGTAGACTCTTCAATTTTTGACAAGCTCAAAAGTTTATACGAATTACAATTAATAGATTCTCAAGTCGATGAAATAGCAATCCTCAAAGGAGAACTTCCTATAGAGGTTAGTGATCTTGAAGATGAAATAGTGGGTTTAGATACTCGTTTAAATAAACTAAAAGACAGTATAACTGATCTAGAAAAAACAGTGGCTAACCATCACGCCAATATCAAAGAGGCTGAAAGCTTGATTGAGCGGTATGAAAAGCAAATGGATAATGTAAAGAATAATAGAGAATATGATGCCCTAACTAAAGAGTTAGAGCTTCAGAAGCTTGAAATTCAATTATCTAATAAAAAGATTAGAGAAGGTCAAAACTTTATATCTAATAAGCAAGAAACATTAAAAGTTTCTGAAGAACGTCTTGATGCTAAAAAGAAAGACTTAGAACTTAAGAAAGTTGAGCTGGAAAAAATTATCGAAAAGACGATAAAAGAAGAAGAAAAATTAGCAAGAAAATCTGAAAAAGCTAAGAAAAAGATCGAAGATCGATTGCTAAAAGCATACAATCAACTACGGAAAAGTTACCGTAATGGTTTAGCAGTAGTTACGGTAGAACGTAATAGTTGTGGGGGCTGTTTTAACAAAATACCACCTCAAACACAATTAGAAATTGGTCTACACAAAAAAGTACTCGTTTGCGAACATTGTGGTAGAATCTTGGTTGATCAAGATATTTTAGTAGAACCAGTAGCTGAAACAGAACCAACGGCTGAATAAGGTATTTATTAAAATGAAAATAAAAAACCCTGGAGAAATCAAATTCTTCAGGGTTTTTTAGTAATGGTCAAATAATAACTTCCCGATTTGTGGTTGACACTTTTGAGTTGCAGACCCGACCGCTAGCGGTTCTTTTCGTTGAAAAGATTTCCAAAATCTTTTCTGCTTTGCACCACTGCATTCATGTCGAAAAGCCTCGTGATAGCTAGGCTATCCCTACGTTTTTCTCCTCGTCTAAACTCAAAATTCCCTTGCCAAAATACGGAACTTATTTTTCGGCCATTACTTAATGGAAGATACTGAAAACGAAGAGGTTTTGGATAACCAAAAAATTATTCCAAACGATGATCTTAAAACTGAATATCAGTAGGCATAAATTAAATGCCTTTCGACTGACAACGGTAAGTCTCCTTTTAGCGTTAAGAATATGTCTATATCAACGAATTGATATTTGCTCATGAAAAAATATTATACCTTTTTCTTCTGCTTTTTATTTATCATAAGCCAAAACTTGGCTCAAGGTAATTTTGTGTTTAGCGAAAATGCTAAGGCTGCTTATGATAAGGTCTTGAATCTGCGTTTTGGGGAAGCGGAAACTCTATTGATAAAACTCAAAGCAGAAGAACCGAATAACCTCATCGTTCATTACATTGAAAATTATATCGATTTTTTCAAAATTTTCATCAATGAAAATAAGGCAGAATTCGATCAGTTAGAAAACAATAAAAGTAAACGTCTCGATAAGATAAAAGCAGGTGACAAAGCATCTCCGTATTATTTATTTTTACAAGCTGAAATAAAATTGCAATGGGCACTTGCTCGTCTAAAATTTGAAGAATACTTTGCTGCGTTCAAAGAAGTAAACTCTGCTCACAAGTTATTGACAAAAAATCAAGAAAAATTTCCTGATTTTATTGCAAACAAGAAAAGTCTTGGCATTCTTCATGCTATGGTTGGAACGATTCCCGATAATTACAAATGGGGAGTTTCTTTACTGAGTAGTCTAACAGGAAGTATTGAACAAGGTCGAAAAGAAATCGAAGAAGTAATCGAATATGCGAAGTACAACGAATTTTTGTTCGAAGAAGAAACACTAGTGATGTATGCCTTTTTGATGTTGCACCTCAACAATAAAAGCGAAGAAGCTTGGAAGATTATTAATAGCGGAAAACTTCGAGCTGCCGAAAATCCTTTAGCTTGTTTTGTTTTAGCTAATGTAGCTATGCGTACAGGGCGCAATGACGAAGCTATTCGACTACTAGAAAATCGTCCTAAAAGCAAACAAATACAAAATTTTTATTACTTAGATTACATGCTTGGATTGTGTAAATTGTATCGACTAGATGAAGATGCTGAAGTCCATTTGGAAGATTATGTTACCAAATTTAATGGTCAAAATTATGTAAAAGAAGCCTATCAAAAAATTGCTTGGTTTCACTTATTGATGGGGAATGACGAGGGCTACCACTATAATATGAACCAATGTAAAATCAAAGGATCATCTATTATAGGCGGAGACAAAACAGCATTGAAGGAAGCACGTTCAGGTGTTGCTCCTAACGCAAAACTTCTACAAGGACGACTACTTTTTGACGGCGGATACTATCAACGAGCATATGATTTATTAAGTAATTATTCTACAGCTAATTTTTCAGATAATCGTTCAAAGCTAGAACTCAGCTATCGACTTGGTCGTATTACGCACAGCCTAAAAGAACACCAAAAAGCAATCAACTATTATCAGCAAACAATAGATGTAGGACAATATGAAGGGTATTATTTTGCATGTAATGCGGCACTTCAGATAGGTCTAATCTACGAACAACAAGGGAGTAACAAAAAAGCAACAGAGTACTTCAATCGCTGTTTGTCAATCAAGCCAGATGAGTACAAAAGTAGTTTGCACCAAAAGGCAAAGGCAGGTCTAAATCGCTTAGACAAATCTGCTGGCTAGTAACGATTAATTTAGTATAGCTGACTTTTTATCTATTTCCTTCCAAGGTTAATGTTGTAAAATACATTGATTTTTTGTGAAAAAAAAAGCATCCTAACTAGTAGAATGCTTTTTACATTTTTTATTTAGTACATTGTAAATTAAATTAGTTCCTTTTTTGGTCGAGGCTATTTTGGATAAAGTTGAGGCATTTTTTGCGAGAATCCTCCTTGGATTGTCAAAAAAAATAACGAAAAATGTATTCAAAACTAGACCACCAAAAATGAACTTTAATTAGTTTACAATGTATTTAGTAATGGCCGAAAAATAAGTTCCGTATTTTGGCTAGGGAATTTTGAGTTTAGACAAGGAATTAGCCTAGCTATCACGAGGCTTTTCGACATGAATGCAGTGGTGCAAAGCAGAAAAGATTTTGGAAATCTTTTCAACGAAATGAACCGCTAGCGGTCGGGTCTGCAACTCTAAAGTGCCAACCACAAATCGGGAAGTTATTATTTGACCATTACTTAATGTGTACTCTTTCGGTTCGGATAAACTGATCTTCTTGGCGATAAACAATAGTATACTTTCCTCTAGTTAATGTAGTAACTAAACTTGGAAAATTATTCGTATTTCCTGTAGCAATTAATTCTCCCTTATCCGAATAAACTTCTATAACAGGAATCTTTACAGTTTCTTTAACATTACCATCAATAGAAATACGTTTGTGGGTTTTGCCACAATCAAGATCATCTAGTAGTTGAGCTTGAACACTATAGGAGAATCCAGTTAGTAGGATTAATGTGATTAATTTAATCGTTTTCATAATAAGTGAAATGTTTTAATTAAAAATAATTTTAGACTCAAAAAGTAGCTATGACAATAGATGATCATATAAATCACCTACAACGTTTCCTCCCTTAATTTTCTTAGGTTCAGAAATAAGAGTTATGTTTTTTTTCAAAGATTTCAATGTCTTTAATTCATTTAAATTGTACTTTTTCATAATTAAAAGTTTTTTGTGAAAGTTGTTATTAATCCGTACTACTTAACAATTATATAAATGTTTCTCTGCGCAAAGAATGCATTCTTGAATAATTTCAATGATAAGACTTCAGAAAAAATAAATGTGAGTATTTTGAATGAAAAAAAAGATTTATTATCAGAGATGCATCCAGAAAAAACTGTAATATATGCGTCTGCCGATAATCAGCTTATTTGTTAGAAAAGGCTATTAAATGAGGCAATTGATTACTAATTAGTTGCTTATCCTATGTGGCTTATGGTGTGAATCTATGAGCTTGTTTAGACGTTTTTGTTTTACCTATTTTTAGAAAGTGTTAAGTGTCTTTTTCAATTATGTAGTTAAAATTCAGTCATTTGACTTTGTAGGCGCTGTATTAATAATGTACTAATGCGCCGTCCTATTTCTTCCTTTTCTGTGCAGAAAGTGGCCCATTCGTCGCTTGTAAAATGTCCAATAATACAACCGACCATCAAGTTTTTAAATTTCATATCTTTTTGGATACTCTGTTGGATAAAAGCTAGGCGCTCTGTTTTAGTCTTATTATGGAACGTATTTTTTCGCTGGACGATATATTGCTTGAATAATAGTAACAATAAATCATTTTGTAGCTTCAAAATCGGTCGTAGCACCTCATTTTGGAACTTTTCAGAGCTACTTACAGTTATTTGGTCTGTAAGAATTTGTGGACGTATACCCAGTAAATATTGGTCTCTATCTGTCATAATTAGATTCTTTTCATCAATAAAAGAAATATCTTCAAATATTGTTTATAAAAAATGCAAAAAACTGTATATTTGCAGTCGCTTAGAAAATGGCGAGGTAGCTCAGCTGGTTAGAGCGCAGGATTCATAATCCTGAGGTCGGGAGTTCAAGTCTCCCTCTCGCTACAAAAAGCCTTGTAAATATCTAGTTTACAAGGCTTTATTTTTAACTTGACTTATATAAAAACCTTAAGTAGTTAAGTCGGTTCAATCGCCTTATTAAACAGAAAATACGTTTTTTGCAGCATTAACACATAAAATAGAATGTACTGTACTATTCATCACTTCATCTAGCTTTATTATTCTTACCTGCTATACAGCATTGCCCTATTCTTTTTCTTTTTTCAAAAAACAACAGATTATGTTAGATAAACTAGAAGCTATTCACGAGCGATATATCCATTTAGAGGAACAATTATCTGATCCTGAAATTCATAAGGATATGAAGCGTTTCAAAAAAGTAAGCCAAGAATATAAGGAGCTAAAGGTACTGGTAGAACACTACCATGAGTACAAAAATGTTTTGGGCAATATAGATACTGCTAAAGAGATGCTTTCGGAGTCAGATGAAGAAATGCGGCTAATGGCGAAGGAGGAACTCGAAGGGTTAGAACCAGAAAAAACACGGCTAGAAGAAGAAATAAAAATACTATTAATACCAAAAGATCCAGAAGATTCGAAAGATGTGATTTTTGAAATACGTGCAGGAACAGGTGGCGATGAGGCAAGTATATTTGCTGGTGATTTATTTCGAATGTACTCTAAATATTTTGAAGACCAAAAATGGAAGGTTGATGTTATTTATGAAAATGAAGGGACAGCGGGAGGTTTTAGTAAGTTAGTGTTAGAAATTACAGGTAACAATGTATATGGAAACCTAAAGTTTGAATCGGGAGCTCATCGTGTTCAACGAGTACCCAAAACAGAATCGCAAGGTCGTGTGCATACTTCTGCTGCAACGGTTGTCGTTATGCCAAAGCTTGATATCGAAGATGTAAATATCAACAAAGCAGACCTCAAAATAGATACTTACCGAGCGAGTGGTGCTGGTGGTCAGCACGTCAATAAAACAGAATCGGCAGTACGGATTACGCACTTACCTTCAGGAGTCGTTGCAGAAAGCCAAGAGAGCCGAAATCAATTGAGAAATAGAGAAATTGCACTAGAACGATTGTATGCAAAAATGTATGATATTCAACGCGAACAACACGAATCGGAAGTAGCTGCAAGTCGTCGTTCACTAGTAGGTACGGGCGACCGTTCTGGAAAAATACGCACGTATAATTATCCTCAAAATAGAGTAACAGATCATAGAATAAATCTCACTTTATATAGTCTCGACAAAATTGTCCAAGGAGATATTAAAGGAATTATCGAGGCCTTACAAGTAGCTGAAAATGCAGAAAAATTGAAAGGACAAGAACAGTAAGTTTTATATTTAGTTAGATTAAAAATGGCGATTGGGTTATACTCAATCGCCATTTTTGATTTTCACTTTTGTAAAGATATATGCTTTTATTAAGTAAATCTTTTTTTGAGTTTAAAGTTTTTGTTTTGGAGCGAATCGAGAATAAGTTCCCACATTATTTCAAAAGGTAATATCTCTACTTCATGAGCTTGGTTACTAAAATTTATATCTATAGTTTTTAATTTTTCTAAATACCTATGTGCCCTTCTTTTTACACCAGTTCTATGAAAACCAGAAATAGGAATTTGCAATAACATTTTTATAAAACAATTGCATCTAAAATTGGGATTGTTAGTTTTCAAATAACGATCACAATATTTGTTGAGTGCATCAATTCTTTCAGCTGCAGCATCGTATTTTCTCTGTAAAATAAGGAAAGCCATTTGAGCGATTAAGACAGGAATATTCATGCCGTGTTTATCCTTTGAAAAGGATGGAACATCATTTAGGAATTTACCTAACCGAATAGTATTAAAGCTTTTATCTTTTTTTAGCGGAGTAATTTTTCCGACTAAGAATAAGAAATGTAGATATATGCGATAGAGTAACCATGTTTCGTGGAGCACTTTATATGTTTTGAATCTTGGGTGAGAAATGTTTGCATGATAAATTTCATAGGCATCCTGATAGTTTGTGGTGTGAATAGAAAGCATGAATAAGTATTCATTGGTCTTGAACCAATTAAATGTTCCTTCTGATACAAAATTTTTACATTCTGAAGCTGTTATGATACCCTCTTCAAATTCTTTAAGCTGAATATGGCAAACGAGTTTGTTTAGTAAAATATTTCTGATACCTCCTTCAAAATCAAAACCATTGGAATGATGTAAGAAAGAAATAGCTTCAGTACAAATATCTTTAGCTCTTTTGTAATCAAAAATTCCCATCGCACCAATTAATTGAATTTGGAATAAATAATAATGGAATTTAAGATTGTTAGTTTTGTTTTTTAAGTTGGATAATTCTTGGTAATACTTTTTAGCATCATCTTCAATTAATGGATTAGCGGTGACACTTTCTGTTGCATAATCAAGGATCAACTTCATGTAATACTTATGTGCAAGATTTTTATATTTTTCCTGTTTTTTCGAAAAGTTATATAGACTATCATAGTATTCAAATTTTTCTTTATTCTTTTCCCTTAAGGCGTAGTGGCTGCGAAGCAAAATAGAAATGGAAATGACCAATTCATGGAATTCATATTGCACGCATTTTTTTAAAATTCTTTCGGCTAATTTTATGGCAACTTTTCTAGCAGACTTTTCTACTAAAATTCGGCAAGCAGCCCACTCTTTCCAACATTGATAGTAAACTTCATCTTTACTTTTTTGAGAGTTAGTATCAATAAATAGAACGGTATTGAATAGTCTTTTTTTTAGTTCATGTTTTAGGTTGCGATATTTTCCTGATATTTTCTTTTCGCCATAAATTGCAAAAACGGCTTGGGCATCATTCTTTACATCGCCATTTTTTATAGCCTGATAAAGGTGGTAAAGTTTGGAATCGTACTGCTTAGAATCATCTCCAATGATTTCTATGGATCGAGTTTTGTGTTTAGTTAAAATGTAAGCGAGTTCTTGTAGTTCTTCCATTATTCTAGTTTTGAGCTCAAGAAAAAGGGTGATTATATTTCAAAAACAGAAGCTTTCTCTAACAAAGAAAACTATTTTGTTTTTTTTAACATATTGATATATAGTGACTTGCGATTTTAGCTAGTAAGGTATATGCTAGATTCCCTCCCCATATTAATAGAATTATTGTCCTACCCTAATGTATTAATACAACCTATATTTGTAATATCAATTTACCACAGAGACTCTTAATTATAATCAATTTTAGTTTTTCTCCTTATCTGGTAAAATTGATCTTTCAATCTTTTTTTTAATTAGAAAAATTCGGTTCGATTTGGTTCCCGAATTTAATAAAACCCTTATGTCATGATTACTTCAATATTAATTTCTCTAATGATTTTATTTGGTTTCATTTCTTCGGAATCAGAATACAATAATTTAGATCAAGCTCAACGCGATTATTACGAAGAAATAATTATTGACGACTCAGCAGATTTATAATTCTAAAAGTAAATAGTCGCCTTTTGCTACATTAAAATGAAGAGACCATACATAAACGATTAACTATGGGGTCACATAAGGCGATGATCATTTCAGATTAGTTGCTTTCAGAAAAACATCAGAAAAAATAAATGTGCATCCATAATTTAATAGTCTTTTGACACAAAAAAAAATGACTATTTAAACTATGGTAAGCTTTATACGATCTTTACCTAAAGTAAAAAAGACACATTAAAAAACAATTTCATTGTTGTGTAGTTCAAATTTACCGAAAAAAATTGATTAATGAAAGTATGGCTTCTCCGAATAAATAATATTTTTGATGTCATAAATATTTGATAATCAGTTTTTAATTAATTTTTTTAACTGAGTTGTTGTCTGTTTTGTGTCTAACTTTATCGATAAAAATGTCATATCCCTGTTGTACTTATTAGCTATATATTTGTTGTATTAAGTTTTATGATATAAAAAATCTTCTTTCATGACATCTACACAAGCCAAGGCACTTCTTACAAAAAGGAAAGGTATAGCTTCTACTAATCAAGCTTTTGTAGAAGTTATTTTGGGACGACCAAGTGCAAAATGTAAACACTTGGGGATATGTAAGATAGAAAGTATATACTCAAATGATACCCATCATAATGAACCAACTTCATGCCCATCATCAAAGAAATTGTTTGCATTAGCCTGTTACAAAGAAAGTGATTATTTTGAACTGGTATTTGAACGGAAATCTATTCCAGATACAATATTTAAGTATCATTTCCAAAGCGGTATTTTCAAAGTAGAAGAAACTTATTGCACCAATATAGATATAAGTAATTCACCAATAATGATATCTACAGGAGAATATAACATTAATCTTTCTGACACGTTACTCAGTATACGATTTCAATTATAGGGTGTAAAAAAATATTTATCAGTTTTTCTGGCATTTTTATCTTTAATAAATACATTATTTTTAGAATAGATATATTAATTACCGAAAACACAGCGCATAAATACAATGAATATCTAAGCTAGGTATTTCAATATGGTAAAATGACTTTTCTGTAATACTTTGATGTGTTTTGACCATTATTTAAGATTGATAATATACTTACCATTATTTGATTCAAGGATTATTATTGGTAGCTAAAATCTTTAGCAATCCGACGAATATTTCGGTTTCAGTATATGTATACCATGTAATAAGTAGAGGATATAGTTTATTACAAATAAAACACTAAAAGGTTAATTGGAGAAACAGATAAGGCAAGTTGATGTCTTTGATCTGAGGGAGACTCTTTTATAAAGTGTAAAAAAGAGAACCTATATAAAGCCTTTTTATTTTATGCACGATAACAAACATCTTGAAAATGCAAAAAACAAAAACCTCCACAATTGATTGGAACTCACAAAGAGTGCTTTCGCAGATTGCAGAAGAGATCAATAAACCTCTAGCAGAGATTATACGACTCATTCAACATCTTCGTACAAAGCCTAATACTACAGAAGTAGAAGCAGAGCGACTATCTTCAATAATGTTAGAGAGTAGCGAACAGATAGAATTATTAATAGCAGATATTATAAAAATAGAGGAAAATAAAAGAATAGAAATACTAGTACATGATAAATTTAAATTTCCAAACCTCTATAAATT
>JAHDIP010000400.1 GCA_020630735.1 Saprospiraceae bacterium | reverse complement strand
CTAAGTACCACATACTAAGTAGCAACACTTTTTACTTGTTTACTATAGTAAAAACAAAGCAATAGAAAAACTTTAACATATGTAAAACAAACATTTACGGTATAAAAGGATACTTAATATGATGTTTTTTTTATTACCTTTGTAGTCATATTGAGTGGAAAATAGTACATCCCAAAACCTATTTTTTAACCAAGTACAAATTCTAATCACCATGAAAAAAATAACGTTACTCCTATCGTTATTGGGCATCTATGCTTATACTTTTGCCCAAATTAATTTCACTGCAAACGATAATATTATTCCATACGATGGTTCTTTCAAATTAGGCGTCAACCTTGGCTACGAAAGTCCAGGTTGGGATATTTATGATTTAGCAAACCTAGCTGCTGGAAATCCTAGCGAAGGACTAAAAGGTGCTGGTATGAAAACTGTACGTCCTGCTATGTTCGAATACTATTTTGAACAATGGGGATATGATATTAACAATGATGTATTTGATCATTTCGACGAAGTTGGTATGACAGACCTTACGGCCTTTATTGGTTTCCCTTCTCAAGGACACCGTGATCCCGAATCTTACTGCGACGACCATCAATCTGAGTTGTTTGCTAATATGTATACCGATATCTGGGATGATGGAGAAAATGGAACACCTGTCAATGATGAAAACTATTATGCCCTTTATGTGTATAAAATTGTAAGCAGATATAAAGACCATGTAAAATTTTGGGAAATTTGGAACGAACCAGATTTCGATTATTCTGGCAATGGCTGGAAACCTTTAGGCTACGAAGGTAACTGGTATGAGAATGTTCCTGAGCCTTGTGACTATCATTTACGAGCGCCTGTATACCACTACATACGATTGCTTCGTATTAGTTATGAAGTAATTAAAACAGTAGCGCCTGATGACTATATCGCTGTTGGTGGTATAGGTCTACCTAGTTTTTTAGACATCATCATGCGTTTTACTGACAACCCTGAAGATGGGAGTGTAACGGCAGAGTATCCACTTACAGGTGGTGCTTATTTCGAAGTGTTGAGCTATCATTTTTACCCACATAATGATGAAAGCCTTAGAGAATGGAGCAATGATATTTTTGATTTTGTATACAGTCGACATTCTGATGGAGCAGCTGAAGGAATGGGCAAAACAAAAATAGCATTTGAAGATATATTAAAAGGGTATGGCTACGATAATCAAACATATCCTGAAAAGCTGTGGATCATTACAGAGTCAAATATACCTAGCGAAGATTTTGACAATATCGGTTCAGTAGAGGCACAACGAAACTATGCAATAAAAGCGCAAATTGCTGCACATGAATTAGGTATAGATCAGCTACACATTTATTCTCTAGCAGAAACGGCTGCGGAAGGGCAAGCTAGTTTTGGTTTCGAAACAATGGGCTTGTATCAAAATCTAAATGGTATCGCACCATATCAGCAAACTATCAATGAGTCGGGTATTGCCGCTCGTACTACTTCCAATTTATTGAATGGCATGACGTATAGTGCTTCTCAAACTGCAGCATTAGTTTTACCTGATGGCGTAAAAGGTGCTGCCTTCAAAGATGATGCTAATGAGTACCTTTACGTATTATGGGCAGAAACATTAACGGATATGTCTGAAACGGCAAGTGCCACTTATTCTTTTCCTGCAGACATGCAACTGACTACTGTCAATAAATTAGCATGGGACTTTTCTGAAACACCAACATTTTCTATTTCCACTCCAAATAATATAACTCTAACAGGAACACCTATTTTCGTAACAGCTGGCGAAGTTGTAAGCGTAAAAGAAACGGCTTTAAATTCAAGTTTCAAAGCTTATCCAAATCCAACTACAGGTGCTACAACATTAGAGTTCGATTTACTTAGAGCCGATGATTTCACTATAGACCTTTATGATGCACAAGGTCAATTTGTTCGACAACTAAGTCAGCAGTATTTTCCAGCTGGCACACATCAGCTAACCATTGCTGATGAAGTACTTAGTGCTGGTCTTTACTTTTGTAAATTAACATCTAGCCAACAGGCTACTTCAACAATTCGTTTAACAAAGTTCTAGGATTAAGAAAATAGAAAATCAATTCTACCTCTTTTAATAAAGAAAGCTCTTTGGAATGATTTCCAAAGAGCTTTCTTTGTTTGTAAATTTATAGCAGTTCGTCTATTTGTTCTATGTAACTTTTACACGGCTTTTAACTCCGTATATTCTTTTAAGCCCGCTTCAAGACAATCCATAGCAAGATCTAATTTCTCCACATCAAGAACAAATGCAATGCGCACTTGTTTTCTCCCCAATGCTGGATTGAAATAAAAACCACTTGCAGGTGCAAGCATAATAGTATACCCTTTATAATCAAAATCGGTAAGTAACCATTTACAAAATTCCTGCGCATCATCAATGGGTAATTCCACCATATTGTAAAAGGCTGCATTTGGCATATAGCATTTTACCCCCTCTATTGCAGATAAACGTTCATACAATTTTAAACGACGCTGGTTATATTTTTCCTTTACCTTTGTTAGATAATCAGCTGTATCGGAGTAACATGCTTCTGCCAATATTTGACCAATCATAGGTGGGCATAATCGAAGTTGTGCAAACTTTTTGATACTACCTTGTAAGTCTTTATTTTTAGTAACAATATATCCAACTCTAGCTCCACAAGAACTAAACACTTTTGAAATAGAATCTAAAACGATAACGTGTTCTTCTATTTCGGAAAGGGTAAGTACAGACATAAAAGCCTCTTCGTAGCAAAACTCTCGATAGACTTCATCAACTACTAAAAATAGATCATGCTTTTTCACTAATTTAGCTAATTGCTTTAACGATTCTGCATCATACAACTGTCCTGTTGGGTTACCTGGATTACATAAGAAGATGGCTCGAGTGTTCGAGACAATTATTCTTTCAAAAGTATCAATACTAGGGAGTTTAAATCCTTCTTCGAGTGTAGTCGTAATTGGTCGAATACGGATGCCTCCCATATGAGAAAAGCCTAAATAATTCGCATAAAAAGGTTCTGGTATAATAATCTCATCGCCACTATCAAAACATGAAAATAGTGTAAATAGAATAGCTTCCGATGCTCCTGTTGTTACTATTACGTCTTCTGGTTCTATGCTCACATCAAATTTTTGATAGTAATCTGCTACTGTTTTTCTTAGTGACATTTTTCCTTCAGAAGGACCATAAGCTATAATTTCACTCACTTGATCTTTAACCTGATTTACCGCATTCGTTGGGGTTAATATATCTGGTTGGCCTATATTAAGGTGTAATATTTTTTTTCCAGTTTTCACAGCATTTCTTGCTAAAGGTGCGAGAAATCTAATAGGTGACTCACTAAGTGCTTCTCCTCTTTTTGATATTTTAGGCATTTGTATTAGTTTTTGCACAAAATTACAAAATCAGAAAAAGCTAAACGCATTTTAATGCTGGAATATTTAGTACACGATATCAAAATTTTATGTTTCTATACCTACTTTAAGGATCATCATTCGTAGCTACCTTTTGATTCTCAGTAGCTTTAATCGTTTGACAATCCCAAAACCACTT
>JAHDIP010000399.1 GCA_020630735.1 Saprospiraceae bacterium | reverse complement strand
TAAAACAAGCAAATTAACTCATAAGAAGCGACCGCATTTTTATTTAAAAAAAAATGATGCGTTCGTCAAGCAGTTATACAAGTATCCTTTTTTACGTACTTTTAACTGCTGGAAAAGTTCAACCATATGAAAAAAATTACTTTTACATTAATACTTAGTTTTTTCATTTCAACGATACAAGCACAACAATTACCAATCTTTACTCAATACCGTGAGATGCACGGATTTATCAATCCTGCAACAATCAACAGTGACTATTTTATGTATGAGTACAATATGTATATTGGTGCTTCAGCTCGTACACAGTGGATTGGTTTTGAAGACGGTCCTAAAACACAATTGCTAAAAGGCGAGTATCTTTTTACAGGTTCTAATACTGTTGGTCTACTTGCTGGTGGTTATATCATCAACGACCAAACCGATCCTTTTGGAATGACTGGTGTATATGGTCGGCTGGCTGGTATCGTAACGGATGATCCTTATTATGGAGGTTTTTCATTGGGTTTGTCTTTTGGTGCTGTTCAACATCGAGTAAACACAATTGGTCTTAATCCTAGAGAACGAGATGATCAGATTTCAAGAAGCAATCTTACTCAAGTTGTTCCTGATGTGGGTTTTGGATTATACTTTTACCGCCAAGTCGATGGTGGCTGGTTCGACGGAGATAATATTTATGCGGGTGTTTCTGTTCCTCAAATTCTTGGTCTTGAATATTCTTTAAAGGATGAGAATGGAGAATATGCCGTTAAACGTACTCAACATTATTACGCACTACTAGGTTTTTATAAATACTTAGGTAGAGAAAATACGTTCATAGAACCTTCTGTTTGGTTTCGATATGTACCAGGTGCACCAGTTAATTTAGACTTTAACTTGCGTTATCAGTTGTCTAATAATTTCTGGGTAGGTACTGGTTTTTCAACTGCTCGTACCTTTCATTTAGAATTGGGTCTATTGATTGGTGAAAACTTAGGTTGGGATCGAAATTTCAAAATAGGTTATGGTTTCGATTCTTACTTTACAACTTTTGGTCCTTCTTTCGGAGCAAGTCACGAAATCAATTTTGCCGTTACGATTGATACAGGCTATTAAGACTATCTTATTGTCCAAATAAAAAAGCAGCTTGAAATTTCAAGCTGCTTTTTTATTTTAATCAACACCAATTAAGTACAAAGGAAAAACCTCATCTCGCTGTTCAAAAAGCATGTAAGGGTTTTGTTCTGTTGGATTATCTTTCTTATCTTTTTCTACAAGCCCCGGAACACGCTTTTGCATATATTGATACAATTCAGCTAACGTTAGAATACTATCTTTATTTTTGTCTGCTAACTTCCCATTAGGGCTTTTTCCATAATAAGCTTCTTTCAATGCTTTTGTAAACGCACTATTTTGCCATTTTTTGTCTTCGTAAGAAAGTTCGTGTTTACCACACGAAGTCATAATATGAGTACGGGGATCTGATGCATCAATAGCTCCACTAAAACAAGCATCAACAAATATAATTTTTTTGCAGGAGATTTCTTCAAGAACTTTCAATATGTCTTTATCAAAATCAATACTTTGTTCAGGAAAAGCACCATCATAATCAGATTGTTTAATTCTGAAACCACCTTTTGTGTCTTTAAAACCATGAGCTGAAATAAAAATCATCAAAACGTCACGGTCTTGAATTTCTTTTCGTTCGTACTTACGCTTTAGAAGAAGGATACTTTTCTCAAAATTATTACGATTCGTATTAACAGAATCTGCATGAATATCTATTAAAACATCGTTAAATAAGCAACGATCACCACCTTGATTTTCAAATGCCTTTGCAAAATCTTTTGCGTCTTTAGTTGTAAACTCTAAGTCAGGATAAGGAACTCCGATAGACAAAAGGTAAAAATTAGATTTATTTGGAACATAATCAACAAATAAAGGCAGTGTAGTCTCAGTACCAGCTTTATTACTCACTTCAACCTCTAACTTTTGTTTACCTTTATTCAAATGTATCGTTCGAGCATAAGTATAGTAATAACGTCGATTTTCCTTTTTAGTAAATAATTTTACTTCATCAAACTTACTTCCTTCTGAATAAATTTCATCATTCATATACAATACAAAATCTTTTTCTTCAATAGGTTGAGTAGAGAGTCCTTGAACTGAAAAAGTTATAGTATTGGTCTCTATCGAAATCGTATTATTATCAAAATTTATTATATCTGGATCTTTCCAAAAAGCGACTATAAATTCATTATTTGTTGCTTTTAATTTTTCAATTTCTTCATTCAATTTTTCTATTTCAGAAGCTAATTCTACTATTTCTTTTTCATTAGTTTCTTTCCATTTTTCAAACTGCTGTTGATTTTTAGCTAATTCTTGCTCTGCAGCTTTTCGTTCAGTTTCTAGCTTATATTCAGCTTGAGCGATTCGAATACTATATTCTTCTAAACGATTTTTTTCTCTCGCAATTTGTTCTTTTAGTTTTTGTTCTGTTTTTATTAATTCTTGCGCCTTATTTTCTAATTTTTCTTGAGCATCATCATTAAACTCTTTTTCTTGAACTTCTTGAATATCAACTATTTTTTTGATAGATTTCGTATCTATTGGTGGCTCTAGCTGCCAATATAACGTATCTCTTACTCCATATTTAAGCGCATCATCTTCATACCAACATCTGATATTGATATCATTTTCTATATATTTTTCATCAACAAAAAAATCAAAGGTATATTTATTTTTCTGTCCTGAAGCTACTGCTCCTATCTTGATTTTTTTTTCACTTTTAGCATAGATATAACTATCAAAATGAAATTCCAATCTTACTCCCTTAGCCTCTTTATCTCCAACATTTTCCACATCAACTTCCAGTTGCATCTTCTTCCCTCTAGCACCAATATTTGCATCTTCATTAATAAAACGGTAATTTTTAATTGCTAATTGAGGTCGTGGATCTTTTTTCGTTTCAACTGTAAACTCAAAAGGCTCAAGAGTAAAACCAAATTTATTTTTAATTGTCACTTTAAAAGTAGAAATGCCTTTATTCAAATCTGCATTTGCAAAAAATGGGATACTATATATTTTTGATTCATTTCCTTCAAGATGACCTAAATTGATCTTTTTAAAGTAATCTAATCCTCGCACACATTTATTGCAAGAAACTGATGCTTCTAGGTCATAAACAGCTTGCTCACTCTTATTCGATAATTGGAAAGATTGGTAGCCTCTATCATTGGGTTCTAATAATTCTGTTTCATTTCCAAACCTCAATACTAAAAGTTCTTGTTTAACAATTGCTTTTTCTTTTACTTTTGGCAAACCAGTAGAGCGATAATGAAGCAATAAAGCATCCTCGATTCGTGAATCTTCCCCTGACGAACCACCAATTATAATACGCCCATCATACATTTGAGTAACTGCATAGGCAATATCATCTTGTTTGTCATGAAACTCACCTTCCCAAAGCAATGTTCCATTTTCATCAAGACGCAAGATCCAAAGCTGATCCCTTCGTGCTCCACGAGTATAGGAACGGTTTTTTCCAACGACTAAGTAAGTACCATCTACTAATCTCGTCAAACCTTCTCCCCCATCAGCACCAGTGCCACCGAATTGTTGTTCACTTATTATAGCCCC
>JAHDIP010000093.1 GCA_020630735.1 Saprospiraceae bacterium | reverse complement strand
ACATCATTAGTAGTGTTTGAATTACCATCATTGCAGGCGGTACCTGGCGTAGTCGGAATTGCAGGATTATTGTCATTGCAATCATTAGCTTGACAGACACCATCGTTATCATTGTCTGGACAACCGCCACCACCGACTGTATAGTTACCATTTACTTCGCAAATTAATCCCCAGCTAGAAGTATACAAGCGAACATTTACATAATAAACACCAGCACTCAAACCACTTGTTGTTTCGGTAGTATTACAATTACCCGAGCAGTTAAGAATTGTACTCCAGTTAGGATCGAAAATTTGAACTTGTGTTATTGCACTATTTAAGCCAGAAACAGTAATGGAAGAACTGCTAGTGGTAATACTTACATCATGGCAATCGCCACCGCCCCCTATAGGTTCCCCTTCACAGGCGCAACCATCTGCTGTGATTTCATCATGATGGGTATTTGGATCGCCATCGTTGCATGAAGCACCTGGAGGAGCAGGGACAGAAGAATTATTATCATCACAATCTTCAGCAGCACAAATACCATCATTGTCATTGTCTGTGCAAGGTGGGGTAGGACCTACACAAAAGCTTGTGCTTTCTGATGAGGAAAAATCACCACCGCTGGCAATTATATTTCCAGAAGGATCAGTTACCATGTAGCTACCGTTTCCATAGCCACAGCAAATACCATCATTAGCAGTATCATTGATTGTAAAAGTATAACAGCCTTCTTCTAAACATACTGTTTCGCTAACAGTAGCGCCATCAGGAGAACCGCTAAAGGTTCCATTTGAAGATACAACGATAAGGTTGTTTGCATTTCTTATTTCCCAACTGGTTTCTTGAGGATAGTCATCTAAGTTAATAGTGGTAGTAACTTCATAACAACTTACGCCGTTATCGCAACTACTCCCGTTTCCTAGTACAACGATAGAAGCCGTACCGTTTAGATCTGTTGTCAAATCAAAGCAAACTTCACCAGTGTTATTCGTATAGTTAGTTTCGTAGTTGCCAAGAGCATCGGGGTCCTGATCCCAGTTGACACGCAAAACTAATCGATATACTCCGTCGGGTAAGTTGGTTACATCAATCCATTGACAGTCAAGACCAGAACCATATACATCTCCGCAGCCTGCAGAAATTCCCTGATTGCTACAAGTGTAAGTAAAATTACCACCACCAGAACATTCAATATCAATTAAGCAGAATCCATTTTTAAAACCAATGGGAACTTCATTACCATTTTCATCAAACAATACATATTCTGCGTAACCTTCATAATGCCAGTGTCCATGGCATTCGTCATATTCCCAAACTTCGTTTTCGTCGGCAGGGTCAGAAGGAGGAGCACCAACGTAGAAGTCTTGATCACCTACATTTTTAATATGTGTAGTAAATCGTAATATTTGCCGAAGACCAAAACCTCCCAAACATCCTTCATTGATATAACAATCGTCATCGTTGTCGAGTGTGTTGGCTGCAAGTGAGTTTATAAGTGCACTTTCTACTACAACGAGATCAGGTTGGGCTATAAGTTTATTTGTGTGTAAAAAAGCAGTAAAGACAAGAAGAAAGGTTATACCCTTTTTTAGGTAGCTATTTTTCATTGTTATGTATTATATATTAGAAAAATATCAAATATGAAATAAAATTCGGACTTTGAAAAGAAAAAGTAATGAAACTTTAGATATTTCATAATAAATTACCATCTTAGACGGTAGCTATGTAAAGTTGGTTTAACCAATCTACTTCAACAAAATATACAAATATGGGAAGGTATTAAGAATGAAGCGATACCGTGTAAAAGTGCGATCTTTTTCCGCTAGATTTCCTCAAAAATGAATCCTTAGCCCTGCTATTCGTATCCAGTCGGTACAAGCTTTAGCCAATATTGATTTTTTGAGAAAATCTATCAAAAAAATCTTCGCCTTAAAATTTACCGAATTAATTATCGTGAGTTACTTAATCGATCTTTTATTTTCATTTTTATTTTCATTTTAATTTAGAGTTAAATATTAATGCTTACTTTTATGGGGTTTTATTTCGAGTTTTAATTACGCTGAAATAGATTAATGACTAAGGAATCGTTTAAACATACTATACTTCTTTTCTTTTTTGCATATTTTGTTTATTTAGAATTGATGATGCAAACCGAGCTGATCAACGCCTATGGTGTGTATGATAGCCCGAAGTGGTGGATGCTAGGTGGAATCGGTACTTGTATAACCAGTTTCTTTTTGATAGGATTTCAGAAAGGGGAAATACCTTTATTGGGATTCACCAAAAATGAAAATATAGTTAGGGTAGGTATTACGAGCTTGATTGTTTTTTCGCTATTCGCCTATGGAGCCTATTATAATGCCTATGCATTAAAAGAAGTGTTTATTTCGATACCAGTCGGCGAAGAACACTCTGATATTGTACCGTCTTTAGAGTTGTATGTCAAGCGATTTTTGGCTGGCGAAACCGTTTATAAACCACTAGAGTTCTCGACTTGGACAGTGTTGCCAACTTATTTTCCGCTGATGTGGTTGCCTTATGTTTTTTCTGAATTACTTCAAATAGATTATCGTTGGACAGCCTATGTATTGTTTTTAGGCGTGATTGCACTGTACAATATTCGATTAATCAGGCAAGATTTGCCGCTTTTAGAAATCATGATAAAAGCTATTTTGCCTTTCATCTTTATCAATAGTTATATCTTTTATGTCAAAAATGTATTTGGCTATGCCGTAGAATTAACGCCTATTAGTTTTTATTTGATTTTGACTTTGAGTCTTTTTCATCGTTCCAAAGCATTTATGGTACTAGGCATTGTGCTTTGTTTATTATCTCGTTATGCCTTTACTTTTTGGTTGCCATTGTATATGTTGATTTATTGGATAGAGCACGGATTTAAACCCGTTTTTACTGTTTCGATGGGTGTTTTGGCAGGTGTTTTACTATTATATGTTTTGCCTTTTTTAGCTAAAGATTTCACCATTTTTACAAATGGCTTAAAGTATTATGGGAAGACAGCAGAAACGCAATGGGTCGCACAATCATGGCAAAAAGAAGGTGAACGACCTCATCATCTTACACAAGGTTTAAGCTATGCGATTTACTTTTACGATTTTGGGGAAGGAACTCCGCAAGAACGACTAGCAGAAAATAAGAAAGTTCATTTAATTGCCTGTGGCTTGGCTGCTTTATTTTTATTGCTCGGTTATTTAGTTTTTAGAAAACGAGGGCTAAATACAAAACTTTATATGTTGATAGGACTAAAGTTTTATTTGGTTATTTTTTATGGTTTTTTCTATGTGCCCTTTAGTTATTTATATATGCTACCTTTCTTTTTGAGTCTAGCTATTATTTATCATATACCGATGTTAAGGTCTGTTCAAGAATAATTTTCAAGAATAATTTTTAAGAGTTGACTGCTTGTTAATGATCTACTTTTCATTGCTTAATAAGTCATTTCGCTAAAATCTAAATATTATTCAAATGCCTAAAATATTACTTTTATAAAACTACACATGTAAATAAAGTGAAAAACACACATTTATATATCTTGGTAATTGCTTTAATGTTCAATTGTTGTACCTCTAACAAGTCAGACAATAAAAACCTTGAGAGTGATTATCTAATGTTTAAGGAAATTTTAAACAAAGCAGAAAAACTAAAAACCTCAAATGGGGATGAAATGACTTATGCTTATTTAGATTCGGTAGAATCTCATTCTGAAAATAAGAATATATCTGCTTATCTCAATATTGAAAATAGTGAAAGATACTTTAAGGATAATGAGAATCCTTTCGCACAAAGAGAATATTTAGATTCTATTAAAGGAAGTCCTGGTTTCAAGAATTCTGATGTTTTCTATAAGTATTTGGTCTGCGAAAAATTGAAAAAAATCTCGCTTTTAGATGACGGAAATCAAAAAGTTGATGCTGAAAAGGCATTGGATAATGTTTTAGAAGCTGTTACTTACCTCTCCCCACATGAAGCTATCTACAGTTATGAATTAGGATGCGCATATGGTAACATTGGATATATTTCAGAGTTGTTTTTTAATGAACTAGACAAATGTAGCAAGGCTAGACAAAAAGCAATAGATATTGGGCTAAAATATGGACATTGGGATTTGTTCTCTGCCAACATCTACAACAATAACCTAATGTCTCTAAGACAAAAAGATTACGAGACATTAAAAAATGAATCCAGGTTTGCTATTGAAGTGAACTTAAAAAACAATATTTACGATAAAAATTTGTGTTTATTATATGGCATGCTATACACGGGGTATGGAAACCTCGGTCAGATAGATTCCATGTTATATTATGACAGAGAGTTTAAAACAATTTATCAAAAAGATAAGCATGATATCAAACAATCGGAGTATATCGGTTATTTATTGAGAACAATGAGGAACAGTATAGATTTTAATTATTTCGACAGTATTCCTGCTACATTTGAATACCTCTCCGAGTTAAATTCCCTTGAAGCTTACTCCTCTTATTTCTTATACAGTAATATGTCCGATTATAAAAAGAAGATTGGAAATGAAGATGAATATATAGCATTTGGGCTTCGGGCTTTAGATCATATGAAAATGGTTTCTTATAACTCTGATCAAAATTTGAAGAAAATGAGAGACGAATTAGAGGAAATTTCCGGATTACTAGTGAATAAAAACAAATGGGAGCAAGTTGGCAGGCTAGGGAAAGAGATTATTGATATAGATTCAATACGGTATGAAGCCTTGGATGGACGATTGGACGTGTATAAAAAACAAGCAGAATTTTGGACAGAAAAAGAAATAAACTATGCCAATGAACAAACTGCACATCAAAAATCTAGAGTAAAAATATTAACTTTTCTTTTTGGAATAGTGGCTTTATTCATTTTTATGCTCCTCTATTTTTTAAAGCAGATTAATGCGTCCGAAAAAAAAATCAGGAGTAAGAATAAAAAAATAGAAGAAACACTTCTATTAGTCAAAAAACAAAACATTCAACTCGAGAACAAAAAAAATGAGCTTTCTTCGGAACTGAAGTCTAAACTAACTTTGCTATCTAATAATTTAAGAAGAAACCAAAATTTAAAAGAAAAAATAATGAAGAACAAAGAACTAACTCCTTCAATTAAAAAGGAGTTAGTTAAAGAAATAGATACGAATGGAAATGGCAGAATAATTGAAGATTTGGATTTTCAGTTTTTAGAGCTTCACAAAGAATTTTATGCTGCAATGAGTAAATTGCACCCTGATTTGACGAATAATAATTTAAAGTTATGTGTTTATATAAAATCAGATTTGTCGAGTAAAGAAATTGCATCACTTACATTTACCTCGTTAGGTGCTGTTAAGGTTGCTAGAAGTAGACTTCGGAAAAAATTAGCGTTTGATCCAAAAAAGTATTCTTTGGAGGGATATCTAAATTCGATTGTATAAAAACAATTTCGGGATGTGACTGAGTATGCCTGTCGACTACCCCTTAATGGCCTAATGACAGATATGCAAAGTTTGGTAACCATATTTCAGTACAAGACATGGCCTTCTTTATGCAACTTATTCTACTTGGTATTATTGATCATATAATCTGAAAAAACCTACATATTGTATTATTTGTTGCAAATTTTAACTGAGAAGTTGTTTAAATAGAAATAGGAGAAAAAAATCCACAACAAATTATAGATTGCTTCGTAAAAAAAATTATGAAAGCTTATCAAATAAAAGAAAGCATAATCTTATGCATTAATTCTTTTATAAAAAGAATCAATAACTTAGTTGATTTTGGTGTATCGGATACTTATACTTATGAGGTTAATAGTCAAACCCAATTACTTAATTCAGGTTGTCTCATCTCTATCTTTACCCTTACATTAAATTCTTTAATTTCTTATAGTAGTGAAGTTTATTATTCATCTCTTTTTGGTGTTTTGTTTATAGTAGTATTAATGATGACTTTAACGCTAAATTATCGTAATCATATTTGGAAGGCCAGGACATTGATGGTCACTTGGTTTGGAGTACATGTAATGTTGCATGCTTTTTTTCTTGGACAGTTTCAGCAGTTGATAGTAATGTATCTTGTAGCTGTTATTTTTTGTATATTATTATTTGAAAGTAGATCTAATTACAGTTTAATTTTAGGTTTGTATTTGATAGCTACCTATTTTGTTGCAAAAAAATTAACACTTATCTCTAGTATACAATATGGCTTCAATGTTAATCAAACTATATCTGATATTAATTTCGTAGCTGCTATATTCTTATGTATACTAATGATTAGAGCAGTATTGAAATCTAAAAAAACGTATTTGGATAAAATACTATTATTGCTAAAAGACATTGAACAAAAGAATGAAGAACTTAAAATTCAAAACCAAAAGATTCAAGCTTCTAATATCGAATTAGAGCGCTTTGCCTATATCGCTTCACATGATTTAAAAGAGCCTTTAAGAAATATTACTAGTTTTTCTACATTGCTAGAACGTAAGATAAAAGGGATGAAAGAGGAGCCTAATCTTAGTGAATATCTGAGTTTTATTAAAAACAATGCTATCCAAATGAATCATCTCATTCAAGAAGTATTAGAATATTCAAGAGTAGATGATAGAAGTAATGTCGAATTGAAGGAAACGAATCTTGAAGAATTAGTAAAGCAAGTTAAGAACTCTATTTTAACTATTTTAGAAGAAAATAATGTACAAATCATTATAAAAGATTTTTCGCCGAATTTTTATACTAATGTATCTCAACTATTTTTAGTTTTTAAAAATTTAATTGGCAATGGAATAAAATACAACAAGAAACTAAATAAGATAATTGATATAAGTTATCTTGATAAAGATGCCTATCATCAATTTAGTATAAAGGATAATGGTATCGGTATAGATCCAAAATATCAAGATCAAATATTCGAGATGTTTAAAAGACTCCATGATAGACAAGAATATAAAGGGTCGGGTTTGGGCTTGGCTATTTGCAAAAAAATAATAACGAATATGAAAGGGGAAATTTGGTGTGAGAGCTCTGAAGAAGGAAGTGTCTTTTATTTTACTATCCTTAAAGAAAGTGAAAAAGTAAATAAGAAAGAAGAAGCAAAGAAGATTTTAAAACCTCTCTCTCTCTAATTACAAAAAATAGTATTTCTATTATTCTGAAAGGGGAATTTACTCTTTAATAAGTAGACCCTCTAAATCTAAGGAAGAACCAATAGCAATGGTGTGTAAATATTTTACAGCTTCAGCAGTATATGATTTCACGATGATTGTACTTCCTCCAAATTCTGGTTTTTTCTGATAAGCTGCAAAACCTTGTCTACAATTTTTAAGTGTAATATTTTCAACAGTAAGTACAGACAAATCTTTAGATGCTGTTCCTATAACAGCACCATCAATATGCACTTTTTTTGCATTTACCCTAGATTCCTCACCAACACTAATCCCTTTATCTCCACAGTTTAAAAGTTTACTATTTGTTATCGAAATAGTAGATCCTGAAAAATCCATTCCGTCATTTCCTGTATATTCAAAGTAGGCATTGCTTATTGTTCCTTTGCAAAAATCGGCATCAAAGCCATCGGCGAAAGTATGACTTATAGTGATGCCATCAATGTCGAAAGTTGAACGAACGATATTGAGTGCATCTTCACAAAGGTTTTTCGTAACAATACTATTGCTAATGTCAACATCTGATTCATAAAAATTAACAGCACCAGTCAAGACCCAACCTTTATAATTTAAAGTGTTCATATCTGAAAATAAAACCTGATTGACTTTTGATTTTCCTTTGGCTTGTAGCACCGAAAAGCCATTCATACTTTGATCCGACGATTTGATAATAATTGGTTCTGCTTTTGTACCATTCATATAAACCGGAGAAAAAGATATGAATTTTGCTTTTTTGATAAAATCTAAATGTACGCCTGCTTCAAAATTTACACTGTAATTTTCTGGAATAATAATATCTTCCATTATTTGGTAGTCGCCTTTTTTGAAACGAATGACATTGCCATTTTTTACTAAATAGTCTTTATCTGAAAAATTGATAGAAGAAGATAACTCCTGATAAGGTGTTTGTTTTTTTACTGCTTTCCATGGCGAGATGCTCGTATGAAAAACAGAGTCAATTCCAATAGCTTGATAAAAGACATAGCGAGCGTCTTCGGGAGCAGAAATCGATTTTTTAGTCTTTGATATACCACGACGATTGGGCGCCAATATTGGTCCTTCTTCAAGGCGTTTTATAATGGCAGTAGAACTTGTTCCGAAGCCAATAATTTCTAAAGGCATTTCGTGCATATTCTGAATGGAAAGAATTTTTTCTCCATCTTTTTCAGTAGTCCATTGTGCTTTTAATGAATGTTCTTGATAAGGTAAAAAACTAGCTCTTGCTTTTTTTGCCCGTTTTAAAATACGATCAAACGAAAGATTATAGCCTTTAAATTCTTCAGCAATGAGTTTGTTTCGACTATCTAAATCGTCTTTGATTTGATTATAAAAATCAGCAAGGTAAGCATCGGTTGTAAACCTATTTAGATAGTGCATATATTTTTTTATAAAAGCTTCATCTTCATAAACTCGTTGATTGATTTTGGTATCTTTTGCACTTTCAGTTTTGAATAAATAATCGGCAAAAATGGTGCTTTCATTTATTGCACCTCCAGAAAAACCATCGTAGCCAATCGGTTCCAATTTGTTTAGAACTGGGTTGTAATAAAACCGTTGATTATGCCAAATCAAAGCATGATATGCTCCCAGTAAATCAGCAATAGCATGGTATTTTGCAAGACGATCAAGATCAAAAACATCTGCTGGTTTTTTCAATCCTTGTTGGTACTGGTACATCAATGTTTGAGCCTGATCAAACTGGTTGGCTAGGGTAGCAGAGGCGATTGTTTTACTTTCCTTAAACGGTTTTATTTCTGCATTTTTGACTTCAGCAGTATTGGGTTTGTTTTCATTATCGATTCGACCTTCCAAGGTTTCTATTTGTCGTCGTCGTGCATCCCAAAGCGCATCTTCCATAAACTTCACAATAGGACCTTCTCGTCTAGCTTGGTACTCTACCAATTGTTTTTCAAAATGTTCTTCGTAGGCATAGACACCTAATGATTCATCGTTGAGTGAGAGTTGAATGAAATCATAACGGGGAGTCAATACATCTTCTCGCATCCAAAATTGATGCAATAGCCATTCCCAGGTATGCGCACGAGCCTTCGGCGAATGAAAGGAAAATGTTTTTAGACGATTCCAAGTATTAGGCGTTTTTGTCGAAACTCTAAACGACCATTTATTGCTTTCCAATTGGTCAAGCCAATCACCTTTTAAGCGCAATTTTACAGGAACACGATCATCGCCTGTTTCTAATTGACCTTTTACCCAACTATCGTCATTACTGATTAAGACACCAGCTTGTAAGGCATTCGCTCTAATTTCGTGCAAACGATTATAATTTTTTTCTTTAAGTTGAATCTTGACTTTTTGTGGCAGAAAAGCTGAAGTATTTTTATTAGCAGGCACTATTTTTTTGACAGAAAGATCGTCTAGATAAACCTCATCTTTTCCATCTGTAAAAGTATAAATTTTAATTTTATCAGCAGTATATGTATGCGGTACCTGAAAATGACCTTTGATCAAATTCCAACCATTTTCTTTTCTTGCAACTTCAGAAAATTCTTGATAAAAAGGAGATTCATCTGTTCCCGAAATAGCAATCGCTACCTTGCCCACTTGATTCGTTTGTAATGCCCAAACAGCTACTTCAAAATGATCGCCAGTATTAAATTGAGATAAGTCAAAACCAAACCCGTACTGAATATTAGAAGCTTTAGTGACTTTACAAGAGTACTTTCCTGTTTTTGCCTGCGCCTTACTTTGTAATTCGCCAAAAGAAAAACGCTGACCATTAGAAATGAACTTTCTCTTGTAGACTCGTTCGGCATCGCAGAAAAAACGTTCCTTATCTGTTCGTGTAGAGCTTAACAAGTAGCTAGGGTAGAGTACATAGTAGCCAAGCAGCAATAGCGCAACGAAGGCTATGCACCAACTAAAGAGGGACTTTAGTTTAATAGGTTTTGCATGTTTATCTACTATTAGCATTTATTTTTTTTATCGAGCAATAAGAAAATTACCAGTTTGGCTAAAGTCAGAACCAATGACTTTGTAAAAATATACACCTCGTTGAAAATGAGTTGTCGAAATTTGTTTTACTTCAAGCAAATTGAAATTCGAAAATTGATGTTCACTTATCTTTTGACCAATCGCATTGAAAATAATGAAAGTTAAATCGTCAGGTTGTATTTCGTTGAGTTGAATATTTAACACATCATTTGCTGGATTTGGATAAAGATGTATTGCTGCTCTTGCAGGAAAAAATACACTGACTTTATTCGAAAAATCAAATGCTTTTGAATTACTGAGCACTTTTATTCGATAAGTATTTTTACCATCGAGAGGAGAAGTATCGACAAAAGAATAAGAGGAACTATTGCTGGCATCAACTACACCAAGTTCTTGAATAGAATTATCTGAAGCAATACGTTGAATAATAAACTGGTCTATCGCAATTAGTTCGGTGCATTCCCACTGTAAATCTACGAGAGATATCATGGCTCTAGCAGTAAGGTTTATCCATTCTACAGGTTTAGTTTCACAGTTTGGAAAAATAGTTTTACTATTCGAGCCTACCAACCCTGCTTCGTCGGTTACGCGAAGTTCGATGCGGTACCAATACTCGTCAGAAGCTTGACATCCTACACCATCTATAGAAGTTGTACTTTCAATATTTTGGTCGATACTATTCGTATGAAAATGATCATTGTGGTGCAAAAAACTTTGCCACTCATAGCTTAATTGACTTGCTGAGTGTTCTTGATCTGAAACGATTGCTGCTAGGTGTAAAACACTTGCTTTATCAATCGGATACAAGGCATTATTCTCAATACTCGTTATATTGACAAGAGGAGGCGTATTATTAATAGAAATAATCAAACGATTAGAAGATGAAAAACCTAAGCTATCTGTAACTGTTAAGAGTACAGGATAGGATATCACCTCATTGTTTGAACTTGTGAACGTATGTGAGGGCGATTGATCATTGCTTATTTGGCCATCTCCAAAATCCCAAAGATAGCTCATTGGAATATTTCCAAAACTTGTCGAAGCACTTGCATCGAACAGAACGGTCAGCGGACTTGTGCCATAATACTGATCAGCTTCCGCAACGACTGTTGGTGGAAGATGTCCGCCATAGCAGATTTTATGAACCTTATGTTCATTCATGGTTACATAATACAAGCAGCCGTTTTTAGGATTGACAGCAAGGTCAACTATTTCTTTGCAATCATTATGAAAGCGATGTACTTTATTTATCCCATTTTCATCAAGTTCATAGCTATTTATCCATCCACTAAAATCAATCGTAAATAATTGATCATGATATTCTGAAGGAAAAGAATTGCCTGTATAAAAACAACCAGCCATTGCAGATACGCCTTCGAAATTATCACCCATATTTTGATCTTCAATAGACAGGGTACTTGCTTCTCCATCAGTTGTAAAACTTCTGATGAGTGCTAAAGGCTCAAAGTTATCATCTACATTTCGATAGCATAAATTTGGTCCTTGATGAATAAACGTTGGGGCATCTTCTATCAATCGATCAGGGTTGCAAGGGTTAGGAAACGTTTGTTCGTTTAATGAAATTTCTTGAATTAAATCTTGAAAAAGATAAAAGTTGTTGCAATCTTCATCTACATTTGGAGCATCTTGATTGGTGATTTCAATATCCCAATAGTTTGGACTAGAAGCAAAGCCTTCGAAAAGTGGCCAGCCCATATTCATACCCGCTTCATGAATTCTATTCAGTTCTTCCCATTTATTACTTCCTACATCTCCAGAAAAAAGAATACCTGGTTTTCCTTGATTAGGGTCATGACTTCCAGAGTTCGGTTGTACAATCATTCGAAAAGGATTTCGCAGACCGAGTGTCCAAACTTTAGATTGAGGACTATCAGGATTCTCTTCATCATAAAAAGGATTACTTGAAATTCCTAAACCTGTTTCAGGATCAATGCGAATTATTTTTCCATTGTACGAATTGATTAATTGTGATTTGAAGACACCTACGTTTTCTTCTGCTCTGATAATGCCATCGACTAAAGCTTGTTGAAAAAAAGTGCCATTATTATTTCCTGCATCAGTAGAAGTAGAGCTAGCCCCATCACCGATAGAAGCGAGTAATGTACCATCATTGCCAAAGGCCAAGGCTCCCAAACCATGTGAATTAAATAAGATAGGAATGCCTGTTGAGAATGTTTCTCCTAGTAATATTTTTCGGCTATCAGGAATAATAGTTGTAAAATTTGTTGCAGCATCTGCCGTATATCTTGTAATTCTACCAATAGTTGCTTCGCCAGTTATTGTAGTAGTCGGATTGTATTGATCCGTTCCGAAATAAAGCAGATGGTGACGATCAACAACGTAAAGCAAATAGATAAAACCGTTTTCTAAAAATTTAGGATCGAGTGCTAAACCTGCTAGACCATGATCCCACCAAGCAGCTACTTCTTCTCTAATATTGATTAAAGGCGAATCTGAAAGTTGATCAAGTGTGTCCAAGGTAAAAACAGATCCTTTTTTATCCCAGAGATATCCTTGACCATTATCATCAAAAGTAATACCGATAGGCTGGTCGATATTAAACAAGACTTGATCGGTAAAGCCTTCGGGCATGCCATGATCTTGTGCAGAAAGTATGCCTGCAAGTAGTAATAAAAAGACTAGTATTTGGAATGGTTTAGTCATTACTTTGAGATAACTAGGCTACCTAATATTTTTTCTTCGCCATTATTGAGTTCATAATAATACACGCCATTGGCGAGTGTATTGGTTAAAATGGTACGGCTTAATGTTTCATTTGGAGTACCTGTCCAATTTGCTGACGAAATAATAACCCCTAAGGTATTGTATAACTTAAAATTAACCGAAGGTGCTGGTTTTTTTAATTCGATAAAAACAACATTTCCTGCTGGATTAGGATAAACAGCAATGTCTGGTTTTGGCGGAAACTCTACTATATCTTCCTCTGAATAATCGTAAATGTTCATAAATGTCGCTTTGATACGGTAACGGTTTTTTCCTTTTAAAGGTGCAATGTCTGAAAATGAGTATTCGTTATTCCCATTTGCTTCTAGTTCACCAATGGTATAAAATGAGTTAAATAATTCGGCTCGTTGAATTTCAAAAGTTGAAATTCCACTATCGTCAGTTGTTTCCCAAAACACATTAACTCTGTCTTGCTGCGCTTCGGCACGTATGTTAATAAACTGGACAATTGGTTCCTCACAATAAGGATAAAGAATACGCTCATCAAAAGTAGTTAAACCATTAGGATCTCTAACATCTAATCGAATACGATAGTAAAATAGTTCTTCGCAATCATTAGGAGAAATAATCGTTGTAGAGTTGGGAGTATGACTAGCTGACTCTGGATGAAAGTGAGTATTATGATGCAAAAAAGTTTGCCAAGTAAACTCAAGGGATTCAAGACTATGTTCATTGTCACTTACAGCGGCTTGTAAAGGCAATAAGGTTTCGCCGTTTATAGAATAAAAATCACCATCATTAAAACTGGTAATCTCTACTAAAGGTGGTGTATTGTTTAAGGAAATGATAATAGACGAACTCGCACTTAGCCCAAGACTATCCGTTGCTGTAAGATGTACATTAAATGTTTGTGGGGCAGAGGACGAAGCTACAAATGTATGTGTCGGATTATTTTCGCTTGAGCTAGTACCATCATCAAAATTCCAAAAGAAACTTAAAGGATCGCCGAAAGGATCAAAAGATGCTTCAGAACTAAATTGTACAGTAAGCGGGCTCGTACCATAAATGGTATCTGCTAAAGGAATAGCAATTGGTGGCGGATTTCCACCATAACAGATTTTACGAATTTGTCCATTATTGATCAGACTAACGTAATAAATACATCCATCTGTAGGGTGATTAATCAATTGAATAATTTGATTGCTGGCATTATGAAATGAGTCAACCGAGCTAATCGTATTGTTCTCATCGATGTCTAGTATACGAATCCAATTGGAGCTAAAGTCAGCGTGAAAATATTTTCCATGATATTGTTCTGGAAAAGCAGTATCATCGTAAAACAGTCCTGCAATACTAGAACCTCCTTCAAAATGTTCACTTTGAATAGGGGAGTTGGAATCGGTAATTTCTAATCCATCTATATTTCCATCACTATTGAAATAAGGAACTAATGCACGTGTAGGTTGATTCCATTGTAAGTTACTCCATGTCAAAATAGGAGGCGTTTCTACAGCAGTATATTCATCTGGTATTGCTTGGTTTTCATCACAAGGGTTAGGAAAAATATAAGTGCCCGTTGTTGTAGGTCTAGTAAATAAATCTTTAAGTGTAAAATACTCTTGACTACAAGAACCGCTTTCGTATAAGGGGTTTGGCGTTATTTTACTTGCGGGCGATGGATTATTCCAGTAACCCCAATGTGGAATTAAACCTTCTACAATCGGCCAACCAAAATTTTGACCACCTTCAGTCACTACATCTAATTCTTCCCAATTGGCACCGCCAACATCTCCTAGATAAAGGACTCCTGGATCACCATCTTCGATTGAGTGACTACCTGTATTGGGTCGTAAAATCATGCGGTACGGATTTCGCAATCCATAGGCCCATATACGTGATTTAGCTGAACTAGGATTGGCTGCATCGTAGAAAGGATTAGAAGGGATGCCAGCACCCGTTTCAGGGTCGAGTCGGAGCACTTTTCCATTGAGCGAACCCAAATATTGAGCACGATAAGTGCCAATGTCAAGGTCTTCGCTCATAATGCCATCAGCTACAGCTTGGCTAGCATAAGAGCCCCATTCATCTCCACCTGTAAAGTCATCACCAAGATTAGAATTACCATCACCACAGGAGGCCAGTAAGGAACCATCCGTTCCAAAAATCAAGCTACCCACACCATGCGATTCATGAATGAGTATAAAACCTGTTCCTTTAGTTTCGCCTAATAAAACCTTTCGACTATTGGGTATTACATTTTCAAAATTAGTGCTTGGGTCAGCAGTATAGCGAGTTATTCTTCCGATAGATGCTTGGAAAGTTGCTGTAGAATCTGGACTATAGTCTGGTGTGCCAAAATACAACAGATGATGTCGATCTACGGCATAAAGTAAATAAAAATGACCATTGGTTGAAAAGTTGGGATCGAGGGCGAATCCCAATAAGCCATGGTCTCGCCAGTTGCCAACCTCTTCCGAAATATCGAGTAGTGGATTAGGCAACTTATTTCCTTCAGCGTCTACAATATAAACAAGACCAGCTTTTTCCCAAACAAACATTCTATGCTGATCATCGAAGGTGATTCCCATCGGCAAATCGAATTCATTACTTACGATTTGGTCGCTAAATTCATCAGGTAACTGTGCTGATAAAAGACCTATTGCTAGATAGTAACAGCAAAAACTACACAAAAGATAAAGCGAGTGTTTATTCATAAAATAATAGTCTAATTCTTTCTTACTATAACGATTTAAATTGTAAGGAAGTTGATATAAAATTTGTTAAACTATTAGATCAGGTTGATCTACAATAGATAATCGAGTAGCTTTTGATAAGCCTGTGATGGCATCTTTGGCTTTACTTAATTGTTCGAGCGATTCCGCTTTGCAAATGAAGGAAAGATCTAAGCCATTTTCTAAGGTATCCATTCGCTTGAGATCGACATATGAAAAAGTATCAGATAGTACTTTAGTAATTTGACCAAGGTCCGTAATGTCTGTATTGATATTGACATACATTTTATCTTCTGATTTGAAGGTTATTTTGCCGGTCAATAATTTATTGATGAAAAGAAGTAATAGAATAAAAACAAAGGCTACTATAGCTAAAATGGGTTGATTTGCTCCACCTGCAAGACCAAGACCAATAACGAAAAAGAGATAGGTCAACTCTTCAGGATCTTTGATGGCTGCTCTAAAACGTACAATAGATAAAGCTCCAACCAAACCAAGCGAAAGGGCGATAGAAGATTTTACAATCATAATGATAAGTAAGGTCGCTAAAGCTAATGGCAAGAAATTGCTCGCAAATTTTTGACGATTAGAGACCGCATTACCAAAACGTACATAGTAAAGTCGTAAAAGACTTACTAGGATGGCTACGACCAAAATATTGAGTATAAACTCATCAATCGGTATATTGGCATTAAACTCTAAAATATATTTTTCCTGTATTTTCTGTAGTATGTCCATCTAATCTGGCGTTGTTTGAAAATTTAGTCGATTGTTTAACAATCAAGTTGTTTTAACTCGACTATTTGCAAATTGCAAAAATACATTTTCTTTATGGACAGAACGAAAAAGGAGGGAATAAAAAAAGGGATACTATTAGAAATATCCCCTTTACTAATTCTATAAACAAACAAAAAACTAAAAAATGTTGTTCAGAGTATGGATATCATAATAACATACATTTGATAAAAATGTTTACTGTAATGACATTTTTTTATGAATGTATTGAAGTGAAACGTTCTCTGAAGGTGTATAAGTTTTTGATAGTTAATATGTTGTGCCTTTTGTTTGAATGTAAGTGATAAATAATGCATCATCTTTTTTTACATCGTTCGTAAAGAATTTGTATTTTAGGGGCATCCAAACAATGGTTTATATGGAGAATAATGCGAAAGATAGTTCTAGGATGTTGGCTTTTCTACTGATAATTGGCGCAGTAGCATTGATTACCTTATTTATTAGGACTCCTTTTTTCCTCCTTTTTTCAGTATTTATGTTTTCGATTTTAATCGGATTGATCTTTTATGCTATTCACAGAGGGGTAGAATTAAGAAAAAAGAAAGCTTTAGCAAATACAGTAGAGGGAAAAATCTTGTATTATCGGGAACAATGTGATACTCAAATTGTAAAACATCAAGCAGAAATAGAAGATATCAAGAAAAATATTGGTGAAATCGAATCTAAGTTGAAATACTCTTCTGCTCTAAAAGAAGACACAATTAATGAAAGTAAGCGAATAATTAATGCTTTCGAAAAAGAATTGCAATTACGAGAGACAAAACTCAATTTTTATAAAACTTGTAAAGAAAAAATAAAAGCTATTCTTGATAATCATAAACTGACAGAAGACTTGGTTCAAAAACAAGAAAAATTAAATAAGCTGCAAGAACAAAATTATGATGATCTCGCCACAATGGAATCGCTCAAATCGGAAGTAGAACTAGATCGACATTATGTTGACTCTATCGAAGAGCTTTCGCTAAAAATGTTGGACATCAACTCTCTGGAATCTGCCGAAGCAATACAAATGGAACTGATTGAAATTACCAAATCATTGAAGGAATTATAGTTTTTTAATGGCAGATCATTATAACATACTCGGGCTTGACCAAACGGCTACTAAAACGGCTATAAAAAAAGCCTATCGAAAACTTTCCTTAAAGTATCATCCTGACCAAAATAATGGTAATGAACGATATACCAAAAAGTTTCTTGAAATTCAAGAGGCTTATGAGGTTTTGTATGATGATAAAAAAAGAAAGCAATATGATGTGTATTATAATCGGATGCGACAGAGTAGAATGTATGAGCCTGTTGTAAAAGAAGAAGTGATAAAGCCTGTTGTCGAATATTTTAGAGCAGATAAAATTTATATTCAAAAAGGAGAATCTGTAGTTTTAGAATGGAAAACTACAGATGCAGATGAAATTGTCATTCTCCCGTTTGGAGCTGTTGAGTCATCGGGAGTCAAATCCTTCAAAATAAATAAAATCGAAAAAGAGTCGATTACACTAACAATACAAGCTATCAATACTAAAACGGGGCAGATGGATTCAAAATTTATACTGCTTCGGAATCAGGAATATGCTGCTAAAGATACTCCGCAAAAAACAGCTAAAACTACTGCTTTTACAATACCAACGTTTAATAGTCTTTTTTCTCCTGAAGGGCGATTATCTAGAAGCGATTATATCTTGAGATTATTTTTGTCCTTGCTCTTTTTTGTTGTGGTATCGTACAATACGTACGAAGGCATACAAGAAACGAACTCAAGTTTTCTTATTTTTCTATTTGTAGCAGCCGGTCTATTTTCTGCTGCTGTAATTCTTTTTCAAACGATAAAACGTTTGCATGATTTAGATTTATCTGCTTGGTTTTTGTTGCTCCTTTTTATTCCGTATTTAGGTTTACTATTTCTTTTTTTTATTCTAATTGCAAAAGGGACAAATGGAGTTAATGCATATGGAGATGATCCGCAGTAATAAAAATTAAGGCAAATTAAAGTTAATAGATACTCATCTTGGATAAATATTTTTCTACTAGACTAGGCAAAAAACACAGATGATGCCTAGCATCAGCGAGTATTTTTAACGACGTAAAGTGGAAAAAGATAACTTCAAGATGGGGAATTTATTATTTTAATTTGCCTAAAGTGATGCTTAATTTTTACTTTCACTTTCCAAATCGACTCTTACCTTTTCCATATAATCTTCCCATTTTGTTTTTCTGTAAAGCTCATCAGCAGCATAAGTAAGTTCAGGCATTATCGTTTTAGGCGTTTTGTAACCTGGCGAAGTAGCAATAATATCATATTTCGAATCAAGGTAAACAATAGTAGGATAGGAGAGTTTTCCTTTCAGAATAGAATAAGCTAAGGCATGAACACCATTTCGACCACCTTCTTTCCAAGAAAAGGTTTTTCCACGAAATGTAATATCTTCTTTTTGTTCAGCATTAAGCTTAATCGGATAAAAGTGTTTGTTGAGATAGGTAGCAACTTCTTTTTGAGTAAAGGTTTTTTTGTCCATTACTTTGCACCAACCACACCAGTTGGTATAGACATCTACAAATAGTTTTTTGGGATTTTTTTTATTCGCTTCGATGGCTTCTTCCCAAGTATACCATTTGACTTGATTAGCGTTTAGTTGTTCTGGAGTTTTTTCCGATTGTATGTCGGTCGTTTCTACTTCTGTGCTATTGTCAGCAGGAGGCGTGCAAAAGGAATAGATGACAATTGAGATACAGCAAAATACAATTAGTGTTAAATTTCTGTTCATGGTAATCTCTCTGTTTATATAAATATGTCTTATTTTGACAACTTAATTGGAATAATTTGATTTTACTATACTGAAACCAAAGTGGTTTTCGGATTGTCAAACGTTCAAAGTATCTGAAAATCAAACTTATAACTACTAACGATGATCCTTAAACCGAATACCGGTAGTTATAGTAGGGGGTTTTAAACTTGTTTGTACAAATATCGTATAACTTAACTTGAAAGGAAAGGGGTTGAATTAATTCTTTTCTTTTTTTACATAAAAAATTGAAAATGCGGAAAATAGTAGTAGCAATTGGTGGTTCAAGTGGTTCAATCTATGCAAAAGTACTTTTGGATAAATTAGCTACATTCGACCAAAAGAGTCTAAAAGTAGGAGTTGTGATGAGTGATAATGCCAAATTCAACTGGAAATATGAGTTAGATAATGAAGATTATGCCAATTATCCATTTGATTTTTATGGTAAAATGGATTTTATGGCACCCTTTGCATCTGGCTCTGCTAAGTATGACACGATGATCGTTTGTCCCTGTTCGATGGGCATTATGGGGCGTATTGCCACAGGTATTTCCAATGATTTAACTACCAGAGCTGCAGATGTCATTTTGAAAGAGCGTCGCCGATTGATCTTGTTACCACGAGATACGCCTTATAGCTTGATACACATTAATAATATGAAATTGATCACAGAGGCTGGTGGAATCATTTGCCCTGCTTGTCCTTCTTTTTATAGCAAACCTAAAGATTTTGAAGCCTTGGCTGCTACTGTAATTGATCGAGTAATTGATTTGGCAGGCTTTGAGTTGGATAGTTATCGTTGGGGGGAGGAGAGTTGATAGCTTATTTTAATATTAATAGAACTGATCTGCTCACTCCAAGCGAGCTAATCAGTAGAAAAATAAAAATAATGAAAGAAGAAATAATTATACCGTTGAGTAAAACAAAAATGATCCTATTGCTTTTAGCAGCTATTGTATTTGTGGCATTAGGTATTTGGTTTGTGATGAGTCCAGAGATTTTTGTAGATGAAGGAGAACCTACTGGATTCATTACTTTCATGGGGGGACTTTCTATTGCATTCTTTGGGGTGGGCTCAATTCTTATTTTTAGAAAACTATTTGATACCAAACCTGGTCTAGTCATAAACAAAGAAGGCATCCTCGACAATTCAAGTGCGGCTTCCGTAGGATTGATCAAATGGGAAGATATTATAGGTTTTGCAATAGTGGAAGTAAGTGGACAAAAAATTATTTTACCACAAGTCAAAAACCCAGAAGCCTATCTTGATCGACAAGCGAGTACAATCAAAAAGAAAATGATGAGCATGAATTATAAATTATATAAAACGCCTTTGAGCATCACAGCAAATGCACTAAAATATAAAACGGATGATTTGATTGATTTGTTAGAAGTAGAATTATTGAAACGTCAATGATTTATAACAATGTATCTTAATCTTTTAAACTTGAATTGCGAGATGGAGTAAATATTTTATTTGTGTATGTGTAGGAATAAGAAAATTCCAGCTCCCTCAATTCCAATTTTTACATTCTTTGGTTCAGCTCCTGCTTCTATGGCTAATTTAATTAAATCTTTAGAGCTTCGAATATGTAAGGGCCATTCCCATAGTAATTCCATATAGTTTTTAAGTGAATGAGCAGAACAGATATTGCCTATTATGATTTCTGAATTTGGTTTTCCCCAATTGATTAATTTATTCAATATCTGGACAAATGCAGTATCGTCGAAATAATCAAACAAACCTGAAGACCAAACGACATCGTATTTTTCTAAAGTCTCGTATTTATAAATATTTGCTCTTTCAAAAGAAATTTGCGATTTAAACTCTGAGGTAAGTTGAGTGGCAAAATCTATTGCTTTTGGGTCATGATCTATACAAAGAGTGTTTAAGTTTTTAGTTGCTATAGGAGAGCTTGCATACAATTCTTGCAAATCTCTAGCAGGACCACTAGCAACATTTAGTAATTCAATTTTTGAAGATTTATTATCTAGGCATATTTTTTTTAGGGTATTTTTAAAATATTCTTTTCTATTTCTGATGCCTTCGCAAGTTCGGTGATTCAATATATATTTATCCCAATTTTTATATTCAGGGTGAATATCAATTTGATAGACTCTATCAATGATCATAAAATCACCTGCGTAGCCAAAGGGTTTTCTAAAACTATGTCCGTGGGCTGTTTTTTGCATAAAATCATCATCGAACAAATTATAGATTTCCTGTAGGTCATTTTTCGAAACTTCTTTTGACTCAACGGCTGTTGCCAACTCTTCAAGCATATTATCAAAGAGGCGATAATCTTGCGGTTCTGGACCACCTTTTTGAATCATTTTTTTTAAGAAAGAAATACAATTATGAAGTACAGACGTTTGGGTTTTCATTAGATAAAAATTGTGTTGTCGTATTAGATTTATTGATGGCTGAATAAAATTATATCTTTTGTAAGTTGATATGAAGAAAAAGATTTACATTTTCAGCTTCACGATTTACCTGCATGTTTTCTTCATTAAATCCAACGTCGATTCCTAATTGAATCAATTCGTTATCGGTTCGATGGTGTAGATACCAGTCTCCTATAATTTCCATATAATCTCTAGTAGGATTATGATCGGCATTAAAGTTCCCAATAATTATTTCGCCATTATCAGTGATCCAATTTTTAAATTTAGAGAGGATAAGTTTAAAGTCCTTATTTTCGAAATAATCAAATAACCCTGCTGACCAAATAACATCATACTTCTCATTCGTATCAAATTTGAATATGTTTTGGTTTATAAAATCGATATGTTCTTGAAAGTCTTGTGTAATTTCTTTTGCATAGCTTATTGCATGTTTATCCATTTCAACACAGGTAACATGTAGTTTTTTGTTTTCTCCTAAGCATTGAAATAATTCTGCTACATCTCTTGCTGGACCACTCGCTATGTTTAACAGTTTTAGTTCCTTTTTATCTTCTAATTTTTTTAATAATACAGTTTTGAAATATTCTTTTCTATTTCTTACAGCTTTAGGAGCAGCCTGATTTTGTAAATAATTATCCCAAGAATAGTAAAATGGATTTAAGGTACGGCTGCCAGTATACATTTTATCGATCATTAAGAAATCACCAGCGT
>JAHDIP010000398.1 GCA_020630735.1 Saprospiraceae bacterium | reverse complement strand
GTCTCATAGGTTCACTCAAAAGTGAACCTATGAGTATCTCCAGCGATTTATTTTTGACAAAAAGTAAAAAATTAGACAGATGAAGAATATCTTAATCAGTATACAGCAACATCTTTTACTTCTATGTTCTGTAAGTCTTATAGGCTTGAGTTGTGTACCGCAGCAGAAAATGATCAGCGACAATCCATTTATATTAGAAGAAGATGAACGTCCTTGGATCATCGCTCATGGTGGAGGAAAAAAACTATTTCCAGAAAACACCATGTATGCCTTCGAAGAAGCGATGAAGCTAAAGGTAGATGCCTTAGAGATGGATATTAATTTGACTAAAGACTCCATTTTAGTTACCCACCATGATGCGACAGTAGACCGTACTAGTGATGGAACAGGCAAGGTCATTGATTTTTCGTTCGACGAATTACTTAATTTTAATTTTGGCGAAAAATTTAAAAATATAGATGGAGAGTATCCTTTCAAAAATATACCAATAAAAATAGCTAAAGTATCTGAAGTGTTCGAACGCTTTGGTGAAATGCCTTTAATTGTCGAAATAAAAAATAAAGGAGCTGAAGGAAAATTGGCGGCTGAAAAATTGCTACAGTTAATCAAAAATTATAGTATAGAAAAAATAGTTGTTGCCTCGTTTCACGACGAAGTACTCGAGCATTTTAGAACGATAAGTGAAGATGCAGTCGTCGTCTCTACTGCTGTTAGCGAAACCAAAAGTTTTGTCTTTTCGTCGATATTGAGAATGCCGTTTATCTATAAACCGAAAGGTGCTGTTGTAGAAATTCCGCTTGAAGCTGCGGGTTTTAAACTAGGTAAAAAACGCTTCATCAAATTGGCACACCTTCGCAATATGGCTATTCATTATTGGACAATAGATGATAAAAATGATATGCTCAATTTAATTAAAAATGGTGTTGATGGCCTCATAACAGATCGTCCCGATTTGATGTGGGAAGTATTAAAAGAAATGGGCTATTGATCTCAAATTTAAACTAATGTAATGATAAGTGTAGAAGAAGCATCCAAGATTATTCAATCCTGTACTATTGATTTTGGAAAAGAAAAAGTTGAAATCGAAGAGGCTGTTGGAAGAGTGCTCGCCGAACCTTTAATTGCTGATCGTGATTTTCCACCTTTTACTAGAGTAACGATGGACGGCATAGCAATTCAGTACGAACAATTTGAAAAAGGTCAACGAGTGTTTCCTATCCAAGGAGTACAAGCTGCGGGAAGTCCTCAGCAAACATTAGCAAATTCAACGCATTGTTTAGAGGTAATGACAGGTGCTATATTACCGAAGAATACTGATACCATTATTCGGTATGAAGATGTTGAATTGGAAAATGGAGATGCACGAATTACAGTTGATCAAATTAAGCCAAATCAAAACGCACATCCTAAAGGTAAAAACAGAAAGGCAGGTGATAAAATAGTAGATGCCTTTCAAATAATTAGTCCTGCAGAAATAGGTGTTGCAGCGAGTATTGGAAAGACACATTTAGACGTCGTTTGCCAACCTAAAATTGTCATCCTTTCTACAGGTGATGAATTAGTAGATATTGGAGCGACTCCATTAGCTCATCAAATTCGAAAGTCAAATAGTTATACGCTCCATGCTTTGCTGAAGGAAAAAGGAATCAATGCGAAGCTCTTGCACATTAATGACGATAAAAAAGAAATTCGAGAAAAACTCTCTCAATGTTTAGAAACATATGATGCCATCCTTATGAGTGGAGGCGTGTCAATGGGGAAGTTTGATTTTTTGCCTGAAGTATTACAAGAGTTAGGCGTGCAAGAATTATTTCATCGTATACGCCAACGACCAGGAAAACCCTTTTGGTTTGGTCAAGCAATAAACGAAACTTGCGTGTTTGCTTTCCCCGGTAATCCTGTTTCTACTTTTATGTGTGCCAATCGTTATTTTCTGCCTTGGTGGAGAAAAAATAGTGGTTTGGTAGCAAACGAATTGTTAGTAGCTCAATTGACTACAGAAGTTGTCTTTAATCCTGACCTGAATTACTTTTTACAAGTAAAAGTGCACCAAAGAGCAGGTATTTTGATGGCAGAACCTATAAAAGGCAAGGGTTCTGGCGATTTAGCTAACCTAGTAGATTCCGATGGTTTTTTAGAACTTCCTGCTGGAAAAAGCGTTTATAAAAAAGGAGAATTCTATTCCTTGATTCTTTATCGTTAAAAAATACAGATATAAAAAATTCTCTTTGTAATTTTGTATTGAACCAAAACGCAGTAATTGTATATGAAGATCGAACAAATCTATACTGGATGCTTAGCTCAAGGTGCCTATTATATCGAAAGTGAAGGCGAAGCAGCTATCATTGATCCTTTACGTGAAACAGACCCCTATATCAAGAAAGCAGCGAATGAAGGTGCAACAATTAAGTATATCTTCGAAACACATTTCCATGCAGATTTTGTTTCTGGACATCTTGATTTGGCAAAAAAAACAGGTGCAACGATTGTCTATGGTCCCGATGCACAAACCGAATACGAAAAGTATAATGCCAAAGATGGAGAAGAATTTAAACTAGGAAAGTTGACCTTTAAAGTGCTCCATACTCCTGGTCATACACTAGAAAGTACGACCTTTTTGCTCATAGATGAGAACGGAAAAAACCACGCTATTTTTAGTGGCGATACCTTATTCATTGGTGATGTTGGTCGCCCTGATCTTTCTCAAAAAAATGCAGCTACTACAAAAGAACAAATGGCAGCTATGCTGTACGAAAGTTTGCGCACCAAAATCATGACACTCGAAAATGATGTTATTGTTTATCCTGCTCATGGTGCTGGTTCTGCTTGTGGTAAAAACATGAGTTCTGAAACTTACGATACCTTAGGCAATCAGAAAAAAACAAATTATGCATTGCGAGCAGATATGACCAAAGAGGAATTTATCAAAGAAGTAACAGATGGTATTTTGCCTCCACCAAATTATTTTGCGATGAATGCAAAAATAAATAAAGTAGGTTATGAAAGTTTCGAACAAGTAATGAAGACAGGAGCTATCCCCTTATCTGTCGAAAAATTTGAGCAGATTGCTGAATACGAAGATGCATTAATTTTGGATACGCGACATCAACAGACCTTTGCAAAAGGATTTATTCCGAACTCTATTTTTATTGGTATCGACGGAAGTTTTGCTCCTTGGGTGGGCACTTTAATTACCGATATCAATCAAGCTATTTTAATTATCGCTGACGAAGGTCGAGAAAAAGAAGTCGTTATGCGATTGGCTAGAGTAGGCTATGACAATACCCTTGGCTTTCTGGAAGGCGGTGTGGAAGCGTGGACTAAAGCTGGAAAAGAATTGGATATCATTGCTAGCATTCCTGCAACTGCTCTTGCCGAAAAATATACCGAGAACAAGGCGATCAATATTTTGGATGTTCGAAAAAATGGAGAGTATGATAGTGTCCATGTTGAGGGGGCAATAAACCTTCCACTAGATTATATCAATGATAATATGAATGAACTAGATCGAACGAAAACATATTTTATTCATTGTCGAAGTGGTTACCGTTCAATGGTACACGCTTCTATTTTGAGAGCTAGAGGTTTTGAACAAATCACAGATATCGCTGGTGGAATGAATGCAATTAAAGAAACAAATTTACCAACAGT
>JAHDIP010000397.1 GCA_020630735.1 Saprospiraceae bacterium | reverse complement strand
TCTTTTTGCCTCTAGGCAAAAGCTTTCGCCATGATGCTCTGCATTTGCATATTATGCAAGCTCGTCCAACTACGTTTTTTACCTTGTCTAGTGAAAAAAATATCTATCCAAGTTGAATAGTTATTAACTTTAATTTGCCTAAAGTCTATCATTATGACTTTGCAGAATGTAAATTGTCACGCTACAAAGGTATCGAAATATTAATAATCTAACGAGAATCTTAGTAGTTTAGATTCATTATATCATAGGATAATGAATTCATAGAATCATTTCTTTCAAAAGATGAAAAAAACGATCTCTTTATTGTAATTTAGTATATTGCAAATAGAATTCTATAAACTAAGTAATTATGAAAATCCTCAAGTTTTTACTTTTTCTAATTTTGGGACTCGCATTCCTTTTCTTTGCCTTTGGATTTATAACGCCTACGATCAATTATGGGCACGAAATAACGGTTGATAAGCCTCTGAAGGAGGCTTGGGCCGTGCAGCAAGATGAAACCAAATTTGATCAATGGCTCGCTGGATTTAAAAGTATTGAACTAATTAGTGGAGAAAAAGGAACTGTTGGCAGCAAATATAAAGTCGTAGTCAAGCCTAGCGAAGAGGAGCCTGATTTTGAAATGATAGAAACCCTCATATCAAAAAGAGATTTTGATCACATGCGGTTGAGCTTTGATAGTGAAATGATGGTTTTTGATCAGACGACATCTTTTTCGGAAGCTAATGGGAAAACAACGATAAAAACGGATTCCAAAGTAAGTGGAAAAGGAATGATGATGCGCTCTATGTTCGCTGTAATGGAACTATTGACAGGCTCTTTTACTGCACAAGAAGTCAAAAATATTGAAAATTTGAAGAAGGTGATAGAAGAGAATACAACAAATTATTATCCAGACTCCATCACAATAGATGAAGACACCGAACCTGAAAAATAATAGAACCTATCGTATTATAACCTACCGGTATTCAGTATTCAGTATTCAGTATTCGGATCATCATGGGTAGCTAAGGTTTGATTTTAAGTAGTTTTAATCGCTTGGCAATCCGAAAACCATTTTGGTTTCTGTATATAATACGTTTACTTTTTATGTAGCGTTGGAAAATTATCTAAACTAATATCTTTGATTTTTCCATTACAGTTTTTGAGAACTTTTACCAGAAGTGGTTTTTCAATAGAGCTTTCTATTTGTCCAATTCTTATATTGGTATAGCATGAATCTTTTTCTGTCGAATAGGCGGTAGAAAAATAGTTTTCTCCTGTTAGATCATCTGTATCCGATTCACTACCAAGAAAAAAGAAGGCAGCTAAATCAGCAATACCGTTTTCCATTTTACTGGTTTTCCCAAATTCTACAAGCTCAATTCTATATTCAATAGAAGTATAATTGATCCGTTTTAAAATTAAAGCAATAGCCAGATCCTCTTTTCTGGCAGTAAAAGTCATGCTTTTATGGAGTTCAGGAATTGCTGGAAATAGAATAGAATCTTTTTGATTGAGAATCATTAAATTTTCTTTCAAGTCTACTCTTTTCATTCCACTAGTTTCCCTCAATGCGTCAATAAATCCTGTAGCGTAATCAGATTCGTTGTCAACAAATACTTCTGCAAATACTTCAGAATCTACTTTTGTAGTCGTAGCAGGCTTACCTTCTTTTTTGTCTTTGATAGAAGCGTCAGCTATCGTCGTATTTTTCTCAGTTTTTGTTTCTTGATTTTCGGAAGAATGAGAGATAATATTTTTATCACTTGTTTGCGTTTGTAATTGACAAGAATTCAGTAATAGTAAAATGGATAATGAATATAAGGCGCTCTTTATCTTCATTTGTTAGTAGATTAACTGCTCGTCAATTTGTATACTAGGATTTGTATCCATAATATTTTTTCTAACCATTTGTCTAAATTCTTTTTCGCCACTTCCTGGTTCATATTTAGTACCGATACCCAAGCCTTTATTACGATTAGCTTGTAAGGTTACTTGTGCGATTTGATGTTGTAAATAGTTATAACCACTAGGCAAATTCATTTTCCATTGATCATTTTCAAAATTATAGAGCACATTAAAGTCTATCTGCATGATGGGTTTACTTAAATTTCCTTGAGAGATAACATTTGCAGTAGCTACTAGATTTGCTGTTGCGGAAGTATGACCAGTTCGTCGTACCGTTCTTAGTTTCAGGTCTTTTTCAATGTAACTTTTGGATAACATGCTTGGACAGAATAATGCATAAAAAGGAAGAAACTCCTTTAAAAGTTTTTTACTACTAAGTCCTTTATTTTTGTCAGTTAAAAATAAATACTTGGTAAATAACGCCACTTGATAATCTGCCTCTGAGTATTCAGAAGCTAGAATAAATTGTTTGAGTTCATTTACATCCTCCGTTTTTGCTTTTTCTAAAACAGTTGATAAATAACTAATAGAGGTAGAATCTAAGAAACTTACAGATTCATCTAAAGATTGAGCTGCTTGGAATTGATTAAAAACAGTCCTCACTTCTTCTTCAATGACAGGGTCTTTTACAGCTATTGGAACTTCTTTGAGGTCTTTAACTCTCCTGATTTCATGAAGCATCAAAGGTTCATTATTGTTGAGCGTGGGTAGTATTACATTTGTTGCAATTATTGACTTTCTATTTCTATTTTCAGGAGCGCTTATTAAGTCAGATTTAGATAGACTAGATATTTGCATCTCCTCTCGCTTTAGCAACAAATTGCCATAATTAGAACCTGAATGTTTCTGAAATCCTGGATCGCTTTTTACATAAAGAAAGTAAATAGAATCCTCAGTAAACCGTTCTACTTTTGCTAAATATTCTTGTTCATGTGTAACGAAATGATAGAAGTCTTTTTCACTTGGGGCATTTATTTTGTGAAGCATTTTAGTGTTTATTATTCTAGCACCACTAGAATCACAACCAAAATGAAGTAAACAAGAAGAAATACAAAAAATTAAGATGAAATAGGAGTAACGCATTTGTAATAAAATTTTATCAGTTGAATTATCGACTTTAAGTTATTTTAGTAACGAGTAAAAAATAAATCCGACATCTTAGGTGGTCTAATTTGAATCTATACTAGGCAAAAAACGCAAGCGATGCAGTTGGACTAGCTTGTATTAGATACAACTGCAAAGCAGAAACAGTGAGTATTTTTAACGAAGTTCAAATTTAAAAAGAGACCACCAAAATAGGAAGTTAATTAGTTTACAGTGTACTAAGCTTAAAAAGCTTTAGCTCTTGTTCTTGTCCCGCAGCATTCATCAAAAAATGAAGTGAATCAGCTGTGAGCAAAGTAATTTTAACTGCTTTTTCTGAAGCACCTTTTTCCAACGTATTTGTAGTATATAAGGTTTTTCCTCTTAACCTAAAAGTACCAGCTTCTTTATCCTTAAACATACCATTATAGGAATACTTACCTTCTTTCGTAAATTCAAATTGAACTTTTTCTAAGAAAATTTTTTCTTGTTGACCGTTATTTGTAAATTCTGCAGCTTGCCATTTTCCGACCAATAAATTTTGATCTAATCCCGTTTGACAACTCATTACAAAAAAAAGGAAGACAAATAGTATGTATGTATTTTTCATTAGTTAATTTTTATTTAAGCCTAAATTGCTCTAGGAAGTAGGAAATAAGTAACGGGTAAAAAATAAGTTCCGCATTTTGGCTATAGAATTTTTGAGTTT
>JAHDIP010000396.1 GCA_020630735.1 Saprospiraceae bacterium | reverse complement strand
GGAGTGTAATTTAGTAAAATCCTAAGGATTGTTGCAAAAATAGCTTTTCTTTTACAAGAAAGTTGATTCATCAAGTATATACTACCATTAAAAAGTAAATTTGAGGTTTCTCAATAAGAAAATACTTATTTTTGCAAGCAAATTTAGCTAAGAAGCATTTGCTATAAACTAAATTGACTCAAAATAACGTTAAAAAACTCAAAACACAACATAGCCTTTATGAACAAAATTATCATCAGCTTTTTAGTAATGGCCATTGCCTTTACATTTAGCCAGCCTGTTTCGGCTCAAAATATGCAAGAACTTCAAGATTCCTTATCCAGCCTTTTTAGCTCTATGGCTAAAACAGGTAATATTGAAGAAAGAAAATCCTACAATCAACAAATCATACCTACATTTGTCTCTGCTTTAAAAACAGAAAATTCATTTAACAAAAAGTTCAAGAATATAGAAGGACTATCGGTTTTATATCCATCAGATAGTACTTTTAGAATTTTTACTTGGTTAGTACGTCTAGCTGAAGATGATACAAATGCAGCAGGCAATTTACCATCGGATAAGCTTTATTCAGCAGATTATTATGAATATCATGGTGCCATACAAATGAATAGTAATGATTTGGTGCTTTATCCACTTAGAGATTCTACCAATTTGATCAGTTTTCCTGAAGACAAAATCTCTACTCATGAAAACTGGTATGGTTCGGTTTATTACAATATATCGGAGAAAGAGTATAAAGGCCGTAAGTACTATATGTTATACGGATGGAAGAATAGCACTCCTATGAGCACAAAGAAAATCGCAGAGGTACTATATTTTGATGAAAACAATAAGCCAGTCTTTGGTGCACCCATATTTGAGGTTTATAAAGATGGCGAAGCCTTCGGTATGAAGAATCGTTTTATCTTGGAGTACAGCAATAGAGCATCTGTTTCAATGAACTATTATCCAAGTAAAGATCAAATACTATATGATCATGTGGAACCAGAACAGCCAGAAGGTAAAGGTATCTATCATTCCTACTTACCAGACGGTACTTATGAAGGTTTTGAGTTCAAAGATGGTGTTTGGAAGCATGTAGAGAAGGTTTACAGTATCACTAATAGTGATATTTTAGAGAATCCAACACAATTAGATAGCCGAAAATCAAAGAAAGATCGCAAGAAAAAGAAGCGAAAAAGTAAGAAATAGTGCAATAATCAACTTTCATTATTGCTAAACCATAATTTAACATAAAGTTAATTTATAAGAGAACGCCAAGCTGCATAAAGTAGCTTGGCGTTTTTTTTATTAAAAATCTGTCATTAATTGTCCCAAAACGAGTATTCTTTTCGTCTAAGGTTTTGGTTGCTGTTGATAAAATGAATGTATATTCACTAAAAGATCTCAGAATTACTTCAAAGATGTAAGCATTCTGACTTTTTATTAGCTTAAAATAAGCCAATATTTGCGAATAAAAGAGCAATAAAAACAAACTTTATCAATATGATTTTGTTTTTATACTGCTGATATTCAAGGGATTTGGTAAAGAATATAAATAAACAGTTGAATTCCAGCAATCATTTACCAATATTCTAAATAAAGGCTTTTTGACCTAAACACTATGAATAGTTGTTAATATATCACAATAAAGCCTGAGCATAACAATGAAGTTAAAGTTCTATTTTTCTATCAGGAGCATATATACATAAGTACTTCTAATCACGCTATTCAATGAATCTCAATAGCTTTCAAGTGTATGTTATCAGTATTGTTCTAATACAAAAAAGCTTGAATATTAGCATTTCAGTTGTCTAAAGGTGAAATTATTGAAAAATAGCATTAATTTTGATGTTCTAGACAAAGGCTTAAATAATAAGGGTTTAAGCCTGTCTATAACAGAATAGCATAAAAAGACGAAAGATATTGTTAAAATAAATTTCCGTTGAATTAGAGTAAACTAAAACCCGATCATCAACACAATTAAAAAATATATCAATATGAATTACTGGAATACTTTCCAAAAAGGAATTTTACAAGTCTTTGGCTTGTTTATTCTTTCCATTTGTTTTACCCAACTTACTTCCGCCCAAGAGGTAAGTTTAGAACAAGCTCAGCTTGTTGCAAAAAATCACTTCTATCAAAATGACCTATCACTTGGTGGTGTTTCTGAAGCTGAGATTACCGCAACATTTACTGGAGAAGCAAATGGTGAAGTTTTTTACTATATCTTCGAAATCAATGATCAAGGATTCGTAGCTGTTTCTGCAGATGAACGTAGTACCCCTATTTTAGGCTATGCTATTAATTCAAATACAGACTTCGATAACATACCTGACGGTGTTCAAGGTACATTGAATAATTACCAAATTGAAATTGAACACTTGCGTACTAACAATATGACAGCCACTGATAATAGTACTAATAAGTGGGCAAGTTTGAAGGATGATCGTTACGAAAGAGTAGGAACAGATCGTGATGATGTTGTATCACCTTTAACAACGACTATCTGGGGACAAGAAGAATTTTATAATGAAATGGCACCAGTAGACACTGCTGGGCCTGCTGGACATGCTTATTTAGGTTGTGTACCAGTATCAATGGGGCAATTAATTAAGTATTGGGGCGATAATGGAAACCTAATAACGAGTGGAGCCGTAACTTATACAGATCCTACTTATGGTGAGCAAAGTGCTAACTTCGCAACAACTGATTATGATTTTGGAGCAATGCCAAATGAGTTAACTGATTCTAATGATGATATTGCTGAATTTCTATATCATGTAGGAATTTCAACTCAAACAGAATACAGCCCAAGTTACACGTCTACCTACTTTAGTTATGTGAGAAATGCATTAGTACATATTTGGGGCTTCGATTGTGATGCTGTTGTATATTCTAAAGATTTTACTGAACCAGATGTTTGGGATGAAGTAATCAAAGCTGAATTAGATGCAGGCCGTCCAGTCTACCTTAGAGGAGCTGCTGATGGTGGTGTTTCTCATGCTTGGTTAATAGATGGTTATAATGATGAAGGACAATACCATATAAACTGGGGATGGAACGGTGAGTGGAATGGTTACTGGACAGATACAGGAGCAAGCTGGAGTAGCCCAAATGGAATCATTACATACTATCAAGAACAATACGGTATCTTCAACTTAAAACCAGCTGATGGTTGTCAAGCTTGTGATGATAGTTCTTATGCTAGCGTTTTAGAAAACAATACAAGTGCTTATTTTTATACAAATCAGCCAGTTGGGCCTGTAAATACTCAATTTCGTTTCAGAGAAGTAGGAACTACGGATTGGATAGAAACAAGCATTTCTGAAAATTACTACGCTTATACTGATGCATTAGAAGAAAACAAAACATACGAATTTGAAGTAAGAAAGCAGTGTGGAAATGGAGACTGGTCTCCGTATACTAGCCTTCAAGAATTTGAGACATCAGGTACAACAACAGGAGAAGAAGAGTGTACGATACCTGCTGGTAATACATTATCAACGAGTGCTACTAGTAATGTTTCTACTTATATCTACAGTACGTCAAGTACCATTACAAACCAATTCAGATATCGACCAGTTGGAACAACTGACTGGGAATTAACTGATGAGCAAGATCTTTACTATAGATTTATTACTGACTTAAGTGGTGGAACTGAATATGAATTCCAAGTAAGAGAATTATGTAGTGATGATACTTGGAGTGA
>JAHDIP010000395.1 GCA_020630735.1 Saprospiraceae bacterium | reverse complement strand
TCACAGATATCGCTGGTGGAATGAATGCAATTAAAGAAACAAATTTACCAACAGTTGAAATGGCTTGTACTAAATCTGCATAGGATTTTATATCTCTCAAGTTGAGGAGGATTAGGAATAGAGAGTTGAGAATAGTGAAGCGGGATTTTTAGTATAAAATGATAGAAAGAAATTTCATTTTATACTGAAAATCCCGCTTCTCGTTTTCCTATAGTTGAATTAGTTAGACGATAAAGACTTTCTTTTAATACTTTACAAATCGCTCAGTTAATACTTCGTTATCAGTCGTTAAGACCTGAAGCATATAAAATCCTTTCGTCAATGAAGACACATTTATTTGAGCATTACTTTCGATTATACGTATAGTCTGACCATTTGCATTCAGCAATTGAATTTGAGTAATCTCTCCATTACTGATATCGATATTTAAAACATCACTAGTAGGGTTAGGGAACATTTTGATGCTGACTTGATCCGAAACTAAACGAGCATTGATGTCGTTACCAAAAGCATCTTCATCAATATAGAAAGAGTCTATAGTTGTCCATTCTCCCCATCCTGCATCACACTTTGACTTTACTTGGTATTGATAAACGGTATTCATTGAAAGACCATTGAGCATTCGTGAAAGACGCTGAGTATAAACGGTACTCCAATTTCCTCCCATTGCTCTATAACGTACTTTGTATTTTGTAGCTCCGGCTACAGCACCCCAACTTATTCGAGCAGATGATTGACTTAGTAAAGTAACTAAGGTTGTAGAAGGTGGATCGCACTGTGCATTATTAAAACTGCCAGATTCCCATGCACTATTTTCTGAATCACATACAGCTTTTACTTGATAAATGTATGCATTATTTGCCGTCAAATTTGTAAGGTTAACACTTGTGCCAAAGACAATCATTTCTTGCCAAGGATCGCCAGAGTTGGCAATTCGATACCGTAGTTTATATTTTGTAATAAGTGAATGACCATTCCAACTTATCGTAGCTGTCGTTAAGCCCGTAACCATTGCCTCCAAGCTATAAGGAGCAGGACAACCACCATCATCTAAGGTGTTGGCATTAATAAATGTAACAGAAAACATTAGACAAATACAAAACATCATTTTGGTGTGTAGATTTTTCATAGATATTGGAGTTTTAAAAATTAAAAAGAATTCTTAATGAAATGAAGATCATTTCATTAGTGAAAAGAATATAAGTAGACTTGTTATAGAATTAGTATTGTAGGTATTAAGTAGTGTACTAAGTTAACAAATGTTTTTTATAGGAAGAATTTATTTGAGAAAAAATAAATATTTAGTATGCCTGTAACCTTTTTTGACTTCATGCGACTATCCTTATGAACACAACAAAAATTAAAACAAAATTATAAAATTTAAGTTATGAGACAAACCATTTTTTTAGTCTTATTTGTTCAATTGTTATCGTTTGCCTTGTTTGCACAAGAGCAAAAAACAGCACAAGTGAACTTTGAGAGTGACAGCTATGAACTCTCCGAAACAGCAAAACAACAACTGGATAAACTCGTATTGACGAGTAAAGATGCGGTTAATGTACACTACAATCTACAAGGTCATACCGATGCAGATGGCGATGTTCTTTACAACCAAGAACTATCTAAAAACCGTTGCACCTCTGTTCGTAATTACTTGAATCAAAATGGAATTGCTACTGGTTTTATTACTATGAATTACTATGGAGAAAATACACCAGTTGCTGACAATTTTAGCGACACTGGGAAGTCTAAAAATAGACGTGTGGAAGTGCAGTTGCAGTACAAAGTAATCGAATCAGTCGATGAACTATACCGTCATTTTGAGCAAAAAAGTGTCGAGCAATTTACGGTTAATCCTACGATAGAAAATGAATTTACAGCTAAGGACGGAACGATTATTCGTATTCCTGCCGATGCTTATACCTTCGAAGATGGAACTCCCCTTGATGGTCAACTGATAGACTTAAAAGTCGATGAAGCCGTTAAGCCATCTGCGATGCTTTTTTACAGACTGAATACTGCAAAAGGAAATCAAGCACTTTCTACAGGGGGAATGGTGCGGATAGATGTGAGTGCCAATGGGCGAAAATTGAAAATGAAAGAAGGAAAATCTGTTGATGTTTTTGTGCCAAGCCAAGAGGCAAATCCGAATATGAATTTGTATCGAGGTGAACGAGATGCAGAACAAACAATGGATTGGACACAATTGGAAGCAGGGATTGATATTTTGAATGAAGATCAAGTGAAAGTACCTAAAACGAGGTTACAAAAGACGAATGTATCAGGAAATGTTTTTAAAGAATTGGCAAAGATAGAACTTGATATTCCCGAAAAACCCGTTGAATTTAGAGAATTAGGTTTGCCACCATTAGCGAATCTTTTTTATCCTGAAATGGAAGTATTGAAAGAACCTTATAAGCCGAGCCGTGTTCCTAAAAAGAAAAAAGTTTATGTACCCAAGTCTATTTTTAAACGACTGTTTTTTAATAAGGCAAAAAAACAAAAAGAGTTGGATGATAGCTATGAGGCAAGAATGACAAAATACGAAGTAAAGCAAGAAAAATATGAAGAAGACCTAAAAGCATATAATGAAAGTATCCAAAAATATGAAGAAGAAGTTAAACGATTCGAAGAAAGATTTAAAGCTGATAGCATTGCAACTTATGACATTCGTGTAGCAACCATACAACCATACTATGACGAATGTGTTGCTTATGAAGCTGCGCTACGCTTGAAAAACAGATTTAATACACTTGCTGAAAAGGGGAGTCCAGAATTATTGGAGGCATATTTATTCCCACAAGCAAGAAATCCTTTAAGCGATAAATCTCCACTTGTATTTAATCATAGTTCTCCTCAAGTTATGGCATTATGTTGTGGTTATTGTACCTGCATTTCGCCTCTATATGCTCGTGATGTTGAACGTGCAACGATTGAGTTATTCCAAAATTTATCCGAATATGATCGAATTGTGAAATTGAAAGATGAACTCATTCAAAAAGTAGAAACAGATCGCTTAATTGCGAAATCAAAAAATAATGCAACGATTGCTCGAATAGGAGAAAGCATCCAATACTATGGTTTTAAAGTAACAAGTGCTGAAGTGTTTTGGTGCAACATAGATACGCCTTTACCAGAAGGTAGACAGTTGGCTATTTTTAGTACGCCGTTAAACGATAAAAAATCATTTGAGATTTTTGCTTTCCGACCAAGCAAAAAATCGGTACATTATATTCCGAAAGATATGCGCAAACAAATCGTTTTTGATGAAGATGATAAAGTGAATTATGTGGCTTTCGATTTTGAGGCTAAAAAACCAGTATTGGCAGATGGAAGTTTTGTAATGAGTAATATGCAGAACGTACCCCTAAACTTTCGACCCGCAAATATTGCTGAAATCGAACGAGCTATTTTGAAAGTAGATCAATAAGAGTATGAAAGCTATGGACGAATAATAATCGAGAACAGAGAGGCGAGATGAGGGATTTTATATTTGATAAACGGAACAAATATATAACGTCTCTTTTCTCGCTTCTCTCATTTCTGCTCTAATTATTGTTTCAAAAAGTCCAAAATATATCGATTCACTTCTTCAGGTTTTTCTTCTTGAATAAAATGTTTAGCATCTAATAAGTGAACATTTTTAGGATTAACGTTTAAGTTTTTAATGACTTTTTCTTTTTGAGGTTCCCAT
>JAHDIP010000092.1 GCA_020630735.1 Saprospiraceae bacterium | reverse complement strand
TGTAGAAATTACTATACGTTCCATTAATTGTGGAAATTTCCCTTGGGGAGGTAATTAAGGTTTTAGGGATATTAGTTTTTTATTCTACTAAAAATTCCTGACCTCTTAATTATCGTAAAGACTCTAGAATAAAAGAGAGCTTAAGGCTTGTTCCATCTTTATGGAGCAAGCTTTTTTTTGCGGATATAAAGACCTATCTTTGCCGCCTAATAAAAATTATATCATGACAAAATCATTTATTTTAATTGTAGGGCTATGCCTAAGTGTTACTTTCCCTGCATTTACACAAAACACAGATATGGATTCATTAAGTTATAGCGTGGGTATGCTTATCGCCCAAAACCTAAAACAACAAGGTTTACAAGAAGTAAAAGCTGCTGATGTTGCTCAAGCTATTGAAGATGTAATGGCAGGTTCTACAAAAATGACGGTTGAAGAAGCTGGCCAAATTTTCCAGTCTCACATGGAAAAAGAACAGAAAAAACAATTCGCTTCAATCATAAAAGAAGGAGAAGATTTCTTAGCAGAAAATGGAAAACGTAAAGAAGTCGTTACCCTTGCTAGTGGTATGCAATATGAAATCATGACAGAAGGAAAAGGTGACAAGCCTGGCCCTACAGATAAGGTAACTACTCATTATCATGGTACATTACTCGACGGAAAAGTCTTCGATAGTTCTGTACAACGAAATGAGCCTGCTTCTTTTCCTGTAAATGGTGTTATCCAAGGATGGCAAGAAGCATTACAATTAATGCCTGTTGGTTCTAAGTGGAAGTTATTTATACCTTATCATTTAGCTTATGGTGAACGTGGAGCAGGTGGCGACATCAAGCCTTATGCTACTCTTATTTTTGAAGTAGAATTATTAAGTATCGACTAAGTTTTTATTTAATTCCTACTAAAAAGAGACTGTTCTGTATTAGAGCGGTCTCTTTTTGTTTATAAAAAAATGTAACTTTATAGACAAGCTTTATAAGAAACCGTTCTATGCTAAAAGAATAAAAGATGTCCTATCGGCTACTAATGTTAATCTTCTTTTCCGTTTTGTGTATTCAACTAAATGCACAACCTGCTCCTTGTGTGGAACCTGTACAGATGACTAGTTTTTGTGAAGATGCTTGTATCATCTGTGATATTGATGGTTTTACGGGAAGACATGATAGTGATATAGAGGGAGAAGCACCTTCTGATTTTTGCACCTTTGTTGTTCACAATGCTCAATGGATTGCATTCCAAGCGGGGAGTACTGATCTTACTATTCAACTCTCTGTAAACAACTGTCAGTTGGGTAATGGTTTGGAAATGGCAATCTATGAAAGTTTAGATTGCGAAAACTATACTCTTGTTTCTAATTGTAGAGGAGGATCAAATCCTGTCCCTGAAAATAGTTCTGCTCAATTTACCAATATTAGTCCATTGACCATCGGTCAGTATTATTATTTAGTGATGGACGGAAACTTTGGTGATAACTGCGATTGGACTTTTCAAGTACTCAATGGTTCTACAGAAGTATCACCGCTTAATACCTCAGGCAACATCAATGGACCTGCGGAAATTTGCACAGAATTACTCACAAGCTATAGTGTGCAAGCAGAAGAAGGCGCTGTTTTTTTTGATTGGACAATTAACGGTGAAGCATTCTCAGCAGAAAGTGAAGCGACAAGTATCGAAACAACTTTTCCTTCGACAGGATTTTACGAAATTTGTGTAACAGCCAGTAACGCTTGTGATGAAGCATCACCTACTTGTTTTACAACAAATGTAAAACCTATTCCAGTCACTATAATTAACGATAGCTTTTGCGAAGGCGAATGTTACGAAATATTAGACAGCTTACTTTGCGATAGTGGGAATTATTCTTTCCAACTTTTACAAGATAATGGCTGCGATAGTATTGTAGAAGTACAGTTAGAAATGATACCAATTAATGAAGTTTTTTTGGATGTTTTAATTTGTGAAGAAGATACGCTTTATATTGGCAATACGCCTTTTTACGAAGATGGTATGTATACCGAATTGCTACAAACAGCTGAAGAATGTGATAGTATTGTACATCTAAACCTAAGCACAATCGTCTGTACTATTTTTGGAGAAAATACGAGCACACCAACTATTTGTTTTAATGAATCATCAGGCGAAATTGATTTTCAAATTACGATAGGGACAGCTCCTTTTACCTACTCGTGGGAACTACTCGGTGAATCGTTTAGCGGAAACGGAACGATCACATCATTAAATGAAATGATCAATATTTCTGATTTACCAAATGGTACTTACATGATAAGCATCGAAGATGATTTTGATAATATTGGTGTAATGATTGTAGAAGTACAAGAGCCTCTCCTACTTTCTCTAGTTCTAGAGGCAGAAGATTATAGTGGCTATAATGTCAGTTGTTTTGGCACAAATGATGGAGCCCTTACTGCTTTTCCAACAGGTGGTTCTCCTACCTACACTTACAATTGGAGTACTAATGAAAATAATTCAAGCATCCAAAACCTAGCTGCCTCAACTTATACCCTTACGATTACAGATGCTTTAGGTTGTAGCACAAGCGCATCATATACGCTCACTGAACCAAGTGAACTTTCTCTAAACCCAATAGCCATCAATCCGAATTGCGATGGACTAGAAACAGGCATGATCGACTTGAGTCAATCAAATGGTGGGATTGCCCCCTATTCTTTTTCTGTTAATGGAAATACATTTTCGGATTCTATTTTTTATAACAATCTTGGACCTAATAATTACACTATCCTTCTCAAAGATAACAATGAATGTACAACTCAAACAACAGTAATTTTATCTGCTCCTTTAATTCCTGAAGTTATACTTATGGATGATGTTACGATAGGCTTAGGTTGCCCAATAGAAATTAGTGCTATAACTAATAATGTTCCGCTTCAATCTATCCAGTGGACTCCTTATGAAAACCTTGACTTAAGCGACAGTCTACAAGTTATTGCTACACCATTTATTAGTAGCAATTATAGTTTAGAAGTTGTTTCTATTGATGATTGTAGTGCAGTAGACTCTGTAAACATACAAGTAGAAGCATTTCGACAATTTTATGCGCCGAATACTTTTAGCCCTAATGGCGATGGCATCAATGATGTCTTTACCTTGTATGGAAGTAAAGAAGTCAAAGCTATTCAGTCATTAAAAATATTTGATCGTTGGGGGAATTTTATTTTCGAAACTATTAATAGTGATCCAAATGATCCTCTTACAGGTTGGGACGGTTTTTATAAAGGGAAATTAGCTGAAGAAGGTATTTATGTTTGGGTAGCCGAAATTCTTTTTCTCGATGATGTGATCGAAGTACACGCTAGTGATATCGCTCTGATCAGATAATTAAAAATTACATTTACTAAATAAAGTTCTTATTTCATCTATCGAAGTAGGGACTTCATCTAGTAGACCTTTCTTTTACCTTCTTTTTTGTTTATATTGTGTTATACGTAATCAAATTCAATTGTAATTAATCAATACAAAAAAAGTAAAGCACCAAATAATGAATGGAAGAAATTGAAATTTCTTCCATTCATTATTTGGTTTATTCTCTTACTCTTGTGCTTTACTCTTGATCATCGCAAAAGTAAAGTAACCTAAGACGGCAATGATGAGTAGCATAATCCCCCACAACCAAAGCTTACTTTCAAAGAGTGGACTTTCCGTTTCTTCTTTATGATGGCCAATGACCGTTACCTTCCCAATTTGTAAAGGTTTAGGGTTAGCAGGAATGGTGTTTTTAAAATTTACAATATCGTAATTGGGTTTTCTGCTTTTTTTATTGCCATAACGAAGTAGGTGTTCATTCTCGATAGCATCGAAGCGAGCGACTAGACGATATTGTAATCCTCGTATTTTCGCCGAGCTTATGGTCAGCGGTGCATTATCAAAATTTCGGATCGTTAATTTTAGTCGATTGGTAAATACTTCTTTCGTTTTAAACGTAGGTTTACTCAATGAAGAAAGATAGCTATGTCCTATTGTTCTATAATTGTACCGCCAACCTTTAGCTGTTTTTACACTATCCACAAGAGCTTCTATCTGCAATGGTCGTTGATAATTAAACGTATTATCGACTACTAATTCAACATCTGAAATAGGTAAACGTTTATTCAAGACTAAATGAATGACGGATTCTTTTTTCTTCTTATTTTCTTCTACCGAAAATGTCGCAGGATAATTTACATAACGTCCTAAGGTTTCTTCGACTGTTCGGATCGTTCCCGAAATGCTAGCAGGCTCTTCTGCTGCATCAAAACTAATTTGGTAATAGGTATAGTTAGCTGTCGGAAAAGCTAGGGTCGTAAATTTATAATTGGTCTGTTGGTTTTTAATTGACAAAATACGATAATCATCAAGCAAAGTAAACCATTCTTTTTGGTTGTGGCTGCCTTCAAGTTTTACTTTCCAATTATAATTTCGATTTGAAAACTGCAAATCAATTTCATTAATCGTTGTTTTTTCGTCTAACCTAATCGTAAAAAAGTGTCGATTACCTTTGTTGCTTTTATTGATAATGCCGAATGCTTTCGATGAAATTTTCCGAGAATCTGCTACTCGCTCTATCAAGTAAGGCACCTCTACAGTATCTTGCTGTTCATTAACTGACAGAATACGAATGTCCGACAAATTCGTTTTCACTCTATTCATTATATCTCCGTCCAAGTCAATGGTATGCCATTTATCTTCGACACCAGAGATCGGATGATAATATCTTGCTTGACCAAAAGCGATGATACTAAAAGCAATAAATAAAACTAAGGCACTAAGGCGTCGGTTCTGTTTCTTCTGTAATAACATCTGTATATTTATTGTATAAAAACGAAATAATTAATAATAAAACTCCTAATGAAACGAGTACAATTGTTTTCGAAATAGTATTCAAATGTGCAATATCGTAAAAGAATAATTTCACTAATGTAATGGCAAACAATCCAATACCTGCAATACGTAATAATTTTTGTTTTTTCCAAATCCCCAATATTACTAGCAGCAAGGCATACAATCCCCACAAGATACTTAAGGCTAATTTATCTGATTGATTAGAACCTAAAATTTCCATCCAATGTACTAGCTCATAACTGATCACAATTAATATGACGGCATGTACAAATATACCTACGTATTGTGCTAAACGAAGTTCAAGTAAACCATCTTTTAGATAGGAATAAGTTGCATAAACTAAGGCTCCTAAAAAACCATACGTAATGTATCGAATTACATGATACATGATTCCTTTATTAAAGTATTCTGCATTGGTCTGAAGTAAATGTATTTCTCTAAGTTCAACACACTTAAATAGCCCAGTAGTAAGGATTGAAAATATGATCATTAAATTGAGCGCCATATTTGCTATACCAAGATACTTATTACGAATCTGTTTTAGGTTTACAAAAGAAAGAATAGTGAGAAAAAGTGCGGTATAATTAAAAATCCAAAGTTGTTTAAAGATACGTAAATCATAATCCATCTTCGTTGTCATGCGGTTATCTAAATGGATCTCTAGTTTAGATGTTTGAAATAGTTTCTCCCAATACATTGATATCTCAAAATGAAAAGTCATATAAAGTGCAAACAAAAACATTATTGGAATGGAATAATTCATTATTGAACTGATCCATACTTTGGTTGCTGGTTTTTCATACTGGTCGTTATGGTACAAATAGGTAATAAAACCAAAACCTAGTGACACTAATAATCCTGTTATAAATGTAGCATTAAAAAGAATGGTATATGGATAGGTTTCAAAATTATGTCTAGGTATCAATTCCCAATCATGGAACAGGCTAAAGAAGGCCAAAAAGATAATCGGGTAAGCCATCTTTTCATATATAGCTACTTGTTGTGTTCTGCCTATCCAAAATAATAATACTGCTTCTGCTCCCCAAAGTAGGGTCACCCAATTACCATCCAACTGAACAGGTATAGCCATTGTCAAGAACGTCAGCACTAAACCCGAAGCGAGGTAAAATAAATTTCGATCTGCCAATTTTTGTGAATACACTAATGTTGTTACACCAAAATGAATGATAGCATTTAGCAAGGTGAATAGACCAAGATAGTCTTCATAATTATAATCTGTCAGGATAATACAACCCAATCCATAAAAGATAAATGAATTGCTAAGGACTAAGAAAATATCTCGTCTTTTAAATTCTTCCTTCTTAATTAATTTATACGCTAAAAAGGTAACATAGAAAATGAGGAAAAAGATAAAAGCAAAGGTAATGGCAATTGAAAAATGATTCATTAAACCATAATCCGCCATCCAACTACCATAAATGATCCATGTCATAAAGAAAGCACTATAAAAAAGATACTTCCAATACTTTTGCACACTTATCAACAGGATACCAACATTAATAATCGCCATGTAGGTAAAAAGAGTAAGATAATCTCCCGAACCAGAACTAAGCAAAAACGGAACAGCATAGGCACCGACCAAACCAATGACAGCAATCACTTGTCGATTGTATGAAACGGCAGCGACCACCGAAAACAGGGTAAACACCACCATCAATCCAAAGGCTAATAATTGTGGAAATAAGCCGTAAAAGGCATAGCCAAAGTAAGTAATAAAATATAAAATAGCCAGACCACCACTGAGTAATACTGCACTATAATTTTCATATTTTGTACGCAACTTAAGCGACGTTACTAACAAAACTACACCAGTAATATAGCCTAAAATAATTCTTGTCAGTGGACTGACCAGTTGATTATCAATGGCATATTTTGCACCAATTCCTACTCCAATAATAAGAATAAGGATTCCTATTTTACTAATAAGGTTGGTACCAATAAATGATTCTATATTTCCAAAAACACTCCAATCTCTTTTCTCCTTTTCTGGGGTAGTCTGCGAAGGTGCAGCTTGTTCCTCCTCTACTTTTGGTGGTACTGGTATTTCTTCTTGTCTCTTTTCTTGTTCAATTTCGACTGGTTCAAGCTTAGGTAAGGGGGCTCGAACTGATGGTACAATTTCATCTTCTACTATTTCTTCTTGATTAATAGCAAGCGTTAATTCCTGAATGTCTCGCTTCAAAAATCTGATTTCGTTTTGAAAAACTGTTTGCTGTTGCTCTAGCTTTTCTAAGCGTTCTTTCAGTAAGGCTAATTGGCTTTTTGAATCCATAATAGCTATATTTGGTTGATTAGATATACCTGTCCTTCATACGTAGCTATTCGTAAATAGATACTCTTAAAAGAATGTTTGAACGAGTACTTAATGCTATAAATGTAGAAAAAAGGGGTTTTTAGCTCTCATTTTATAGACTAAACGATGCTTTTTCGCAATAAACAACACTATTTATGCGAAAAGGGCAAATAGTTGTATCGTATAAACATTAATAAAAAACGGATTGTCTTCATGAAAAGACAATCCGTTTTTTATTAATGTTTTGCTTATTCTATCAATTCGTTTTGACAAAGTGTTTTGTAGTTATAGTGCCATCATCGTATCTTACCGAAAGCAAATACATTCCAGTAGACCAGTTTTGAATATCTATTCTCTCAGTAGTAGAAATTGGAATTATTTCTTTTAATACTTTTCCATTCAAATCACAAATACTAATAAGAGTAGCTTCTTTTTGTAAGCTTAGCTCTACAAAATAGGAAGCAGGATTTGGGAATACCTGAATGTCTGTTGCTGCTTTTCTACTCATTATATCAGATGAAAAACTAGGTGGTGTTGAGAATGTAAAATTCGACGACCAGTTTGTCCAACCGTTTGAACACTTTGTTTTTAGTTTGTACTTGTAGTTCGTATTAGCCATCAGACCAGTTGCGGTATACGATGTAGGATTCAGTGTAACTTCTGTCCAAGCATTTACAAAATCTTTAGATTTATACTTGACTCGGTATTTAATATCATCTGGATACGCAGACCAATAAATAACTGTACTTGTAGTCGTTGTATTCGTTACATTACTAGTTGATGGTATATCACAAATGTCACCTACAGTTGTAAAAGTAGAAGTACTCGACCAAGCAGAATTGCTACCAGTACAAAGCGACTTCACTTGATATTGATAAGTCGTATTTGGCGAAAGTCCATTAATAAATCGGAAGGTTTCATCTGCACCAGTCAGCAACTCCGTCCATGATCCACCTATGGGGCGATAACGAATACGATATCGATCAGCCACACTTGTACCTCCCCAGCTCAGCTTCGCTACATTGGCACTCATCACTTGACTGCTTACCGCAGTTGGTGTTGAGCAAGAAGTAAAGGTCAAATCTATTACTGCTAATGAATCGCATCCCACATAACTTAAACCTAAATATTCGATTCCATTTGGATTAGCTTCATTGTAAGTAGTACCATTGACGACTACACTATAACCGTCTCCTGAAATCCCTGTATAGGTTACATTAGTTATTGAGTTTGGTATAAAGGTTAAATCAATTACAACTATAGAGTCACATCCATTTGATGATCCTCCTTCTATAACAATTGTCCCATTGGGGTTATCTATTTTATAACAATTCTCGTAAATAACAATACTATCTCCTTCACATAAACTAGCATACAAATAAGAAGTCGGTGTTGGATAAAAAACTAAATTTATTTCTACTATTAAATCGCAACCATTCGAACCACCACCAGCTATTACTTCTAGACCAACCGGATTCGTTTCATCATAAGTTGTACCATTGACAGTTACACTATAACTATCTCCTTCGCACCCCATGTATGTTTCAGTTATCGTCTCTACAAGTTCAAACGTTAGGTTTATATTAACAATTAAATTACAGCCATTGGAAGCACCACCAAATATTACTTCTGTGCCACTTGAATTCGATTCATCATAGACCGTACCATTATAAATTAAGTTTTCGCCTTGACAAAGTGTATATGACTGAGATGAAACCTCATCTGAGTTAAAAACTAGATCAATTGTTACAATTAAATCACAGCCTGTTGAAGCACCACCTATGATAATTTCTATTCCATTTGGATTGTTCTCATCGTAAATTACCCCATTAATTTGTACACTATAACCATCGCCTTGACAGCCAGTATAAGTTTCCAGTGTTGTTTCGTCACAAGAGAAATTATTAGCATTTTCTATGCTCGCAAAAAGATTTGTTGAACTAATCAATAAAAGAAAAAAGTAAAGCGTTATATTTTTCATGTGTTTAATTTTTTATTGGTTTGACTTTAAGAAAGTATCTTTTTTTACAAAAAAAACACCTGGTGATATTTTGGAATAAAATATCACCAGATGTTATACAGAAGATTTTACTTATTGTAAAATCTTCTGTACTGCTTGGATAAGCAAATCAAAAACAACTGAATTGAGTATTAATTCATTTTCACAAACTGTTCAGTATTCATCGTACCGTCATTGTACAAAACGGTAAGGATATACATTCCAGTAGACCAGTTTTGAATATCGATTTTTTCGGTAGTAGAAGTTGGAAATACTTCTTTCATTAGCTTTCCATTCACATTAAGGATACGAATAACATTCGCTTCTTTTTCTAAGCTTACTCGTACAACATTGCTAGCTGGATTTGGAAAGACTTGAATAGTAGTATTCGCTTTTCTGCTCACAATATCTGATAAAAAACTAGCAGGAGTAGCAAATGTATAATTCGACGACCAGTTCGACCAACCACCCGAACACTTTGTTTTTAACTTGTATTTATAGTTGGTAGAAGCCGTAAGACCTGTTAAATTATACGTCGTTGGATTCAACGTTACCTCAGTCCAAGGATTAGAATAATCAGTTGCTTTATATTTGATTCTGTATTTTATATCATTCGGATAAGACGTCCAATAAACAGTTGTACTAGTACTCGTCGTATTCGTTACACCGCTATTTGCAGGACGATCACAAATATCATTTAAGGTAGTAAAGGTAGCCGTACTAGACCAAGTAGAATTCGAAGCAGTACAAAGCGACTTCACTTGGTATTGATAGGTTGTGTTTGGTGTTAATCCATTCAAAAATCGGAAGGTTTCTATTCCTCCCGTAAGCGCTTCCGTCCATGTTCCACCAACAGGTCTATAGCGAATTCTGTAACGATTGGCAGCACTTGTTCCTATCCAACTCAACTTAACCACATTACCACTTATCACCAAACTACTAACAGCACTTGGAGTTTCACATTCCTCAACTGACAATACATTAAAACTCGATGAAGTTGTAGTAGAATTTCCACAATCATCTACTGCTATCCATGTGTAAGTCACCACATATCCATTGATACAATCTTCTGTATAATTACTATTTGCTGTTACTATAGCGATACCACAATTATCACTTGCTGTCATAACCTCTTGTGCGGGAAAAGGATCTCCACAATTGATATCAGCTATTGGAGCAGGCGCATTATCAAAAACGGGAGCTTCTGTATCTGGCAATACATTAAATGACATTGTTACTATTGTCGAATTGGCACAACCATCTTCTGCTATCCAGGTATAAGTAACTGCCGTTCCTCCACAATTATCAATAAGTCCAATATCATTATTCATAGTAATAATTACATCTGGATTACAATTATCTGTTGCGGTTAAACCCTCTTGTGTAGGCAAAGCATCTCCACAATTAATATCTGATACCGGAGATGGTGCAACATCAAATACTGGAGCAGTATTATCTTCCACGGTGACTACTTGGGTTTGAGTAAATTGATTTCCACAGTTATCTATTGCCGTCCATTCTCTACTAATATAAAAATAAGAAGCACACGGACCATTGGTAACAACTTCAGTGAATACTACATCTACATTTGTATCGCAATTATCTGTTGCAGTAGGATTATCAGCAAATGGAATATTATCGCAGTCAACCGTTATATCAGCAGGAGGAGGCGACAAAATAGGAGCAGTAATGTCTTCTACAGTAATATGCTGTACTTGACTTACTGCATTTCCACAAGCATCATCAGCAATCCATTCACGTAAAATAGAATAACTATCAGTGCAAACACCTGGTGTTACCGTTTCTATAAAAGAAATTTGTACATCTGGATTACAATTATCTATTGCTAAGATACCTGAACCAATTACAGGAGCAACTGGTATATTATCACACTCAACAGTCATATCGACAGGTACACCTATCAAAACAGGAACAGAAAAATCGTCAACCGTAATATTTTGATCTGCACTGGATGTGTTTCCACAATCATCTGTAGCGACCCATGTACGAATTATAATAAAACTTGAAGGACAAGAGCCATTTAGTATATTTTCACTAAACGTGATCGTTACAGCTTGACTACAGTCATCAATGGCAGTAATCGAAGGTGCATTAGGAATATTACCACATTCGACAGTTACATCAGCTGGAACACCTGTTACGATAGGCTCATTTACATCAGGCAAAATAAAAAAGCTTGTAAAAACCTCTTCTAAGTCTCCACAATTATCCGTTGCTGTCCAACGATAGGTAACTTGAGTACCTCCACAAAGGTCTTCAAAATAAGGATCAACACTAAAAGTTACTATAGCTCCTGATGTTGGACAATCGGTAGTAGCTACTAGTACTTGCCCTGCTGGCAGGGGTTCTCCACAATTAATATCGGGTAATGCTAATGGAGGTTCAATGGTTATTGTTGCAAATAAATTAGTAGTGATGAAGAAAAAAAATAAGATGTAAAAAGACGTGTTTTTCATTTTTTATGTTTTAGTTTAATAAAAGATTTTTGAGAATATTATTTGTATTAGCAAACAACTGTAATATTAGTATATTTTTTAATATTATCATTAAACTGTGTACTAAATACTTTTCATTTCTTTTACGATAGCTTCCAAAATATCTTTTCTCAATATGCGCTTATCTCGTTCTAAAACATAAACAGCTATAGAAGTATTTAACTCTGGAATGTATTGTACAACGGTTCCCCAAAAACCACCATGCCCATAAGCTGTTAATCCTTCAATTTCACTTTCAGACAAACCTAAATAATACTTATTTTGCTGTTCCTCTTTTGTTTTGACTTTTGTAAAAATTAAATCTTTTACAGCCTTATCTTTTACAATCGCTCCGTTGAAAAAATGATAAGAAAACTGAGCAAGGTCTTCCGTTGTACAAGCGATGCCTCCACCGCCATATAAATCGAATGAAGGATCTATTTCGTAAGAATCCCAATTGTACTTACCATAATATTGATGCGCTAATGGTTTTACATTTTTCGGCTTTTCTTCTAAAGTATAAAACCAAGTAGCATCTAAACCCAGCTCTTCATAACGCAATAATGTTCGAATAGCAGTATAGAAAACCTCTCCAGTTACTTGCTCTATAATTTCAGTTAGCAATAAATAATTAGCATCAGCATAATTGAATACATCCTCTGCCTTTCCTAATGGATCTCCTCGTTCTACAGTCAAGGCAATTTGTTCATCTCTCGTCCATCTGTATTTTTTATTTTCATCAATAAATTTGAAATATTTTTCAACATGTTTAGCACAAACATAATCCTCGATACTGCTTGTATGCGATAGCAAATGTTTCACTTGAATAGTAGCTAAATCATATCCATCTTCTGACAACAATTTTTTAGATGCTGATGTAATCAAGTTTTCTATTGGCTGATCGATGCGTAACTTCCCATCTTCAACTAACCTCAAAATAGTAGCCGCAATATAGGTTTTTATACTACTAGCTATAAGTGCAGGTTGATCGTTTTCTATTGTCGTTTTCGTTTTAAAATCGCTATAGCCAGCTGCCCCACTCCATGATATCTTTTGTTCAGGCGATTCGATATGGACCATTAATCCTATTGCATCAGGATGAACATTATAAATCGAATCGACTATCGTTTGGAATCGCAATACTTTTGAATCACTAGTAAGTTTTCCAGCCTTTTTAACAGCACAACTTTCGATTAATACGATAGATAAGAATAGAAGTAAAATGTTTTTTGTTTTCATTATTTTAAATTTTATAATATTGCTAGCTTTAGCTGATACTTCTTACGTGTCCAAGTTAGAGCATGGGATACTTTTATATTGCCAAAATATCTTCGCTGATGTAATTCATCGGTTCACTGGAGTGACCCGATGAATGATTAAGTCAATGACAGCTGATTTGGTTTAGTCTTTATTCATCCAATTATTCGACATCAAATAAGCCAGTAAAGGAATCAACCCATGTGGCAAGCGATAAACTACTTGGTAAATGTATTGATGCAAAGCATCAGCATAATAATCAATATTGAAATTGGCAACAATACGAGCAAAGGCCGTAGCCAGTCCCCAAAAAGCAGCATATAGTAAAAAATATTTATCTACTTTGGGTAAGAATATTCCGACTGCAAGTATTAGGTCTAGCACTCCTGCTATGTACAACATATTAACTGCAAAATCTTCAGAAACGTTCAAACTTCGAATCGTCATATCAACAAAATTTCCTGGAATCGGATAAAAGCCTAGTGCATATAAACCATGCCCAACAAAAGTAAGTGCTATTAATATTTTTAGTACAACTTTGACTTTACTGAAGTTAGCATTTTCTTTCACCGCATATAACAATACGAAGGGAACTCCAAACTGTATACTATGCTCGATGAGTTGAGCATTGTGAAAAAATTTTTCTTTGTACAATAGCAAAGCAAGGATAAATAAAAGTACACCTCCTGTATAAATCGACATCCGATAAAACCACCTATTACTTCGAGCGATGAGTACAGAAGATATTGCTGCTAATAGAAAAAGAAAGCCATTCAATTCTATCAATCGTTGTATCCAAGTATCAACATTTAGGTTAGTTACATAGTCGTGCCAAGAGGTATTAAAGACGCCTTCTACTATAGGACTTAGCAAATCTTCGTCCCAAAGAAATGCTCGAAAAGGCGCATCCCAAAAAAGATATTGGTAAGCTCTACCTCCCAAAATCAAACAGGAGCAAAATGCCAAGAAAGAAATAATGTATTTTCTATTCATATTTTAAACAAAAATAATCTATTTTTATAAAGCTAATTAACAAAAGTCTTTAAAATTAATGTAATTTTGCTTTAAGAGAATTTCAATAAGCCTACCATATTAACTAACCGATGCGATTTTCTAATGAAAAAACTAACTTTATTTTTCCTGTCATTGCTTTTCATCAATTTAACGATTGCTAATAATGACAAATATCGTTTGACACTTGCTGATGATCCTGCTAGTACTATCACGATTGCTTGGAATCAAATTTCAGGTACTAATCCAACTGTCTATTACAGTACAACAGATCATGGTACCGATCATACCTTATATGAAAACTTCAAAACAGTAGATCGTACAATAGATTATCGAGGAATGAACAATAATTTTGTTCGATTGAGTGGTCTTCAAGCTAACACTGCTTACTACTTTGTGATACAAGATAGCGAAGGTACAAGCAATCGGTTTTGGTTTAAAACGGCTCCTAATGACTTGAGCCGCTTGTCCTTTATAGCTGGTGGCGATTCTCGTAATAATAGAACACCACGACAAAATGCAAATCTCCTAGTTTCGAAACTAAAACCACATGCTGTTTTTTTTGGTGGTGATATGACTGATGATGATACGAATATCCAATGGAGTGATTGGATGGATGATTGGCAATTGACGACTTCTGCTGATGGTCGAATGATTCCGATAGTTGTAGCTCGTGGTAATCACGATGGCTCTACTGTTGTGTATAATTTATTTGATTCGCCAAATGCTGATTCTTATTTTGCTTTAACCTTTGGTGATAATTTACTGAGAGCCTATACGCTTAACTCTGAAATTTCTACATCAGGAAATCAACTCACTTGGTTACAACAAGACCTTAGTAGTCATCCTGATATACTTTGGAAAATGGCGCAATATCACAAACCTATGCGTCCTCACCATTCAGCAAAATCGGAAGGTACTAGTGAGTACGATGCTTGGGCACAACTCTTTTTTGACGAAGGTGTTCGCTTAGTGGTAGATTGTGATTCGCATACTGCCAAAACAACTTGGCCTGTACAACCTGCTTATTGTGATGGCCATGATGAAGGTTTTATCCGAAATAACAATGGTACTGTTTACGCTGGCGAAGGTTGTTGGGGTGCACCTCTTAGAGCTAACAATGACGATAAGTCATGGACTCGAAATTCTGGTTCCTTCAATCAATTCAAATTAATTTTTGTTGAAGCTACAAAGATTGAACTACGAACTATCATTGTCAATAATGCAAGTAGTGTTGGAGAAGTAAGTAATGCCGATCCGTTTACTTTACCTGCTAACTTAGATGTTTGGAATCCATCGAATGGTGCTGTTGTAGAAATTTTACATGCAGGTTCTGTAGCTGCTCTAGACATCGAGTTTAGCCCTAATGTTCTCCCTATTTATCCTACTGGTGATAACCTTACGATAGATATTGATGTACTCAATACTGGATCTCCTATTAATCAAGTTGATTTTTATATCAATGGTAGCCTTGTTGCTTCAGATACTCAAGCTCCTTTTGCCTATACTTCCAACTTCGCTGTTGGTGCTTATGACGTACAAGTTATTGCCACAGATGTTGATGGTCAATTGGACTGTGAGAGCACCATTATTCAAATCGGAAATAACTATTGTACTCGAATTGCTTCTAGTACCGATGATGCCGAACAAGATGGTCAGAATGGTATTGTTGATTTTGATAGTAGTGATTTAGAAATGGTAGATGATCCTGCTTTTGCAGGTAATGATCAGACTATTGGACTACGTTTTACCAATGTACAAGTTCCTTCTTGTATTATGATTGAAGAAGCCTATATTCAATTTCATGTTGATGAAATTTCTCTTTTGAATACCAACCTTTCAATAACTGGTGAAGCAGCAGATGATGCTACTCCATTCTTGTCTACAGCTTATAACCTTTCTGATCGTAATAAAACACTTGCAACGGTCAATTGGGATGTTCCTACTTGGCCACTTGTTAGTGCAGAAGGAGGAGATCAACAGACACCAAACTTAGCAGCTATTGTTCAAGAAATTGTTGATAGAGATGGTTGGCTTGCTGGCAAAAATATGGCTTTTATCATTACAGGGTCAGGTACTCGTACTGCCGAGGCTTATGATGGGAGTACTGCTGATGCGCCTCAATTGTGTATTTCTTTTTCCAATAAACCAGATACTGACGAGGATGGTATTTGCGATGACAGTGATAATTGTCCTACCATTGCTAACGCTGATCAATTGGATAGTGATGGAGATGGAACTGGTGATGTCTGTTCTTGCGATATTCCTACAGCTATCGATGCTTTGTTAATTAGTGGAAATGTGGTGAAAATAAATTGGACAAACTTTGCTTATGCAAATCGTTTCAGAATTCGATATCGACTAATCGGTGGTGCTTGGAAAGAGGTGTTAACCAAAGCAGATGAGCCATTCCGTTTCTTAAATGGTCTTATGGAAAATACGACTTACGAATACCAAATCAAATCGCTTTGTACGATTGGAAATTCAGCTTGGTCTACAACCTACTCTTTTACAACTTTAATGGAAACCTGTGATTTTCCTATAACGTCAAGTGTTACCTTTAATAGTGCAACTTCAGCAACACTGAACTGGAATGCCAACCCTGCTGACCAAAAATATAAACTCCGTTATAAACTAAGCGACAACTCCACTTCTTGGATTGAGTATAGTAGTCTCAGCAATAACTCCATGTCCTTATTAAGTTTACAGCCTGGTGCTGAATACAAATATCGACTAAAAACGAAGTGTACTGCTGCTTGGACAAACTGGAATCAGAATAGTTTTTTCACAATGCCTAATATGCTGATTGATGATGGTCAAAATCCTAATAGAGTCAGTAATAAAGGGATCGTTGTTTATCCAAATCCTGCTAACCAGTATATCAATCTTCTTTTAAATGATGTTATACCAGAACAGATTACTGTTCATAATGTTGACGGAAAAACTATACAAACAATTTTATCAACAGATGTCAATCAAACAATTGATGTTTCTACTTTTAATGCTGGATTGTATTACATTTCTATCAAAACAAAAGAACAAGGTCTAGTTATAAAGACGTTCATTAAAATTTAGTTTTACTACATATTCGTACTAAAAAAGGTATAGAGCTTATTGGTTCTATAATTCATCCAGTCAGCAATCCCGAATATCGCTAAAAGTTCGATATTCGGGATTGTTTTTTATATACTTATTTCCTTAAGAATAAGCTCTAATAATCACCTATTTTGTATCTTGCCACATATAAGTTATTTATCAACTATGTTTTAGTCAATTCAGTCTAACTATATTGAACATTTTTATGAGCGAATTAAGACAAAAACTTCTTGGAGTCTCGTAGTCAGTACAAAAATCTAGAAAATCTAGATATAGAAAATATAATGTCATCATAAAGATGAAAGAATTAAACATAAAATATTTAATTAAAAACTCCTATATGAAAAGAAAAAATAATTACGCACGAAAAAGTAGACAACTTAACTATTCTGTAAAACAACTAAAAGATATTATTTCTACCGCTCCTTCGAAAATACAAAAACAAGTAGAACCGCTTGTAAAAAGAATTAAAACCTTGGTTGATGAATTAAGGCCAGTAATGGCTTTTTATCGATTGAAACGTTTGGTTCTTCCTGTTGCCAGCTTCATAGGTATTTCTTTTGGAAGCCCGTTGAATGCTCAAAATTTTGATGCACCAATCACTAATCCTTTTGGTCTAGTTCCAACAGGCTACATCGTTGCGCCTACCTTTGCAGATTTAGATAGTGATGGGGATTTGGATTTATTAGTTGGGGAGTATTTTTATGATTCAACTATCAATGAAAATATTGGTAACTTGAAGTATTATGAAAACACAGGAACTTCTACAAATCCTATATTTGCAAATCCTGTCGATATCCCTTTTGGGTTAACAACAACTCGAATTCTTGCTTTTCCTGCTTTCGTAGATATTGACAACGACGGTGATATGGATCTATTCGTTGGAGAATTTTCTGATGATGAGGTAACATCAACTTCAACGGGCGATCTACAATATTTCGAAAACACAGGAACTCCAACAAATCCAGCATTTGCCGCTCCTCAAGAAAATCCATTTGGTTTTGTTCCAGCAGAAAGTTGGGTCGCTCCTACTTTTGCCGATTTAGATAACGATGGCGATATGGATCTAATTGCTGGAGAATACTACTACAATGATGCAATTCAAGAAGCAGTTGGTAATATAAAGTATTTCGAAAATGTTGGAACTGCCGAAAGTCCAGCTTTTGCTTCCGTTCAAATTAACCCTTTTGACTTAACTCCTTCCTCGTATTGGTCATTTCCAACATTAGCAGACTTGGATGATGATGGCGATTTGGACTTATTAGTTGGAGAGTATTTTTATGACCAAATAACTGAAGAAGAAATTGGAAATCTCCAGTATTACGAAAATACAGGAACGGCTACCAATCCAACTTTTGCAAGTCCTCAACAAAATCCCTTTGGCTTAGTTGCAGTTAACTACTATGCACTACCAACTTTTGCCGATCTAGATGGAGATGGCGACCCCGACCTACTAGTAGGCGAGTATGAAGGAGCCTTTAAATATTTTGAAAATATTTCTCCTGTAGGAACATCCGAAGCAATTTCGAGTATGGAATTAGACATTCGGCCTAATCCTGTTCAAGATATTCTAAACATTCAATCAGATATTGAAATTGATAGAATTGAATTATTCGATACCATGGGTCGATTAATAAACACCTATAATGGTACAATTACTCAAATCAATTGTAGTCAATTGAATAAAGGTATGTATTTGCTAAAAGTGATCGACTTAGAAGGAAAATATAAAACGAAACGTCTTTTAAAAGAATAGTTTTTCTTAGAGGATGTTTAAATAAAGCCAAGTGTTGAATTACAATCTGCACTTGGCTTTTTTATTCGTATTTTATTCCACCAAACAATTTCGAAAAGGCACTTCATATAAAGCGCCCGTAAGTTCTAGCAAGTCTAGGTATTCGTTATAGATATCTTTTTCAAGGTCTAGTAAACCTAATTGCTGTTTGAGTTGGTTTGTTTTATTGTATAGCAGTAATAACGGATTACTAATTTGTTGCTGACTAGCTCGTTTCGCTAGTTCTTCACTTTTTTGATTGAAAGTTTGCAAAAGTTTTTGTGTAAAGGCACGTTCATCTAGCAATAGTTGAATTGAAGTAATTTTCCGTTGGATTTGAATATCTCTTCTTTTTTCATCAATAAGGTATTCACTTCCGATACTTTCTTTTTCCATCAACAATTTTTCTACCTTTAGTTTCCCATCTGAAGAAGTAGGAATTTGAAAACCAAGTCCAATAGATAAACGCTCTTTTAGTATATCGTCATGCGGGCCATTATAACGAAACTGTAGATAATCCCAATATCGTTTTCGTTCTGCTTGCTCCAAAGCTATTTCAGCATCTATCAATTGCTCTTCTAGTGCTTTTTCTTGCAGCGCAAAAGAAGGTGTCGTAAACGTCTCTTGAATTTTCTGTTGAATAGCATCAATTGAAATAAGATTAGACAAGTCTATTTTTTGACCCACTGGTAAAATCGTTGAAAATCGACTTTCATTTTTATGAATATCAATTTTCAAATTGTATTGATCTTTTTGAATATCTATCAATTCTTTGACATTAAAGTCGGGAAGTTGTGTTAGTTTTTGAAGCACTAACTCTTGATCATTTAATAAGACGAGCAACTTTTTTTGGAGGTCAAGTTCTTGTTCTGTCGAATAAATAGTTAAGCAAGCTGTATAGGCAGATTTCACAAAATCTCTTTTCCAATCTTCTAGTTGAAATTCCGAATTTCGTTTGTATAACTCAAAAAGATCTTTTTGCTTTTTCCGAACCTTTCCAGTACTCGGCCGCACTCTAATGGTATATTGCTGACGATCAAAATCGAACTCATCAGTTTGAGTCCGCAGCTGTACTTCATCTATCCATGAGGGCTTAAAATCAGTTTGATTTTTACTAAAATTAAATAAGCCTTCATCAATCGACAAGCTCGTTTTCAAATAGTCATCAAAAGAAATAGTCTCTTGTCCATTCAGAGTAAAAAGACAAAAACAAAGACCTATAAGAAGTGAACATTTCCTCATACTATTATTCAAGTTTTAAATCGACTAATGGCTTTTTGCGAATGACATCTTTTAGACCTTTCGGAGGGTTAACGTGTTTTAAAATTACTTTTTCTTTCTGAAGAAAATTATTTGTTGCAGGAATCTGTACCAAAACTTCCCTACCATAAGTTTTCAAGTCAGGCATTTTGCGGAGTCGCTCAGGTATTTCTACTATTCGAGACCCCAAGCCTGTCACTGTACCATAACAAGAAACCCGTTCATCTTTTATCGAACTAATCATAAAGGAATCTTTCAACGACACATGAACAATCAAATTTTCATGGACATAACCTTTTACCAAAGTTGGATTAGGTTCGTAAAATGTAATCAATGTTTCGAACGAAGGAATATGTTCTTCTTCCTTACAATGTATATTTCCAATAACACCATCAGAAGGAGCTACTAACTGATCGTGTATTATTTTGTTTTCTTCTTTAAAAACGCCTTCTGCTCTTATTCTACTAAGTTCTACATCGTAAGGTGTTATTCCTATTTCCAACTCATTTCGAATCAAGGACACTTTTTCATCGAAGGCTGCTATTTGCATACTCCGCTCTTTTTCTAGCGTAGCAATTTTATCGCTTAAAGGTTGATAATTGGAAGATGAATTATCTATTGTTTTTAAATCTTTATACAGCGATTCTTGAAAAGCAATTTCTTCTCGTAATTTTCGAATATCAGCATCTAAACGTTCTAGTTTTAGTTCTTTTTGACGTTCGAGTATTTTTATTTCTCCATCTTTATCTGCACGCCATATTTTTTGCTTTGCATTTAACTCTTGAATTTTAAACTGCTGATCATCTAAAACTTCTTTTGCTTTTATTCGATATAAATCGCAAAGTGGTTCACCTTTTTTTACTAGTTGTCCTGGACTAACATGTATTTTCCCAACAGCGGTAGGATAATTAAAATTGATTTGAGTTTCTTTATTTTCTGCAAAACCATGAAATAACACCACCTCTTGTTCATAAGCATCATTTACCTTCCACAGTAGCACTGCACTTAGTATCGCAAACAAATAAAATAAATTGATATAACGCATAACTACAATTCTGGCTTGTGTTTTTCAAAACGGATTCGTACACCTTTTACTTCAGTTATCTCACCAATCTTATCTGATAAATCGGTAATACGTTTTTTTCGTTTCATCCGTATCAGATAGATAAGTTCTTTGACCTGTTTTTTTATTCTTGGTCGTTTGGGGCGTTTTATAATTTCAGTGGTATCATTTTCATTTTCTATTATTGCTTCCACTTCTTCTTCCGTAGTATCTGTTAATACTTCAGTAGATAAATCGTCTTCTAACCTTGGTGCTTTTACACTCACCGTCTCTAAGTTAACTTCTTGCAACTCAAAATACTGACAATACTCTTTCAATACTTTAGTCAGCGCCTCTTCTGTATCTCCATTTTGAGGTAAGCGCACTCTAAGATTACCTACTAATTCTGCTCTGTTTGATAAAGGAGAAAATCGTAAAATGATCGCTGCTATACAAAAACCAATTGTGCCAATAAAAGCAGTTGTGAAGCCTAAAACACCACAAGCTATACCAGCTGCAATAGCAGCAAACATAAAGACAATGTTACGTGGATCGTTGAGGCGCGTTCTAAATCGGATAATAGCTAATGCGCCTAGCATACCCAAACCTCGGGCGAGAGAGTCTCCTATTGCCTGCATTACTGTAGCAGAAACAATCGATACGAGTGCCATTGATTGTAGAAAATGAACGGGACGTTCGATACCTTTAGTGGTAAGTTCGTAAGTCAGAACTATTAAAGATGAAAGAAAAAACGAACTCAAAACAGTGATCAATATCGTTATCTCCGTTGGATTCCCAGTGTTGCTCTGTGTCAACAAAAAATCAAACATATATTTCTTTTGTTTGAAGCTATTAGAGTATTCTCTAGCAACTTCTTTAGCTAATTCACTTCAAGATATCATAAAGACAATCTCGATTTTACGCGAACTTCAAAGATAAGAATAAATAATAAAAAGGAATGTCTCTTCTTTAGAATAGTAACATAGTTTACATTTACACTTTATAGGTTAACAAAGTACTATCCATAGTACTGATATTCCGTTTAAGCATCATCATTAGTAACTATTGATACTTGGTAACTTTAATCGGTTGACAATCCGAAAACTACCTTGGATTCAATACAGATTTAAACGATATTGCCTCGCTTTGTTTCCTTTCTACCCATTTAAATTTTATATTTTCCTGCATAATTTATTGATTCATACTCATATGATTTGTATCTTTAATCCCTCTTACCGTAGATAAACACCTACCTAATCAAAAAATAGACTCGCTACTTTTCATACCTAAATAAACAAATACCTTACACAATAGCTATTTATTATTGTTGGATGAGATCCTACAATACATCCTTTTTCATTTCTACTAATTCATACTTTTAATAAACCCTAATTAACAACCCTAAAAAATCAATTGTAATGAAAAACGCACGATCATTAACACTATCTATTCTTTTCCTCTTCACCATTATTAT
>JAHDIP010000394.1:1958-3715 GCA_020630735.1 Saprospiraceae bacterium | reverse complement strand
CTAGGTACGCTTTAAGGGCCTATAAATCTCGACATTTTATAGTTAAAGGGCAAGGCTACTAAATAGTTTAGTATAATTTTCTTCCACTTTAGGTGTCCGTAAAGATTTGTCTAGTTATGAACAGACTTCAAAAAATCCTGGTTGGTTAATGGGGATTGAATTTTATCTTTTAGGTTTTTGTCGATAGAAAACATAAAGGTAGCTCCCTTTCCTTCTTCAGACTCTACCCAAATTTTTCCACCATGCTGATGTATAATTTTTTTACAGAGCGATAATCCAATTCCAGTACCTTCGTAATCTTTTTTTGCATGAAGTCTTTTGAATATTTCAAATATTTTTTGCTGGTTCTCTTTTGAAATACCGATCCCATTGTCCTTCACACTAAAAATCCAGTATCCAGAACTGTCCTCTGAATAACCAACAGAAACCTCTGGCTGCTCCGTTTTATTAAACTTTATGGCATTGTTAATGAGATTATAAAACACCATTGCTAACTGACTATTATCACAATAAATTTTAGGCAGAAGTTCTATATGAACTTTGGCATTTTTTTCTTGAATCATTTGTTTTAGGTCACACAGTTTTGATTCTATTAATTTATCTACCCTGGCAATACCAAAATTTTGTTCTCTTCTTCCTACTCTGGAATAAACCAATACACTTCTAATCAAGGCTGACATACGTCGTACACCATCTACCGTAAAGTCAATATATTCAATGGCTTCCTTATCTAATTTTTTATAATACCTTCTTTTCAACAGACCAACGAAGTTACCAATTACCCGAAGTGGCTCTTGCAGATCATGAGAAGCGATGTAGGCAAACTGTTCAAGATCCTCATTAGAGCGAATCAACTCTTCATTTGATGCTCTAAGATTCTGAGTGCGTTTTTCTACAATAACTTCCAATTCCTCATTCCTTAAAAGTAGTTTCTTATTCAGATTTTTGACCTCTTCATTTTTTACCTCTAGCTCAGCAGTACGTTGCTTAACCAATGATTCCAGGTACAACTGACTTTCTTGTAAGGCTTTTTCTACACGCTTTCGCTCAGAGATTTCTATATTCAATTGTTGGTTATACTTGTTCAGCTCCAGGTTACGTCGCTTCATCTTTTGGGTATAATACTTAAATCCAACAATTACAGAAAGTACTATCAAAGAGAGACTTAATAAACGGAACCACCAGGTTTCCCAAAAAGCAGGATGCTTGATTATTTTTAGGGAAACCCCTTCATTGTCCCAGAGGCCATCGTTGTTAGAAGATTTAACACGAAAGACATAGGTTCCGGCATCAAGATTTGTATATACTGCCGAAAGGTTTTTATTGGTATACACCCATTCGTCAGAAAATCCTTCCAGCATATAAGCGTATCTGTTTTTATCGGGTCGATTATAATTTAGATTGGAAAAATTTAAGGAAAGATAATAATCATCATGGTTTAGGGCTATTTCTTTTTTGTAGACTCCATTAAGGAGTGTATCTAGATTGGGGCCCATAATTCTAATATCTGTAATATAGTTTGCTGGCTGAACTGAATTTAAAATGATATTATTCGGGGCTAATATGGTAACTCCTTTTTGGCTACCAAAAAAAAGTTTACCTTCTTTATTTTCAACTATTGAATTTGCATTAAAAGACAAATCTATCAAACCATCTCGTTCTTGAAAAACATTAACCTCCTTAGAGATAGGATCAAGAAAAAAAATACCTTTATTTGAGTTTCCCCATATTTGTTTATTCTTCGTAACTTTTAATGA
>JAHDIP010000394.1:0-1858 GCA_020630735.1 Saprospiraceae bacterium | reverse complement strand
CATTCGTTTCATCAAAAACAATTACGCCTATATCCGTAGCCATCCAAACAGTACTATCCGTGTATAATAAATCCCGGACAGTCATCAGGTTATTTTGTTTTATAATCCAATCGGGGAACGGGTATTTTTCAGATAACTTAAGATGCTTATCCACAACTTGAATTCCAGTTCTACTACACACAAAAAAGGAAGAGGCATCTTTTTTTGAGATACATGAAACGAACTTATCCAATAATAAATCTTTGAATTGATCATTGATATAGTTTTTCTTGCCAGTAAGCATGTTTACTCTTACTAAACCATCAATGGGGCTTCCTATCCATAGGGTATTCTCCGTTACATAAATGCCCGATACTTGACTGGTCTCTATATCTTTTCCCAGAAATTTGTATATCTCAAATTGATTTTGTGTCCAGTTATATTGACTAATTCCGCTAAATGTACACAACCAGATTAAGCCTTGTTTATCTTCAAAAAGGTTTACAATATTATTATGGATAATGGTGTGATCTGAGTTTTGATCATATAAATTCCGATAAAACCTGATATTGGTTTTACCTGTAACACTACTTCCTTTTGCTAGTTGATTCAGTTCCTCGTTTTTGATAATATTCAGTCCATACACAGTGCCAATCCATAAATTGCCGTTTTCATCTTGGAGAATATCTTGAACCTGATTACTGGAAATCGTAAAGAAGTCACCTTCAGATTTGGAATAACGATGAAAAGTTGGTTTCCATTTATTCCAATTTCTTTGTGAACTATCGTTGGTGGCAGTATCAGGAAGTTGCATCAAGAACAAACCACCTCCGTAGGTAGCAATCCAATACCTATTATCTTTATCCTGAAAAATCTTCCAAACATTATGGGCAGGAGTATTTTGTTCTGGTAAAAACGAAATAAATTTAGTCTCACTAATATCATTATTGATCGAAGGCACTAATAAATTTAAGCCTCCAGCCCAATTCCCTGTCCATATCCACCCTTTATCATCTTCTATTATGGTCAGTACAGCCCTAGAAGATAATGACCAAGGATCTTTTTCATCTGGAAGAAATTGCACGAAGTTGTCTGCTTCGGGAACAAAAAGATTTAATCCGTTTTCTGTTCCAATCCAAATTCTTCCTTTACGATCCTCCTTGATGGTCAATATTTCATTATCACTAATTGAGTTAGGGTCATTTTTATGATGCAAGTACGTTTTCCACGTATTCGTTTTTAGATTTAACAGACTCAACCCTCCTAGTCTTGTACCGACCCAGAGGTTATCTTTAGAGTCAAAATAAATCGTGCGAATATATCCAGACTTTAATGCTTCAGTATTACTTGTATTAAAGACCGTAAAATTGCCAGACGATTCATATCGATACAAACCATCATTTGTAGCCATCCAAATGAAGCCCAAACCATCTTCTAAAATAGCATTGAAGTGGTTACTTTCTAATCCCTCGATATTATCTATATTTGAAAAACGCAGGTCGGACAGGTTCTGCGAATAGCATAAACCAGCATAGAGAAGATATGCTAAAAGTAGTATTGTACGTCTAGATTTGGGCAAAAAATAATTCAACTGCTTAACTATGTTTTCTTACTAAAAAACAAGTACTATTATTTTTTACGGAAAAAACCATGCTAAGTTTTCCTTTTGTTTGATCTATTGTGACAAGGATAGAGTACGCTTTTTTAAGTTTTAATATAACAGACACATTAGAATGTACTTACTGTCCTTACTTCATCAAAATGATTATCCTAACCTTACTTGATCATTTATTTTTTTGCTCCATAGTCTTATGACTTTAGCCCAATAAAAAAAGGCCCTTGTCAAAGACAAGAACCTTTATTTTCCTGTGATCCGGCC
>JAHDIP010000091.1:6353-22831 GCA_020630735.1 Saprospiraceae bacterium | reverse complement strand
GCTTTTACGAGTAAAAGCATTGGACGAAATTGGCTTAGTCAGTCTAGTAGATGGTTCCTTGTTTCCCACCATTATCAATATGGAATGGGCAGAATATAAGAAAACCAAAAAGGCCATTCGACTACACCTCGAATTTGGTTTGAACCAAATGATTCCCTTGGAATTCAACGGTTTAGCTGGTAATTCTTCTGAACGGAATTTTCTTAAAAAGATCGTTCAACGGGGAGTTACCTACATCGCAGACCGAGGTTATTTTAGTTTTGACATCGCTGATATTATTGCCAAAGCAAATGCTTTTTTTATCCTTCGAATTAAAAATAACATGAGATTTGAAGTAGGCAAAACCTTAGTCCTTTCGGGAAATATTCCAAATTGTTTGGATCATCTTACAGATGAACTAATTCGCTTTAACAATGACCCACACAAAAGAGTAGTTCGACTTATTCGATTTAGTGTTATCGGTAGTGAATTTCAAATCGTAACGAATCGACTAGAATTAACCACTTTGCAAATCGTCATGCTCTACGCATACCGATGGCAAGTGGAATTACTCTTTAAATTTATCAAGCGATGCTTGATGGGAATACACTTATTCAATCATTCTAAAAATGGGGTCAATATCCAATTTTGTTGCTTGATGATTTTAAGCGTGCTTTACTTGAATACTAAGCAATTTTGCAAAATTGCTGTAGCTAATACAACCAAAACTGTTAAAAATCAAGGAAATCTGCAGCTTGCTTCAACTAGCAACTTGGAGGATTTTAACAATTTTTCTTGTTTTGACCCAGAAAAATGGATAAATTCCATCAATAAAGCCTTTGCTCAGTTTTGGAAAGTTACTTCCTACTGGATCGAAAATCTCAAAGATTTGATTGATAAACCATTTGATTTTCAAACTATTAAACTTTTAGCATACTCCTGACTTGTTTGCATACCGCTCAATAATGAGTAAAAACCTAATACTATGTTTAGAAAACTAAATTTAACAGGAGTTTTTATATTCTGCTTATCCTTTTTATTTTTTGCAAATTCATCAATTGATCAAGACTCAATTTTAGATAAAGGATATTGCTTGTTAGAAAAAGTTAGAGCGAATCCTTACCAAAATTATGATGCAAATATAGCAAAGCTTAAGGAGGCAATAGCTTACTTTGAACAAACTGAAGAATGGGAAATGTATATTGATGCCATGAATGATTTGTCTGCTTCATACTACTACAAAGGAGATATGGAGAATGCCTCTGATAATGCAAGCTTTGCATACAAAGAAGCAAAAAAATATCTACATAAAAAAAATCAAAAATTTATAAATGCAGCATATAATAGAGCAACGTTTTTAGATATTCAAGGTTGTCATGATGATGCGATTATTGTTATAGATGAGTTGTTGGAAATTGAAGCGAAACTAGTACCAAAAGTTTTATGGTCAATTGCACTTAATTATAATTTTTTAGGTATCAGCTATAGAAATATTGGAGATTATAATAGCGCAATTGATAACTTTAAACAATCTATAGACTTGATGACAGACACATTAGGTGCGAATAATATTCAATTAGCACCTCTTTGGTCTGACTTAGCTAAAGCTTACAAATTATCTGGTCAGGATGAAAAAGCGATAGAAGCATATCAGCATTGCGCAGCGGTAGTAGCAAAAAATGAAATTAAGGAAGATGATCGTTTTTTACAACAAAATATATTGTATTGCCATCAAGATATGGCGAAGATTTATTTAGAGAGAAACCAATTGGATAGTACATCCTATTTTATCCATAAAGCATTGAAGCTTCAGAAAAAATATAAAGGATTTATAGAAGCTTACAAAAGTTATGAGCTTTTAGGAAAGATTTATTTTAAACAAAAAAAGTATCAGAAAGCAATTCGCTATTTAAAAAAAGCTCAACTTATTTTAACAAATGAAAATGAAGGGATAAAGAAAGATGCCAATCAATCACGTATTTTAAGAGAAATTGCTACTATTCAGTTAGTCCAAAAAGAATACGATGGAGCATTAGATTCTTATCAAAAAGCATTACAAAGTTTAAGTATGGACTTTGAAGATAATGATATTTATACTTATCCTCCGAAACAAAAAACATTTAATAAGCGTGAAGTAGCCAATGTATTTGCAGGTAAAGCAAATGCTTTTTTTGAATACTATAAGCATACAAATGAGCTATCCTATTTAGAAGAGGCGTATAAAAATTATGTTTTAGCTAGCGAAATTATTCCTTTGGTACGAGAAGATTATCAAGCAGATGAATCAAAGTATCAACTGGCAAAAGAGATGCACTCCGTTTATGAAAATGGAATAAAACTAGCTGCTTTATTATTTGATGAAAGTGAAAATAAAGACTATCTGCATCAAGCTTTTCGATTTTCTGAAGAAAGTAAAGGTATCTTGCTCCAAGAAAAATTACAAGAAAATAAACTAAAAGGACAGCATATTCTACCAGATAAATTATTGAAACAAGATAGACAATTAAGAGCAAAGATTAATTACTATGAAGAAGAGCTTTACAAAGTAAAATCGACAGCAGCCCAAAATGAACTAGCACCAATATTGAGAACCCTGAAATCAAACCTGCGAATATTTAATCAAAAAATAGAAAAAGATTATCCCATTTATACTACGTTAAAAAATGCGAATTACATTCGCTCAGTAAGTACTATACAAAATTCCTTGAATGATAGAACGGCATTGATAAAATACTTTATAGGTGAAAAAGATATAAGTATATTTTGCATTACGAACGAAGAGTTCGAAGTTTTTCAAGAAGCAAATTCAAAGGAATTAAAAGCAGAATTGGAGCAACTAAAAGTTATTCTTGCAAATCATTCTGGAGAACCAGAAGAATATGAAAAATACCATAAAGTCGCTTATCATTTATACAATGAATTCCTTGAAGTGCCTATTAGTTGCCTCGGTGAAGCAGTAAATCGTTTGATCCTAATACCAGATGGACAACTGCATCATATTCCTTTTGAAGCCCTTTTGGTAAAGCCTCCTAGAGGAAATAAAGATGGCTACTATTCGAATAAAAATTTACATTATTTGCTTGAAGATTTTTCGATATCTTATGGCTATTCTGCTTCCTTAAAGCTTTTGGCGGAAAAACAAAAAAAACAAGATAATATAAAACCTTTTTTAGGTATTGCCCCTAATGAAAACCTAAATGCTGAAGCGGAAGTAAGAACTATTACAAAAAGATTCAAAGGAGATGTTTTGATAAATGAAGAAGCAACTCTAGCTACTGTTTTGAAAAAAATAGAAGATTATTTCATTGTTCACTTTCATACACATGCAAAAAAAAATACAGTGAATCCAAATCTAAATCAAATAGAATTATTTGACAGTCTTCTATTATCAAATAGATTGGAGCAATCGCATCTTGGGGCAGCACTTGCTTTCATAGCGACTTGCGAATCTGCAGATGGAAAAAATATCGAAGGAGAGGGGGTAATGAGTTTAGCACGTTCTTTTTTTCTGGCAGGATGCCCAAGTATAGTAGCTAGTTTATGGGAAGTTGAAAATGATTACGCAAAAAAAATTACTCAAGATTTTTATGAACATTTAGCAAATGGAAAAACGAAAGACGAAGCGCTTCGTCAAGCGAAATTAGAATACTTAAAAGATGGAGATAGATTTCACCCTTCTTTTTGGGCACCTTTTATTCTTGTGGGTAATGCGGAATCTTTAGACATTCCTAAAAGGTCTAGCTTTTTTAGTGACTGGCTATTTATGCTATTTGGTTCGCTGCTTATTCTTGGTGTTATCGTAATACGTATAAGGAAATAAAATTAAACTAACTGTTCTAACAACCAATCTTTTTCAAATACTTCGGAGGTAGCTAAGGTTTTTTGGTACAATAGTTTTTTCTCTTTTTTGTTCGTAAGATTAATGAGCTGAAGCATAAAACGAATGAAGTTATTAAGATGTGTTTTGTGATAACTCATCATATCTTTGCGGTTCAAATAACTGCGCATACTATTGAGCAAAGACTCTAAGGGATCATAAAAACTAGGACCTAGTTTGTAGTAAATTTTTATCAGCAAAGCTTTTGAACGAAGGTTGAGTAAATAGTCATCGGTATTGAAATTCAAAATAAGTTGCATCGCTTTTTCATAAAAGCCTTGGCTAAAAAATAATCGACCAAGGTTGTAGTTAACGAAAGAGGTTCGGTAGCTTGTCGGTAATTTTTCTTGGTATTGATGGATTAGCTTTTCAATCCATTCATACTGTTTTAATCGCAAAGCAATCGTTATCGCATTATTAAATGTAAAGCGGCTGAGTTGGTTGTTTTCAAAAAGTAATTCTTCTTCAATACCATTTCGGTAGAGTTCAAAAATTTCGATCCCATATTGTTCATTTCCTGCATTGAGTTGTTTGATACAATAATTGATAGCAAGTAAAATAATATCTCGTACTTCTCCTTGCTGAAAATCTTCTTTGTGTTTAGATATTAATGTTCTTAGTTCCCTAAAATAAAATTCATTATTGGTATTTGTAATGGCTTTATAGCAGTGGTAATAAATGGCGATTGCCGCAATTTCTAGCAATGCAGGTTTGTCTTCTATGTAGCTTAAGACTTCGGTTAAAAGCCCAGTGTCGTAATTTTTTTTGTATACCGTTTTTCTAGCTACAGCCAAACAAGCTAACTTCAATTTTTGACTAATAAAATAATGATCCAAAGAAGAAAAGGTCAATTGGAGGTTTGTTTTTTCAGAACGTGTTTGACTCTCTATAAAGTCATATAGTTCATACTCAATTTCAAAACGTTGTTTCAAGTAGTTTGCATCTCGCTTTTTTTCTTTTTCAATAAATTGAGTAGCAGCCTGAATAGATTTTTTGAAAAAAGGTTCTAATTGTTGTTGGCGATATGCTTGAGCACTCAATAATTTGAGCTGACTCTTGTTTTGTTTGATTTGTTGGAAAGCTAAAAATTGATCGACTAAGCGGTAGAGGCGACTATAAAGCATGAAAAGTTTTTCTTCATTATAAGCTTCGTTCGTATATACTTTTTCGAAAAAATCTTCCTTCGTATATACGACTGTGCGATTCTTTTTTTGCGCTGCGAGTAGTTCAAAAAAATCAATAATATCTTGTCGTTTATTAAAAAAAGGAGAATGAATAAATTGCTTCAATGCTCGCATTTGACTTGTAGAAAAGGTGTTCAAAACCTTCAAAAGTTTAGTTTCTTTCAATTTCGATTGTTTTTTGATTAAAAAGCCTATTAAAATAGCACTCTAATTTAAAAATAAATTTGCGGTTTGTGATAATTAAAATATTGATATTTAGGTTTTTATGAAAAATAAATTTGCGGTTTAAATGATAATTGTATTTTTATTTCTCTTTTTTCTTTTGCTATTTTGTAGTAGGAAAGGGAGCAGGAAATAAATAACCTACCCACCTTGTATGATTATTTTGTTCTCACTCTACGTTAGAAAAATCGTTACGTAGCTAGGCTATGTTCCTCTTTTCTGCCTTGATTGATAACAAAAAATCTATTCAATTTTGAGTACTCTATTTATTTCCTGATCCCTAAAAACAAAGACATTATGAATTACAATTTGAATAGCATGAAAACAATAACTAGATTACGAGGCAGCAGATTTATTGCCCTTTTATTTTTGAGTAGCTTTTTTTATTCAACACTCTATTCCAATACCTTGGAGGGGGATAAGAATAAAGAAGTTGGTATCATAACATTTGATAGTACGCCAACGACTTTACCAGATATTTCTTGTAATACTTCCTTGCCAATGCTAGAGGTGATAGGTGCTAGTAGTACTTGTGATCCAACCACTGTCGAAGCAACAGTTGATCCTTATGTCGAAGATCTTTGTGCTGGATATATGATTACATATCGTTGGCTTGCTACAGATGATTGTGGTGATACTGCCGAAGAAATCGTAAGCTTTAATGTATTACCAGATACGGAAGCTCCCATATTTAATTCGAGTCCAATGACCGTAGCAGATGTCAGTTGTGATGATCCGCTTCCTACAATTGAAACTTTAACAGCAACAGATAATTGTGGAAATGCTCTAGTACAGGTAGAATCGTCACCAGCTCCAACTAATGCTTGTATGGGAGGAACAATGACCTATACCTGGACAGCAATAGACGATTGTGATAACTCTGATGTAGTTTCCATTACATTTAATGTATTGCCAGATACAGAAGGACCAGTATTTGATGATCAATCTACTCCCATATCAGACATTGGTTGTGATGATCCACTACCGACACAAGAAATCTTAACAGCGACGGATGCTTGTGGCGATGCTTTTGTAACACCAACAAATAATTTAGGAACAATAGATCCATGTGCAGGTGATCAAATTACCTATACTTGGAGAGCAGTTGATAACTGTAATAATTCAACAGTAGAAACAGTAAGCTTTAATGTAGTGCCAGACGTAGAAGCACCAGTATTTGATGTTGCACCTTCTGCCATAGCAGATATACCTTGCAATGGTGCATTACCAACACAAGAAACGCTTACTGCAACAGATAATTGTTCAAATGTGACAGTGGTGCCAACAGTTACAAATAATGTAACAAGCCCATGTACAGGAGGGATAGTAACCTATACTTGGACAGCAACAGATGATTGTAATAATATAACAGTTACATCTATAACTTTTAATGTATTGCCAGACACAGAGCCACCAATCTTTGATGCTATGCCTTCTCCAATAGCAGATATCAACTGTGGTGATCCATTTCCAACACAAGAAACGATAACGGCATCAGACAATTGTTCAACTGTTACTGTAACTGTTGCTCAAACAATAACCCAATTTTCTGATCCATGTGTGGATGAACTAGTAACCTATATATGGACAGCAACAGATGATTGTAATAATAGTACAGTAGTGACAGAGAGTTTTTATATCAATCTAAATTATATTGGTGGATATAATCCCGACTCTCTTATTTTAGTCGATTTGTATAATACAACAAATGGTGCTGGATGGTCAACTCCTTGGACATTATCTGATTCCTTATATACTTGGGAGGGAGTACATTTAAATAGTGAAGGTCGAGTGAGGGGGTTGAATTTGGCTGGCTTTGGTTTAGAAGGAGAGTTATTAGAATCTTTAATTGACTTAGATGCTTTAGAAGTATTACTACTGAATGACAATCAGTTGTTAGGTTGTTTTCCACATAGTTATGAAGTTTTTTGTAATAATACAGAGTACGATTTTTCTAATAATGTTGACTTACCAAATGGGGGAGATTTTGATAGTTTTTGTTCTATAGGTTTTGGTGACTGTGGTCGACCTCATTTATTATATGGTAATGTTTTTCAAGACGAAATAGAAAACTGTGTATTAGATACTGAAGATGATGGATTGACAAATTGGATAGTTGAGGTTGAAGGAGCACAAACCTATTATACTATAACAGATGCTACAGGAAATTATGAAATATATTTAGACGAGTCGCCTTATACGCTTAATATCATTCAGCCTATTCCTTATTGGGAAGCATGTGTACTAGATACTCTTATACAATTTGAAATGAATGACGATAGTATTCGTGTAGATTTTCCAAATACCTCATTATATGATTGTCCAAGCCTTAGGGTTGATATTTCCACGCCTTTCTTAAGAAGGTGTTTTGAGAATAATTATATGCTTTCTTATTGTAATGAAGGTTTTAGTGTTGCTGAAAATGCTTATGTAGAAATAACTTTTGATTCTTACCTGTCTGTAACGAATAGTAGTATACCTTGGTCTGATATTCTCGATAATACCTACACCTTCGAGTTGGGTGATATAGCTCCAAATGAATGTGGTAGTTTTTCGATCACCACACTAGTAGATTGTGATTCTACTTTTCTAGGTCAAACACATTGCGTAGAAGCAATGATCTATCCTGACACTTCTTGTCTACCTATTGATCCAGAATGGGATGGTTCTGTCATTATGCTAGAAGGAGAATGCTTAGTAGATTCAATAGAGTTTAGAATTATCAATACAGGAGTTAATGACATGACCAATATTCAGAATTTCATCGTAACAGAAGATGAAATTATGCTAGTTGTCGATACCTTTATTTTAAATGCAGGAGAAATAAAAACAGTGAAAGTATCGAATGATGGTTTCTTGTATCGTATGCTTGCAGAGCAATCTCCTTTTAATCCTACAGATGATGCTCCTTCTGTTTCCGTTGAAGGATGTGGAGATAATGGTGGAATGGTTTTAGGAACTTTAAATGACTTTCCTGAAAATGATGCATCTAAATTTATATCCATCGACTGTCAAGAAAATATAGCCTCTTATGATCCTAATGATAAACGGGTATTTCCGAATGGAGTAGGGGACGAACATGCCGTTTATGAAACTACAGATTTAGAATATCATATTCGTTTTCAAAATACGGGAACCGATACTGCCTTCACCGTAGTAGTACGTGATACCATTTCTCCATTTTTGGATATTACTACACTTCAGCTCGGAACATCAAGTCATCCATATACTTTTTCGATAGATACTGCTCGTACATTTATATTTACCTTCAATGATATTTTATTAGTCGATTCATTTGCAAATGAACCTGCTTCACATGGCTTTTTGAAATTTAAAATTAGAATGAATGATGACTTACCCTTAGGAACTATCATTGAAAACAATGCGGCTATTTATTTTGATTTTAATGAACCCGTCATTACCAATGAAGTCTTTAATACACTATTGCCATTGCCTATACAGTTTTTCGAAAATACCTTGACCTATTGTGAGGATGATGATAGCCACAATTATACACAAGATACAACGCTAATTGATACCTTGACTTTTACAAGTTATCAAATCATTAGTAGCCGAGAAATAGTATTGGAAGAAAGTAGCTATACTGAAGTAGATTCATTCATCTATGTGGGAGAAAGTTATTCAGAGACAATTATTTATTCCGATGAGTATGGATGTGATAGTATCGTTACCACCAATTATATACTCATAGTTCCGACAGAAAATATAAAGCAATCTTCATTTTCAATTTACCCTAATCCTGTTCAAGATGGAATGTACATTAATTATCAGTTGGATGAGCCGACAGAATTTAATGTAGCTATTTATGATGTATATGGCAAAAAAGTCAAGCAAGAAAAAGTTGCCTTATCGAATAAGGAAGGACAATTTTATTTGACTACTGAGGGATTAGCAGGAGGGGTTTATTTTCTAAAATGCTCTACTAAAGATGTGGCGTATAGTCATAAGTTTCTAAAGTTATAGTAGAAAAGAAAAAACCATGCAAGTATAATATCTTGCATGGTTCAAATTCAAGAAAGACGATTCGAAAAAAAAGATTTCGAATCTAATTGCTCACAAAAGTTTAAATTTTAGGAGATTGTCTATTAACTTTAATTTACAGTGTACTAAACCTTACTATAGTTTTACAAATTTTTGAACCACTTGAGATTCATTATTGCTAATGTTTAAAATATAGTTGCCTTTGTGTAATTGACTGATATCTAATTGAATTCTATTTAAGCCAGTTGTATGCTCAATTTGTTTTGTAAGCATAACTTTTCCTACGATATCAAAAATTTGGATAGTAGTAGAACCTATCGTTTTTAGTTCATATTGAACATTTAAAGTTTCATTTGCAGGGTTTGGATAAACGGTAGTATTCCATTGTGGATTAATTTCTCTAGCAACAAGAGGAGTTGTAAGGAATGTACTTTTAGGAGTCCAGTTTGTCCAACCACCAGAACATTTTGTCTTTACACGATAAGAATAGCTCCTGCCTGATTGCAAATTGCTAATTGTTACATCTAGGTTTGGAACATTGACGAAAACTTGTGTCCAACCTCCTGAAGACCCTTTGTAACTTACTTTATATTTCAAATCGTTAGGAGTTGTTGTCCAATTTACATCTGCCGTTACTGCAGTAAGATTCGAATGTGCTATCGTAGTTGGGCGATCACAATTATCACTGCTAGTGGTGAAGGTAGCAGTGGCTGACCAGGCAGAATTCTCTGAACCACAATCCGTCTTTACCTGATATTCATAAGTTGTATTGAGTGCTAAGTCATTGAAAAAAGTTTGAGAATAATTAGCATTATATTCAGTCCAACTAGCACCTGGTAATCTGTAGCGTACTTTGTATTTTTCAACAATTGGCTCATCAGCCCAATCAAGTTTTACACACTTACCGCTTATTATATTTGGAGTAGGCGTAGGCGGGTTACATCCACTAGTGTTACAAGGAGGACAAGTACCACCACAATCGACACCTGTTTCATTACCATTTTGAATACCATCATTACAAGTAGGAGTGGTAGTTACTTGACCTGTTGCTCCATTTTCAGTAAAAATATCACGCATTACTTGCATGGTGCCTTCATAACCAATGCCCCACACATCGAAATCAACTGTACGATCTGGAGCTATAATTACAATAGTTGGAAAACCAGTAAATTCTCCAAACATATTACTCCAATATGGATCAATAGCAGCTTCGGAGCCACCATCAGTTCCTGCACCATGATAAGTAGCACCATAGGTATTGTCATAAACGGTTAGTTCTGCATTGGTATCGTATGGTGTAATGCTAAAGAATTGAACATCGGCATTTCCTGATCCCCACTCTTGATATAAACCGTCTAGGTAAGGCGTTAAGGTTTGGCAAGGACCACAGTCAACAAACATAATATCAAGTACTACAGAATGACCTTGATCAAGATAATCATACAGGGTATGTGTTTGACCATCGTTTGAATTAATTGTAAAGTTAGGAGCAAGCTGAGCAACGCTTGGAAATGATAATGCTAAAAAGAAAAAGCAAAGAATAAAGTTTTTCATGATGTAATTTTTTAATGTTAGTAACGGGTGAAAAATAAGTCCGTCATTTTGAAATAGAAACATAAGGTCATAAGCAAAATGCGGAAGCTATTATTTAACGGTTACTTAGTTTGTAAATAAGAGGATTTAAAAATAAGAGCAGCAAGTCCTTCTTTTTTGAGAAAGAACTGCATGGTTTAAAATGATTGTTAAAGAAAATTTAGCTTTTTAGGGATGGCCTATTTGTTTTGTCCCTAAACATTCGTACAGTGTATTTAGTATCGTTGATCCAGAAAAATAGCAGTCGTATTTCGTCTTTATTGGTATAGGAATCCTAATAATACTAATGTCTATTAGTATCGATTTTTTAAATTTTATGAATGAAATTTATTAGCTTTTCCTAAGTTCTTGTTAGTTTTTGAAAATCTGTAAATAAGAGATGTCGATTATTCATTGAATTCAAAATGTTGTATAGAAATGGCAAAATTATTTGCCATTTCTAATACATAGTAAGGCACACTTTTTTTAGTTAAAACCGTATTAGAGTTTCACAAACTTCTTAACGATTTGTTGATTGCCACTTTGGATTCTTAGGTAGTAGTTGCCACTTATCAATTGAGAAACGTCTACTTGTATAGTGTTAGGACCAGTTGTTTGATTAGATTTAGAGATGATAACTGATTTTCCAAGAATATCAAATACTTGAATATTTACGTCACCATCTGCTTCTAAAATATAGTCAATGTATACTATTTGATTAACAGGATTCGGATAAATACTTAGTATGTTTTCTTCTTGTATTTTTGCATTGCTAAAACCAAAGCTACTTAAAGTCGTAAAATCTTCTTTGGGAGACCAATTTGTCCAACCGCCAGAACACTTTGTTTTCACTCTTGCTTTGTAATCAGCACCACTTGTTAAACCTGAAATAGTTCTAGAGGTATTTGGTAAGTCTACGAAAATTTGAGTCCAACCAGAAGTGCCTGCTTTCTTATAACCAACTTTGTATTTTAAATCATCGGTATCTTGAGACCAAGAAACTAAACAACTAGTAGCAGTAATGTTACCAACTGTTACCGTATTTGGACGATCACAATCATCAGTTGCTGTAGTAAATGTGATACTTGGCGACCAAACAGAATTCAGACCATCACATTTCGATTTTACTTGAAACTGATAAGAACTACCAACAGTAAGATTGTTTAAAAAAGACAGATCAAACTTAGCGGTATATTCTATCCAAGAACCACCGACCATTCGGTAACGACATTTGTATTCGGTAGCATCAGCTATCGCTGCCCAATCTATTTTTACACACCCTCCACTTATGACTGTAGCAGTAGGAACAGGAGTATCACAAGTAGAGCATGGAGGGCAATTACCACCACAATCAATACCTGTTTCATTTCCGTTTTGTAAACCATCTGAACAGCTCGTGTTTGAAACAATAGTAATTGTATAATCTTCTACTTCACCATAATTATAACTAGAGCAAGGTTCAGGAAGTACATTATCATTGTTGGCATCGTAGTATTTCATGCTTACTCGCATTCTCGTTGCACCTTCAAGTGCATTTGAAGGAACTGTAATAGTACCTGTTGTTACGTTTTCAGAAGCCATACCAATATTATAAACTAATTCATTAACATCTGTAAAATCTCCATCCTGATTATAGTCAATCCATACTCTCCAATATTCGGTATAAGTTGTTTCTTGAAAACCTGGTGTAAGTGTAATTGTCGTTGTAGAATTGATATCTAAATTGGTATTTAAAGAAGTGTAGTCAGAATAACCACCACTTGAACCTGTTGGATTATTAATTGAACCCAATTCTACTCTCGCAATAAATTCAAAAGTATCGTCTTCTCCTTGTGAACCACAATAAGAAGTTGAACATGCTAGGCAATCTGGACCGCCACAATCGATACCTGTTTCATTTCCGTTTTGTATACCATCCGAACAAGTTGGTGCCTCTAAACAAGGAGCACAAAAACCACCGCAATCTTCTTCAAGTTCAAAGTCATCCAATATCCCATTACCACAATCAGTACTCGTTGTAATAGAAGTAGATAATACAAATAAACCGTTTTCGGTATCAGATGCTATAATGTTTCCAGAAGGTAAAAAAGGATAGACTCCCCAGCATCCATTATAACCACCATAAGAAGTATTCGAAGGATAGGTATCATAATAAGCTACTCGTTGAGGATTATTAGGGTCAGAAATATCGAGCACAACAACACCATCATTGTAAGAAGAAATGAAAGCATAATTATCTACAATATATGGATTGTGATAAGTAACATTATTATCGTTGGAGATCAACGGAAACCTAAACGTACTTGTTATTTCTAAATCGTTATCATTGACACCTGTCAAATTGAGTAAGCCTAAGGGACGACCTTCAGGAACTTCTTCTGCATAAATTAATTGACCTCTATCTTCATTGATCCAACTACTATGATTGTATCCTCCTGTAACGATAGATGCTAAGTTGATAGGATTAGAAGCATTTGCAAAATCATAGACATAAAGTCCATTGTAACCATGTGAAGAATAGGCAATGTTATTTAGTACAAAAATATCATGTACATACTCTCCAGGTAAATCTATGTTTGCAATAACAGGAGGATTGGCAGGGTTTGCTTTTAGGTCGTAAATGATCAAGCCATTATACCGAGTATCCGAACCTGCAACATAAAGCCTTCCATTTGGTGGATCTACATAAATATTATGTGCTTTGTTGAATATATTATTCTGCTGATATACCTTTGTAATATTTCCGTTATGAATATCAGAAAGATCAAAAATGATTAAACCTTCACTTCCCTCGTCGGCTACAGCATAGGCATATTGTTTGTATGTTTTGAAGTCTCTCCATATAGTAGAAGCACCACCTAAAAACAGATCTACGAGTGAAGGATTTGTAGGATTCGTTACATCGATGAATTGTATCTTTGTAGGAGAACCAACAATAGCATACTCATTGTTTTGACTATCAACATAGCCCCAGATATCATTATAGAACATACCTTCTCTTTCTACAGTATTTTCATCCCAATTGGATAACAAGGTCATGTTAGAAGACTGTGAAAAGATCGTTGTCGAAATTGCAATAAAAACAACAAGTAAATAAAATCTACATTTCAACATAATAAAAGTAATTTTTAGGTTCTTGAAAAGAAAGGGCGTATTGATTAATACACCCTTTCTATTTAAAAAGGAGTTAGTACGTTTTACAATTTTACAAAACGTTGTACTAATTGTTGATCTCCATTATGGACTCTAACATAATGGCTTCCTGTTTGTAGTTGTGACACATCTAGTTGGACACTATTTTGTCCAGCATGAGTAGATACACTTTTACTAATTAGTACTTTCCCAAGAATATCAAAAACCTTAATTCTGATTATACTGTTTTTATCTGTTTGATACATTATATTGACTAAGTGATTAACAGGATTCGGATAAATACTTAGTGTGCTTTCTTCTTGTATTTTTGCATTGCTAAAACCAAAGCTACTTAAAGTCGTAAAATCTTCTTTGGGAGACCAATTTGTCCAACCGCCAGAACACTTTGTTTTCACTCTTGCTTTGTAATCAGCACCACTTGTTAAACCTGAAATAGTTCTAGAGGTATTTGGTAAGTCTACGAAAATTTGAGTCCAACCAGAAGTGCCTGCTTTCTTATAACCAACTTTGTATTTTAAATCATCGGTATCTTGAGACCAAGAAACTAAACAACTAGTAGCAGTAATGTTACCAACTGTTACCGTATTTGGACGATCACAATCATCAGTTGCTGTAGTAAATGTGATACTTGGCGACCAAACAGAATTCAGACCATCACATTTCGATTTTACTTGAAACTGATAAGAACTACCAACAGTAAGATTGTTTAAAAAAGACAGATCAAACTTAGCGGTATATTCTATCCAAGAACCACCGACCATTCGGTAACGACATTTGTATTCGGTAGCATCAGCTATCGCTGCCCAATCTATTTTTACACATGCACCACTAATAACAATAGCTGTAGGAGTAGGAACCTCACAAGGAGAACAAGCTGGACAAGTAGCACCACCGCAATCTACACCCGTTTCGTCTTGATTTTGAATGCCATCATCGCAAGTTTCAAGAGTTGTAGGTGTTAAGCAGAAATTAGTAAGTTCACTAGAACCAAACTCACTACCAGAAGCCAATACATTTCCTGCTCCATCAGTAAGGGTATAAGAACCATTACCATAGCCACAACAAATTCCATCACCATATACATCTGTAATTGTAAAGTCGTAACATCCATTTGCTAAACAGAGGTCAACTGTTAAAGTAGAACCATCAGCTTCTGAGCCATAAGTGCCACCAGATTCAACTGTAGTACCTGAAGCATCTGTAATTGTCCAAGATGTTTCTTCAGGATAATTATCAAATGTAATAGATACTCGGACTCCAGTACCATTACAAGGACATGGATCGCAAGAAGACCCACCACAATCAACACCTTCTTCATCGCCGTTTTGAATACCATCTGTGCAGGTAGGGCAAATTGCAGTACAAGGGCCACCACAGTCAATTCCTGTTTCACCTTGGTTTTGAATGCCATCATCACAAGTAGGATCAGCAGGAGGAGCACATACTGTTTGACCTTTTGTAATAACATGTTGTAGATTGCTATTCGTGTAATTCTCCATGCGAGTAGATTGCCCAGCAGTGAACATATACAGACATGGATCATTGGAATAATCCATGTAGTTCATGTGCATGTCAGGAGAATTGCAGGAAGCAATACCAAGGGCAGGGCAACCAAAATTTTTGTCCGCTTGGTCTGGAGTATCAGCGACATTATCGTCAATACTACAATCACCATTGCCATCACCCCAAATATGTCTAAGATTTAAATAGTGTCCTAATTCGTGTGTTAATGTACGACCTAAATGATATGGTGGAGTAGGAGTAACACCTGGACAACCTGCACCTGAGCCAAATGCAATGATATCCATGGCTACACCATCTCCATTTCCGCTACCTGGTAAAGGAGAATAGCCTAAAGGAGTAATGTCTCTTACAAAAATATTAATATAACCCGACCAGCTGTCATTATAGTCTCCATTAAAAGCATTAAATGTTACTGCATAATCTCCATTATTTAATCCGAATCCACTTGGATGGTTCGTAGAAGCTAGGCAAAACTCTATACAGGTTTCGCCGTAATCTACACCAGGAAAAGTTGAAGCTGCACCATTAGTCCAGTTGGTAATATCTGCATTAACACCATGGTAATCATCATTCAATAGTTGAATTTGATTTAGTGCCAACTCAATTAGACAAGCTTCATCTGGATTAGAAATTCCTTGATAATGCACGGCCATTGGTAATAAAACAGGGTTAGCACATAAAGCACGGATTGGGTTATCTTCACTATATTTTTTAAATTTCTTTTGTTGCTTTTCATAATTTTTTGCGTAGAGAGGATTAGCTAGTAGTTCTTGCATATGGGCATCCGTACCACAGCGTTGTTGAGCGTATGTATTCGTTCCAAAAAGGAATAGACTACATAAGAGTAAAAGGACTTTAGTACTTTTCATAAGTAAATTTTTGTTTTAAGTATTTGAAATAGAACATAAGTTTTTATGGCTAAATTATCGTTACAATAATTTGGCATTCTTAAAATCTATACTAGA
>JAHDIP010000091.1:0-6253 GCA_020630735.1 Saprospiraceae bacterium | reverse complement strand
CTAGACGAATGACGTTGTTCATGACATAGAAATACTATTATACTTATGTCAATTAGTATAGATTTCGTTAGACGAATTAATGAGATTAAGGGTAAGGTTAATGCAGAATGTATTGCATTAATTTTATGTGAAACGATATTTTTGGCAGAAGATATACTATCAGTGTTCGACCAATGTTGAAATGACTGGTTGTATATGCCGTCAAAACGAGTAATTAGTAATTATAAACAGAAACAGATTTAATAGTAGTTCCATTATGGTCAATAAAGTTAAAGTAATAATAACCAGAAATATATCCTGATAAATCAAAATGATTTGCTGCTCCATCTAAGTTAAGAAAATGAACACCTTGTGTCCAAACTTGAATATAAGATACGGTAGCATTACCAATATCAAAATAAACCATACCATCGGTTGTTGGATTGGGGTAAACTGTAATCTCAGGGTCAGGTGTTTCAGGTTCTATAATAACTCCCATGTATTGTAAACAACCATCAGATGTTGTTAAGGTTATGGTATAGGTTCCAGGATTATTAAAGGTATGTATAGGTTCTAATTCATTACTTGTTTGCCCATCTCCGAAGTCCCAAGTCCACGAATCGGCATCTGGTGAAAAGAAAAACTGTATCATTGAGCTATTAAAAAAATAACAACTTAAGATGATGCCACAATCAGGAGGATTTGCATTAATTTCAATTTCATCGTAGGTAACACCAACGCGCTGTGTTTTCGTTTTGATATAGGCATCTTTTATTTTTACATTAAATACGGGCATCAATTCAATTACATTATCAATGATGATAAACTTAATTTTAACGATTTTTCCTTCTCCACTTTTTGCAGGTCCCCAGCCATTTATTCTGGCAATACCTATTTGAAGATTGTTGTTGGATTCATTCGTTTGTGCATATTCAAGACCCAATCCATCACTATTGACCCAACTTTCAGAATAGTCAATATCATAATTATCAGAAATAGTATTGATGTCTACATCTGAATCAAATTCTAATGTAAAAGCCATTCTTTTATATTTTTCGATATGACCATTACTGGCTACAGATAGTTCTATTTCTGTACCACCTTCCACACGTCTACTTGTATAGCTTAGATCAAAAGAAGGATCTACTCCAGCTATACCTTCACTGTAAGGAAAAGGGGGAGGAGGAGAATTTTCAAAAGGACTATTGAGGTTAATTGCCCCTACGTCATCTTCATTAATAATACCATCTCCATTGCAATCTGCATGAGCAATATCTTTGTATGAATTTTTGAAGGTCTTATTCCAAGGCGTATAGTCATGTGGTTCCCAACCACAGTCAATATCATCTCTAGCTGGACCAGTTTCACCAAAAACACTACATAGATAAATGAAGTCCATATTGTCTACAGATCCATTGTTATTAACGTCTCCGGGATAGACTTGAGCTTGACAAGAAGCTGAAAAAATGATAAAAAGAATTGATAAGAGTAGTTGGATTATTTTCTTCATTTGTCTGAACTATTTTAATTATTTATATGCAAGATATATATAAATGTATAGGCAGACAAAAACAAAAAAATCAAATTGCCGATGATATTAACATGTGTTAATTTTATTGTTTTTGTATTTTTATGTTGATAATCAATAAATTATATGTAATTTATCTTGTTCTACTTTATATTTTTTCCGAAAGAATGATTTTACAATGAAAGAAAGTAAACTAATTACGCTGCTAAAAAGTTTGAAAACAAAAGAATTACGAGAGTTGAAAGACTATGTTGAGTCTCCCTTCTTTAATAAACAAGAAGAAATCGTATGTCTGTATCAATTTTTATTTAATCAGGCACCTTATTTCTCTCCACAAAAGATTGCAAAAGAGAAAATATTTTCAGTTGTTTTTCCAAGCCTCCCTTTCAATTCAAAACAACTGTCTTATGTTTTTAGCGATTTACTGAAATTAGCTGAAAATTATTTGGTTTATAAACAATTACAGAATGATAAAGATCAAACAGATTATTATGGCTTAAAAGCACTATTAGATAAAAACTTGGAGAAACATTATTCAGCAAAGTTTAGAAAGGTAGTAGAAAAGCTAGGAAAAGAAGATCAACATAGCATGACTTATTATAGAACTAATTATCTAGTTTTTGATGTCGAAAATCAACGTTATCTCAAAAGCAATGTGCGTATAAAAGATAATAACTTACAAAAAGCTGCTGATAATTTTGATACATACTTTCTAATCCAGAAAATTAAGTATAGCTGTGAAATGCTTAATAGGAACAATGTATTGAAAAGTGATTTCAAAATAGGGTTATACAATGAAATAAAAAAACATTTAGCAACTACAGATTATAATTCTATTCCTTTATTACAGGCTTATGTTTTTGTGTTTTTTATACTGATTCAAGAAAATGATCGGCATTATTTTCTTGAATTGAAAAAAATATTGAAAGACAAATTATTAAATATTGAAAGAAAACAATTAGAAGATTTTTTTGGTCATGCCATTAATTATTGCGCCATGCAAATAAGGAAAGGCGATAGGAAATTTTTAGAAGAATTGTTGGAAATATATGTTTTAGGTTTTGAGCGAAAAGTACTTTTGGATAATGGTTTTATCTCTCCTTGGAATTTTAAAAACGTTATCCGAATTGGTCTGAACCTAAAAAGATACGATTGGACAGAAAACTTTATCCTTAACTATAGTGATAACTTACAATCGAAGTTTAGGGATAGTGCCCTCAATTATAATTTGGCTGAACTTTATTATGCGAAAGGAGAATTAGACCAAGCTAGAGATTATTTGAATAGAGTGCAGAGTTCGGACTTATTCTATACGCTTGACACAAAATTGATGCAGTGCAAAATCTATTATGAAATAAAAGCTATAGAAGTGCTGATTTCTCTTATTGCCTCTTTTAAGATTTACATCAAACGACATAAAGATATTAACGAAGGAAATAAAAAGGCCTATCTAAATTTTCTGTACTTTCTTAATAAGCTCATTAAATTTAAAGAGCTAGATAAAGTAACCTTAAAGAAAGAAATAGACAATACTCAAATATTGACTGCCCGATCATGGTTGCTAAAGATTATTACTACAATATAAAATTGTTTTATTGCAACTGCTGTATAAATTCTGCTTCGCCAGCGATGCCCTTACTTTGTGCAATACTTAGCTGTTGTTTAGCTTGAGCTTTATCACCCATCGCGAGATAAGCCTTCGCACGTTCGTAGTAAAAAATACCTTCATTCGGATTCATCTGAATCGCTTTATTGTAATCCGCCATCGCTTCTTTTGGGCGGTTGAGCATCCGTTTAGCGTAGCCTCTTTCGTACCAGATCATTGCATCATAAGGATTTAGTTTTAAGCACATGTCGTAATCGCCAAGTGCTTTGTCAAACTGTCCAAGTGTGCTAAATAACAATGAACGCCCCATGTAGCCATTTAGGTAATCAGGATCTAGCTCTATGCCTTTATTGAAATCAGCCATTGCTTTAGTATAGTCACCTGCTTTGGCATTGGCAGAACCACGGTTGACATAAGCCTCGCCAAGCTCTGGATCAAGTCCAATGGCACTTGTATAATCTGCAATAGCTTCTGTATTTCGATTACTATCAAAATAAGTCTTTCCTCTACTATTAAAGGTAGGTGCCTTTTTTCCATTTAAGGAAATGGCTTGATTGTAATTTTGAATCGCTTTATCATATTTCTTTTCGCCTCTCCAATAATGTCCTCTATTCGCATAAGGTAAATGACTATTGGTTTGGAATTTTAAAACATGCGACCAAAGGGTATCGCCATTTTCCCAGGTTTTACATTGCTGCCAAGTCAGGGCAAAAAATACTAAGCCATAAACAGACATTCCACCGATTAAAAATTTATTCCAATCAGGTTTCATTTTAGAAAAATAATCATAACCAATTCCTACTAAAAAAAATAAGCCAAGGTAAGCCATATAGGTAAAACGATCAGCCAAGAATCCTTGACCAGCTCCAACTATTTGTAAGACAAAAACAACATTGACAATAAAAAATGCAAACCCAAAAACTAATCCTCGCCAATTTTTTTTGAACGCATAAAACATCAAACCTAGTACAGCGAATCCGCCTAGAGGTGCTACATAAAACAACCAATTCAAGTTAGCAGGATATGGATACAAGGCTGTCATCCGATACGGAAAAACAAGTTTTATTAGGTAGATGCAAAAGGAATAAGCTCCAATAAAAATTCTATCAATAAAGGTATAAGCAGTTGTATCATCTAGTGATTTATTCTCTGCTAAAAAGTAAACGCCTATTAATCCAAATAAGAGCGAAAGCGCAAAGAAAGGAACTTTTTCTAGCACCAATTTCTTATCTAATGGTCGCTTAAAATAATAATCTAATGCCAACATCGAAAGTGGTAAAGCTACTGCCTGTATTTTTGAAAAGAGTGAAAAGACGAATAGTCCTAAGGTTAAACCATAAAAAAGATTTTGCCGTTCTTTGTTCAAAATATACTTTAAGTAGGTAATCATGGCGGCAAGATAGAAGGCTGCAAAAAGTACATCCTTTCGTTCCGTTACCCAAGCAACTGATTCGACTCGCATCGGATGTATGCCAAACAGTAAAGTTATTATGATAGCAGCAGTTCGACTAATCTTCATCATCAGCATTAGCCGATAGACAAAGAAAACACATAGCAAGTGAAGTAGGAGGTTGTTGATATGATAAACTTTGGCACTTTCGATACCAAAGAAATGTTTTTCTATTGCAAAAGTAAAAATAGGAAGAGGGTTATAGTTACCAATAACGGTTCCTGTTTTTGGGTTGAATATTTTTGCAATATTTTCGCCACTTAATTCTCGAAGATTTTCATTCTCAAGGAGGTTAACATCATCGTCCCAATTGACAAAGTGATTGTTTAAGGAAGGTATAAAGGCAACGAAAGTAATTAGCAATATAATTGCTAAGGGGAGCAAGTAGTCTTTTTGTTTCCAAGAGAAATTAGTCGCTTTTTTTACAACTTTTTTGGATTGACCCTTTTTTTTCTTTGCTTTTTTTGAAACTTTTTGGTTTGTCATGGCTCCGTTTTAATAGAGATGTTGTGCACAGCTAATACATTAAAAATATTTTTAATGCAAAAATAGTACCTAATTTAAAAAGAATCTACAAAAGTAAATAATCTCCTACGTTGTTTTACTCCAATTTTTTTCCAATTGCTGAAAAACGAAATGAGCACTCTCTACAGCGCCATCCATATAGCCAGGAAAACTCGGAGCAGTTTCTGAACCTGCTATAATAAACTGTCCATCTAAATAGGCTTTTCGAAATAGAGCATGACCATTGTTTTGGTGAGGCAATATTGACCTATTATAGTTAGAAAAAGTATATGACTGATGACTCCAAACGGCTTCTTCATAAGAGGTATAGTTACTAGCTTGTTCGCCGTAATATTTGCTTAACTGTTGTAAGATAACCTGAAGACGTTGCTCTTTTGTTGCAGCAGCATAAGCACCATTAATAAAACCTTTTAAGGCGTAGCGATTATCTTCTACATTGGAGTGATCGTAAAATTCACTAATAGGACCAACGCTGCTAAAGATAGTGCCACTGGTATTCTTTTCTCTCCAAAATGCTTGCTCGTAGGTCAATGCAATTTTGATAGACTCGCCCATCCAAGTGTGCGTTTGCTTGGCGATTTCTGAAAAGGAAATGGGCAAGGCTGGACTTATTGAAATAGATTGTTGTAATAAAAATGGAGGCAAAGTACTAATAACGATTTTAGCTTCGTATTGTTCTTTGTGCGTCTCTACTTTTAGAATGTCATTTTCTTTTCGAATAATTTTTACAGCTTGACCAAAGATGAGTTGTTCTGTATCCAAATGGCTAGCTAATACGTTGATTAGTGTTGCACTACCTCCTTTTATTCTAAAACTTGGATCGTTATTGGGAGGGAGCTGGACTAATTGAGGTGGACTAGTAGAAATGGGTTCGTAGATAGCCGTAGTACCCAAAATCTGTTCAAAGTATTCGATATTTAGTTCATCTAATAGCAAAAGCAACTGTCGATGCTTTCTTCCAAACCAAGTAGCGCCCATTTCTAGAGGGGCATATGCCTTGCTATATTTTGTGTAAATCCTACCACCTAAGCGTTCTCTTGCTTCGATGATCGTAGCTGAAATATTTTTTTGCTTTAGCAAGTAAGCCATTGTCAAACCTGTCAGGCCAGCACCAATAATAAGAACCTCAGAATTGTTAGTAGGCATATCGTTTTGAATGATTAAG
>JAHDIP010000393.1 GCA_020630735.1 Saprospiraceae bacterium | reverse complement strand
CACACAAAGGAATGATTAAATTGCGAACAAAAAACACTTCGCTGAAAGAGATCAAAACAATTTTTGATGAAAACGATTTTCATCACATACCCGTAGTTGATGGTTTGGAAGCAATAGGCATCATCAGTAAAGCTGACTTGTTGAGAGAAGTCGATACTATTAGTTCTGAAACGTCTGGCAAAACATGGACAAAGTTAACCTTCAAAGAACGTACAGCTGAGCAAATAATGACGCCAAATCCTCTTCAAGTAGATCCTGAAGATACTTTAGGTTTAGCTGCTGATATCTTTTTATCAAATCAAATTCATTCCCTTCTCGTTGTAGATGATGGAGAATTACAAGGTATTATTACCACGCATGACTTACTTGATCATGCTTATAAAAACAACTACTTTTAAAATAAGATTAGACTTTATCGTACCGTACGGTAGGGTAAAGTCTTTTTATTTTTTAGATGGAAAAGTAAAATGTTACGAACTAAACTTTCCTTTACTCTCTATTCTTCTTAAAATTCTCTGCTTGTTCAAAAATCTCTACATACACTTCATCTCGTTCAACTGGCGGATAACCATGCTTATCCAATAACAAAATTAATCCTACCTTTAAGGCAGACTTAATATCATCTCGTTTGCTCCAATCTGGAAACTTGGCTTGTTCGTCTACTAAATCCTTAACTGCTTTCGCCAGGTCTATCAATTTATCTTCTGGATACGTAAAATCATATTTAATACATAGCTCCTTTAAGATGTCATAAAATGCTTTTTCTTCAAAGCCAATTCCTAATTCATCACCTGCCGAAAATTCTTTATGTACTTCCCATATTAAATTCGTTAATTGTTCAGCCATTTCCTCATAAACTTCGCTCCTCATAATATCGTTCTCATCTCGTTCATTATATTTTTGGATTAGTGACTGCATTTTTTTTGTAAAATCGACGCCTCGTACTTTATTTATTTTTTTAATCTCTCCTATTGCTTTTGCTAATAACTTTTGAAGCAATTTAATTTTTGTATTCGGTAGCTTTATTTTATTAATTTTAGCCAAATAAGCTTCATCAAAAATATCTTGCTCTACCTCGTCTTCCTCACCCATTTTGAAAATTTCTTCTACCCCTTCACTCTGCAAAGCATCTTTTATCATCTCTCTTACTTTAGCATTCATTTGAGCAGTATCGGGCGCATTTCCTTTGGTTAGTTTGAAAACAATAGAACGAATAGCCAAATAAAAATGAGTATAATCTCTTTCTTCTTGTGTTAAGGCTTCGCTACCTACACAAATATCATAGGCTGCCTTCAATCGTTTTACCAATCCCATAAAACGGGTTTCCAATTCTTTCGTAGCTTGAACATATTCAGCAGCTTGGTTTAGTGTATTTAATTGCTGTAAAGGTGTTCCTGCAAAGTATTTTGTACTATCAAATTGATGAAAAATATTGGCTAATAAATCCAAATGATTTCGGACAACAACTAAAGACTCTGCAATATCTTCAAAGTTGTCTTGCTCACCTGTATTGTACTTCGCCAAAGCCAAATTCATGTGCTTCTTGATACCAATGTAATCGACAACCAATCCTTTATTTTTACCTTTAAATTTTCGGTTGACTCTCGAAATCGTTTGTATCAAATTATGTTGTCGAATAGGCTTGTCAATATAAATACTATCCAAAAACGGAACATCAAATCCTGTCAACCACATATCTACAACTACTGCAATTTTAAAATTTGATTTTTCATTCTTAAACTGACGATCAAGTTCTTTTCTATACTCTTTGTTTCCTAAAGCATCATACATTTCTTTGGGGTCATCTTTTCCTCTAGTCATAATCATTTTAATCCGTTCCATCGGCTTGATTTCCCGTTTTTCTTTTTCTGTCAAAACCGCACCTTCTTCTGCAACTTTCACTTCCGCCCAGTTGGGTCGTAATGCAATTACATTTTTATAAAACGCATAAGCTATTTCTCGTTTGTAACATACAAACATCGCTTTTCCTTTGACACTTGCTCCTTCAGATATTCTGTTTTCATAATGTTGCACAAAATCTGCTGCTACCTCTTTCAGACGATCAGGATCTCCTATAATCGAATGCATTGTTGCGGTTGCTTTTTTGCTTTCTTCTATTTGATATTCATTCGCTCCTGCTTCGGCTGCTTCTTTGTAATACTGTTCAATTTTTTCTAACTCACTATTTTGTAAAGCTATTTTTGCTGCTCTTCCTTCGTAAACGATTCGTACTGTAATTTCATCTTTTACAGATTCCGTCATCGTATACGCATCTACCACTTTGCCAAACACATCCATTGTCGCATCTATCGGTGTACCTGTAAATCCGACAAAAGTGGCATTCGGCAAAGAGTCGTGTAAGTACTTCGCAAAACCATAGGTCTTTTTAACTCCTTCTTTTGTCACCCTTATTTTTTGGTCTAGGTTGACTTGGCTTCTATGTGCTTCATCAGAAATACAAATGACATTCGTTCGCTCGGTAAGTAATTTTATGTCTTCCGTAAATTTGTGAATGGTAGTCAAAAATACACCACCACTTTCTCGACCTTGTAATAGCTCCCTCAAATTTGCCCGACTTTTTACACTCACTATCGTATCATCTCCTATGTATTTTTTCGCATTAGTAAACTGCCCAGATAATTGATCATCCAAATCTGTTCGATCGGTAATAAGCACAATAGTTGGGCTTTCAAAATGCAAACTTTTCATCAACAAACGAGTAAGAAAGAGCATAGTAAAACTTTTCCCACATCCTGTCGCTCCAAAGTAGGTTCCGCCTTTTCCATCGCCTTCGGGTTGCTGTGCTTTTTTGATGTTATCATACAAGGCTCTGGCGGCATAATACTGTGGATAGCGACATACTATTTTTTCGTCTTTCTTTGAGCTATCTGGCAAATAAATAAAATTGCGTATGATGTCTCGCAAACGTTTAGGATGCAGCATTCCTTGTATAAGCGTAAACATACTATCAAATCCGTCTACTTCTTTTGCTAATCCTGCTACCCGTCGCCATGAATAATAAAACTCATAACTGGCAAAAAATGAACCAGCCTTATTATTCACCCCATCGCTGATAATGCAAAAGGCATTGTATTTAAATAGCTCAGGAATATCTCGTTTGTATCGTATCGTTAATTGCTCATAGGCATTATGTATGGTGGCTTCTTCTCGTATAGCTGATTTGAATTCTAAAACGACCAAAGGCAAACCGTTTATATAAATAATGCCATCGGGAATTCTCTTTTCGGTGCCAACGATTTCTAATTGATTTACGAACTTGTAAATATTGTTGTCCTTGCCGTAAGTCATTATGCGATCGGCAGCTATTTTGTCTAAATCCTTTCCTTGTTTTTGTTGATGTAATCCGCTGTAATCTATGAGCTGAATATAAATGTCTTTTTGGCTTCGGTCTTCTCTCTTGAAAATAAAACCATCAGCTAGCCAGCGCATAATCGTTTTATTGCTTTCGTATAAGTCTGATGAAGGTAGCCTTTTGATTCGATTGATGATGGTTTGGATTTCGATATCTGTAATGCCTTCAATCTCGTATTGAGTCTTCAAAAAAGCCTTGAGGTCTTCTTCGATAATGACTTCGTCTTTCTTTCGGTTTGAGGCAAACTGCCAGTTGCCCGTACCCGAATAATGGGGGTAGCCTTCATTGCCTAATAGCTCTATAAATGCCTGCTCTAATTTGTATTCGGTGAATTTGCTCATTGATGGTGAAATTTATCTGCTTTCCATTTCAACGGATTATTGAGGA
>JAHDIP010000090.1 GCA_020630735.1 Saprospiraceae bacterium | reverse complement strand
TGGGGAGTTAAAGCGGTGGAATTAATGTTGTAGCAATTGCCTCCAGCGACTCCTTTTTTCAATTAATTGAATAAGTCAATTTATTGATTAGCTCACTCCAAGTGAGCAGATCAATAATGACCAATAGTAAATAAAAAAGACTGTCCTAATAAAAGAACAGCCTTTGGATTGTATGATAATTTTTAAAATTTATTGTAGTCAACTTGAATTGAATAGATCAACGGAATAAAAAACGGCTAAGGGAAAAATCTGTGTAAATCCGTTTATAATCAGCCCCATCCGTGTCCCTAGGATTTATTGATAATGATTTTCTGACTCTTATTATCCTCACCATTTATTTTTAGTAGGACATGGTAGCAGCCATCGCTCAAGCTATTAAGGTCAAGTAGTAGTGGCGTGCTAGGTATTAGGTCAAGGTCTTGTTGATGAACCAATTGACCCAATGTATTGTGTACAACGAGACTTCCTGATTGACCACTAAAGTGACTAAGGTCTATAAAAAATATTCCCTTATTCGGATTTGGATAAATCGAAATATCCGCATTCGATAGGGTAGAGGTAGACGTTTCGATTTCATAGGTAACCGTCAATTCATTCGAAGCGAGATTGCCATTGCCAGCACTGTCTGAAGCTTTGTCTTCAGGTAAAAAGATGCTTACATTACCAATTGCAAATGGATTGATAGTAATGGTATAGGCGCTGTTTTGTCCGTCAATGTTTTGAACTTCGCCATTCGTTACTTCGAAGTCATCAGCTATTAGACCATCGACATCTTCGGAGAAGGTAACGGTAATATCAAAACTACCATCTACAGTTGTATTAGCAGTCGATAGGGTAACATTAGGTGCTACATCATCGACATAGGTTACTTCTAAAATATTGGATGCTAGATTACCATTACCTTGTTCATCTTCCACCAAATTTTCAGCTAAACTGATGGTCACTAAACCATAATTGACAGGCGTAGCCAAAAAGCTATAACCAGAACCACTTCCTGTTAAGGCGGAAAGGGTACAATTGTCAACACTAAAATCACCAAGACTTAGCCCTGTTATCGTTTCACTAAAACTTATATTCACAGTGAACGCACTAGCGATTTGGCTATTGGCTGTAGATAAAGTCGGATTAGGCGCTACATCGTCTATATAGTCTACTTCTAAAATATTGGATGCTAGATTACCATTACCTTGTTCATCTTCCACTAGATTTTCAGCTAAGTTAATCGTGACTAAACCATAGTTAATTGGTGTAACTAAAAAACTATAATCCGAACCGCTACCAGACAAATCTGAAAGCGTACAATTATTTACATTAAAATCATCAAGGCTAAGCCCAGTTATTGATTCATTAAAATTGATGTCTACAGTAAACGCACTTGTGATTTGAGCATTTGCAGTTGATAAAATAGGATTTGGTGCTACATCATCTACATAGTTTACTTCTAGTACATTGGAAACATCATTACCATTACCAGTACTATCTTCTACAAGACCTTGTGACAGTACGATCGTAATTAGACCGTAATTTTCTGGAGTAGCTAAGAAGGTGTATGAAGCTCCCGAGCCATTAAGATCAGACAAACTACAATTGCTAATCGAAAAATCACTCAATTCTAATCCAGTGATATCTTCATCAAATTCAAGATTGACCACAAAGGGCTCAGCTACAATATTTGTTGCTGTTGATAGTACAGGGGTTGGTGCTATGATATCCATATAAGTAACACCCAATTGATTGGAAACAATATTGCCATTTCCCGATTGATCTTGCACTCTATTAGCTGCAATTGATATAGAAACTAAACCATAATTTTCAGGAATGATGGTCACCTCATATGTTGGGTTGCCACCAGTAATACTTTGTGCAGTACCATTGACAACAGTGATGTCATTGAGGTTAAAGCCTGATATGTTTTCGGAAAAGTTGATGTTTACTATAAATGGACCAAAGACAACATTGGGAGATGTTAAGACAACTTCGGGAGCAACAGCATCAATATAATTGATTGATAAGGTGTTTGAATTGGTATTGTTATTTCCAGCATTATCCACGACTTTATTTGCGTTAATAAAAACGCTTAACATTCCATAATCACTTGGTGTTATGGTGACAGTATAGATAGTATTATTGCCATTCCCATTTAGGTTAGATGCTTCTCCATTGTTTACAGTAATATCGCCTAAGGTAAAACCGCTAATTGGTTCACTAAAGCTAATTGTTACATCAAAGGGAGCTGTTACTTCTGTAGCTGCTGTTGACAATTGCACACTAGGTCGCACATCGTCTATATACGAAACACAAAGCGAATTAGAACCCGTGTTATTATTTCCAGCATCATCGACAACTTTATTTGCAGGTAGATTAATGCAAACGTCACCATAAGTATCGGGGCTAACCATAAGTGTGTAATTTTGTCCACTTCCCGATAGGTTAGATAGTGTTCCATTACTAACTGTAAAATCACCAAGGGTTAATCCATTAATGTCTTCATCAAAATCGACGTTGACTGTGAAGGGGGCGACTATATCATTGTCGGAAGTACTGAGCACAACATTTGGCTGAACGTTATCAGCATAAGTAACAACTAATAAATTAGAAATAATATTTCCATTACCAGCTTCATCTACTACACGATTGACAGGAAGCCGAATATTGAGGTTGCCATATGTTATTGGTGTGATGGTGAAAGTATACGTATGACCATTACCATTAATATCAGATAAATTCGATGGTGTTCCATTTGAAATATTAAAGTCTGATAGCGCCAAGCCTGTAACGGGTTCATCAAAAGTAACCGTTACCTGAAAAGGGGCATAGACAACATTATCGGTTGAGGATAGGGTAACTGTAGGATTGGTGGTATCCACTAATTGTCCTTGTACAGTAACGGTAACATAGTCAAACAAGGAAACGTATTTTGCATCATCATTTAACAGCGCATAATCATGACCTGAAAAACTTAAGACATAAACGCCTGGTTCAGAAAAACTAACTCCAGTGCTGTATGCATTTGCATTGTTAAAAGTGACTTCGCCAGGACCTTCTACCTTTTGCCATTCGAGTGGCCAGTCTGGATTGATGACATCATCTTTTTCTAATGTGCCTGTAAGCGTCAAAGAGGAACTGATATCCGTAACAGCATCATCGCCTGCATAAACATGATAGCCCAAATTGTCTGAACCCCAAGGAAAGGGTGGGTTTTGGGTAGAAGGATAGTAGCGTCTAAAAAAAGCAAAACGTTCATTCCAATATTCAAATGGATTTTGACCGTGATCTAAATCTCTAGAATGCATCAATATTTTTTGGCAACGCAATTGGTTGAATGCTGTAAATTGAGTTGCGGCTGGTGTGATTTCATCTTTATAAGAAATAAAAAAACTAACAGGATGATCGTCATAACGACGGGCAAAAAAAGCAGCATCATAATAAGAAGCGGCATTATAAGTAGCATCTAAATGTCCAGGAACATTGCCATAAAAAGAATAGGATTGAATGGCAAAATAAGGAAAGCCACTTGCTTTTCCTTCTCTCAAACCAGCGTGTTCACAATTACTAGGATTACTAAATCCAAGTAGATTGACACGATTATCTATACCTGCTAACATCAAGCTTAATCCACCACCTTGGCTAACGCCTTGTAGCCCTATTTCAGTACCATTAAAATCAGGGCGTGAAAAAATATAGTCAAGTGCTCGAATACCTGCTAGCATAGAATAACGGTAGTACATACTATCGGGATCACAGATATTATCAGCTAGATAAGCACCGACATCTTCTTGGTCGAGTGGAGCATTATGGATGCTTATTGTCATACCAATAGCGCCACTAAATTCACTTAAAGCAACTGTAGGAATAATATTGCTAGGGTTAGTGCCATAGGAAGGTAATGTCAGAAAAGCAGGAAATGGACCATCGCCATCTGGTATGGTAATGTAGCCATAAACCCTTCTGCCATCAATTACTGATACATCAACTTTATAGGTCGTCGAATATTCATTATCAGAGTACCATACTAAATTGGGGTCTAAAGGGATACCATTTAAACGCTCTTTTTGTTTGTCCCAAAATTCATCAAAATCGGCGGGTTCTTGGCTATAGGGTTCAATATCAAAAGGAGCAAAAGCTGCTACAGCTAAGGTAGAATCTACTCCTTGTTTTACTTTACACATGACCATTCCTGGTTCATTATTGGTGAAAGGGATTTCGGTTATTTGGTTGGCATTGAGCTGTATAGTTCCTTCTTCGATAATTGTAAACTTATCGTAATAAAGCGTATACGTTGCAGTACTTGAATAAGTGGATGTTACATTAAACGTTGCTGTTTCATCTGCTTCATAATAAGCGGTGGCTCTATTTGTAGAAACAGAGACAGATTGTGCTATTATAGAAGAAGAAAATAGCATAGCTAGAATGAGCATTATAGCTTTAGATGTAGTGTATTGTTGTTCAAAGTGTATAGTGTAGGCAGACATTGGTACAAATGTTAAAGGTTTCAACTCATTAATGGGTAAATAATTTATGCTGCTGAGCGAAAACCGATATTTTTGAAATAAAAGGCTATAACAAAATTGTAATCTTGTTATAAGGTTAGGGGTTGAATAAACGGATTGTGGATTTGGGACGAGGCTTTTGAATATTGCTCAAAAACGGAACAAATATAATATTTTTGTTATTTATATAATGAATTTAAAGTCAGGATTTTAGTTTTTAGACGGTATAGTTACAATAAGTTACTTCTTTTTTATGTCTTCTTAACAAAAAAGGGAAAGTCATCAAGACTTTCCCTTTTTGTTTTCTTACAGTTTACTTATAACAAATTTTCTACTCATTTTGTTGAACCCTTCAATCTTTACCATTAAATGGTAAATTCCATTATCGTAGCCTTCGAGTTCCAATCGAATTGGTTGACTAGGGATTTCTTCTAGTAGAAGTTCAGCCATTTCTTGCCCTAAGGTATTGTAGATCGTCACTTTTCCTGTTTCTCCTACAAAGCTTTTTAGGTTGATAAATAACTCCTTGGTAGCAGGGTTAGGGAATAAGGTGAAGTTTTCTAAGTCAATATCGAAAGTTACTTGTTCAATACTTGAATAAGTAGCTGAACCATCATGTGCAATTTGTTTCACTCGATAATAATTTATACCACGACTTGGTTCATCATCAATAAATTGATAGTAAGTTGGCTTATAGTGCGTCTCGGTACTTTCTAGCTCTTCTAGCACCTCATAATAGTTTCCGTCATTAGATCGCTCTATTACAAAGTGGCTATTGTTGTATTCTGTATTAGTGATCCATAGTAGTTCGACAGCTCTCTCTTTTTTCTCTGCTTGGAAAATCAATAAAGCAGCTTCAGGACTTACAAAAGGCGTTGAGTTATTAATGGTAATGGTATAATCTTCTACTTCTCCATAGATGAAGTTTTCGCAAGCACCAGGGTCAGCTTCTTTTTGCATAGCTACACGCATACGAGTTGCGCCCGTAGCAGCATCACTTGGAATCGTGATATCACCTGTAACTGCAGGCGGTATATTAGGAGGGCTACCCGCAGGGTTTATTGCTGAAAGTACAAGTTCACCAGGATCATCAAAATCAAAATCTTGATTATAATCTATCCAAACTGCAAAGTGCTCATCCCATTGATCCCAACTGAAAGAATGACTGATACTTATCGTATAAGTATTTTCTCGATCAACATTTGTACTAACATTCGTATAGTTACCATATCCATCTTTAAACGAGTCGTTATTGATATCTGCAAAAGTAACATTGTCGATCCATTGTACCCAAGGTTGGCTACCAGAAGCGGCACAATATTCTGTATTCGTTCCAGCGGTATATGTTACGTTTATCGTATTGGAAGCCGTATTTGGATTGTCCGCAGCATCTGTTACACTATTTGAAGGAAGCGAAATAGATACCAATCCATCTGTAGTTGGAGTAACGGTAAAGTTGTAACTTGCTCCACTTCCATTTAGATTAGAAGCCGTACCATTTATAATTGTAAAATCATTTGTTGTTAGTCCTGTAACAGATTCGCTAAAGCTAACAGTTACACCAAATGAGCCACTTACTGTATTGCTACTCGTACTTAGAGTAGCAGTAGGAGGCGTAGTATCTCCACCACCACCTTCAGTGTACGTTACACTTAGTGTATTGGAAGCGGTGTTTTGATTGCCCGCAGCATCTGTTACGCTATTGGAAGGAAGCGAAATATAAACAAGCCCATCTGCTGTTGGCGTAATGGTAAAGCTATAATTTGCACCACTTCCACTTAAGTTAGAAAGTGTACCATTGATCACAGAAAAATCATTTGCAGTTAATCCAGTGATCGTTTCACTAAAGTTTGTAGAAACAGTAAATGCTCCGTTTACTGAAGTACTATTAGTCGTTAAGTTAGCGGTAGGAGGCGTTGTGTCGCCACCACCTGTTGAGCCACCAAAGCAACCAATGACTTCTACTTCGGCTAATGCCATAAAACCAGCACCAGTTCTTTGTATTCTAATATAACGACCAGAATTGTTTATGGTAATAGTACTAGGTGAACCTGCGATTGTTGTTTGATGATAATTAGACACATTACTTTGACTGATGGTAGCTGATAAACTGTTAGAAGTAAATGGAACTTCAGATACAAAAATATAATAATCAGAAAGGAAATCGCTACAACAATCTGTACGATTCCAAATATTGATTTCGTCTATTGTTGCTACTTCACCTAAGTCTACTTCCCACCATGCTTCATTTTGCCAGGCAGTACTTGCTACTGAAAACTCTGCCCACCAGTTACCATTTGTATTTCCATCAATAGCTAAATCTGCCAAGGCAGATGTAGCATCGTAATTAGATGATTGAGAGGCTGTTTTATCCAGAGCAATATTAGAACTTGTTGTGCAATCTCCACCACCTATTGGTGCGGTATAGTTGACCATTAAGGTATTGGAAGCTGTATTTGGATTGCCTGCATTATCGGTTACCGTATTTGCGCCTAAGCTAATAGAAAGCATTCCTTCCGAACTTGGTGTTACGGTAAATGAGTAGGTATTGCCCGAGCTATTTAATGAAGAAGCCGTACCATTTGTAATAGAAAAATCATTAAGACTTAAACCTTGAATAGATTCACTGAAGGTAGCATCAACAGTAAAAGCTGCATTTACTTCGGTACTAGGAGTACTTAGTGTAACGCTAGGAGGAGTTGTATCTGGTTCGCCTGTTCCGCTAGGACAAGCAATCACTTCTACTTCAGCTAAAGCGATAAAACCAGCACCTGTTCGTTGGATACGTACATAACGTCCTGTTGCACCTATCGAAACTGCTGTTGGAGATCCTGCTATAGTGGTTTGATGGAAACTAATTACATTAGATTGATTAAGTGTTGTACTCAAACTACCAGATGTAAAAGGTGTTTCTGAAATAAAAATATAATAATCGGAAAGGAAATCGCTACAACAATCTGTACGATTCCAAACATTAATTGTACTAATGTCGGCAAGCTCGCCAAGGTCTACTTCCCACCATGCTTCATTTTGCCAAGCAGTACTTGCAACAGAAAACTCTGCCCACCAATTACCACTTGTATTGCCATCAACAGCAAGCGAAGCTTCAGCTCCATTTCCATAAATAGAAGACTGATTAGTCGTTTGGTTAATAGACATATTATAAGGTGTATCACATCCGCCGCCAGTGTTTTCTTCGTAAGTAACCACTAATACATTAGATGCCATATTGTCATTTGCTGCATTATCCGTAACGGTATTAGCAGGAAGGGTGATAGAAATTTGCCCTTCTGCATCAGGAGTAACGGTAAAGGTATAAGAATCGCCAGAACCAGATAAATTGCTTATAGACCCGTTGGAAATAGTAAAATCATTAGAACTCAATCCTGTAATTGTTTCACTAAAGTTTACGTTTACAGTAAAACTTTCAGAAACAGTTGAATTAGAAGTTGTGAGTGTTACAGAAGGAGGAGTCGTATCTGCGATGGTATAATTTACATTTAAGACATTGGACGCTGTATTATTATTCGAAGCATTATCAATAACCGTGTTAGCTGGAAGAGTAACCGAGATTTGCCCTTCTGCATCAGGAGTTACGGTAAAGGTATAAGAATCACCGAAACCAGATAAGCTACTAGCTGTTCCGTTTGAAATGGCAAAATCATTTATACTCAATCCTGTGATTGTTTCACTAAAGTTTACGTTTACAGTAAAACTTCCAGATACTTCTGTATTTATAGTTGTAAGATTTACAGAAGGAGCTAGATTATCGGCAGGTGTATAGTTGACATTTAAAATATTCGAATCGTTATTGCCATTAGCTTGATTATCAACAGCACTATTAGCGGGTAAAGAAATAGAGATTGTTCCCTCTGCAGTGGGCGTAACGGTAAAGGTATAGGTGTCTCCACTTCCACTAAAACTACTTGCTGTTCCATTTCCTAAAACAAGAAAATCATTTAGTGTAAGTCCTGTAACGTCTTCTGTAAAGGTAGCCGTTACAGTGAATAAACCATTTACTTCGGTAGAGGCAGTACTGAGTGTAACGTCAGGAGCTGTATTGTCATTACCTATGATGTTGACTGTATAGTCTTCAGCTTCACCATACGATAGTGTGCCACATGAAGGAGGTGCACTATTCCAAAGCATGGCTACTCGCATACGTGTAGTAAGGCTAACTGCATTTGCAGGAATATTGATTGTTCCACTTACTGCTGCGGTACCGTTTCCTTGGAATAATAATTCTCCAGCATCATCAAAATCGCCATCGTAATTGAAGTCGATCCAAACGTTCCAGTACTCGTCATAAGTACTACTATTGAAGCCAGGTGTAAGCGTGATGCCATAATTGCTTCCTGCATTTAGGTTAGTAGATAAAGCTGTAAAATCACCGTAACCAGCATTGCTTCCGCTATTATTATCGATACTAGCTATTTGCACTTGTTGTATCCATTCGTAATTAGTGTTGTTTCCTTCTAATGTACAGTATTCAGGAGCAGTGCCCGAGTTACTTGCACAATTATTGGTGCCAATAGCTGTTTGAACGATTTCATATTTTTCATTCACGACACTTATCACTTCATCAATGCATATGTCAGTTGTTGGAGTATTAGAATAATAAACCCTCATAAAAGGAGTATCTGTTCCATAACGAGGAGAAAAAGATTGATCTAAAGAGAAGCCTATAATCTCGCCCGAAGCATCATAGTAAAAATCAGGATTGTAATTATTATTTGTAATTAATGTTTGGATATCAGAAATAGTGATACCACTTATTTGTAAATTAAACGAAAGAACATGTGCTTGGGAATTTTGGATATAAACATCAATATACTTTTCTGCTAAGTTGTGATCGCCTATGCTAAAGATAGCAGACTGATTATCATTTTCAACTGTGATTGATGGAAAACTACAACCATGGGCGTGGTTATGATTATCAATACCATTTGCTTGATCAATAATACAGTTAAGCAAAAGTACAGGATCAAGTACTCCGATGACACCATCGTCACTAATGTCAGTACAAGGAGATGGAGTTAAATCATCATCTAAAATATAATCAATATAAAAAAGGACATCATCTGTTTCGTACAATTCATTATCGTTAAGGTCGCCCGCTTTATTTGTGCCATTACAAACACCTTCACAATCTAGTTGTGCATCACCCTGAACTTGTCCGAGACAGTCGGTATAAGCAGGGCAGTTGGTAATTTCAGTAACGGTAGCATCGCCTGCTGCATCACGAGTAAGGCTAAAGCAAACCTGTGCCCAGTTATTATCGTAGCTAATTTCATCTCGACCTAAAGCATCAGGCGTTTTATCCCAGTTTACCCGAACGACAAGCGAATAATTTCCTTCAGGAACATCTGTTAAATCAATCCACTGACAAGCTAAACCAGAACTATAAATATCTCCACATCCAGCCGTTATACCTTGGTTGCTACAATTGTATGTTGCAGTACCACCACCCGAACATTCTAAGTCAATAACACAGAAACCATTTTTGAAACCTACAGGAAGTGCATTTCCGTTTTCATCAAAAATTAAATATTCTGCATAGCCTTCGTAGTGCCAGTGACCATGACATTCATCCCATTCCCATTGCTCATCTGCCTGACTAGGGTCTGAAGGCGTAGAGCCGATATAGTAATCTTGGTTTCCAATGTTTTTGATATGTGTGGTAAAACGTAAAATTTGTCGAGCACCATATCCTTTTATACAACCTTCGGCAATATAGCATTGGTTGTCGTTGTTCAAGTTTTGAACAGATAGTGAATTGGAAATGGCACTTTCTAAAACAATAAGATCTGGACCGTCAGGACAAGGATTATTGCAAGACCCATCATCAATTGTTGCAAGTGGGTTGAAATTACAAGAGGAAGGATCCGTACAACCCTCTACAGGACCTTCAAAAATTAATTCCCAGTTGATGGCTGTTCCTTGACAACTAGTACCTGAATCTCCGATACGAATATAGTAGGGTACGCCAGCCGTCATATGGGTTGTTGCAGTTGCTTGGTTGCCATTACAATCGTTATCAGAAAAGAAAGTAGCTTCTTGTTGCGATTGTTCTTCTACTATTCCATCGCATCGATCATAACCCCAAATACGAGTGTCGCAACTATTGTTTAAGTTACAAGTAGCTACGGTATATCGCCCAGTTGCTGTGGGTACAAATTCGTACCATGTTTCAGGATTTGTAGCTTGGAAATTACCTTCACTAGTAATGTTGATTGGAAAACTACAAGATTGGCCAGCAGTACAGGCACCAAAATCAATAGCTTTTTCATCGCCGAAATTAATATCAGAGTCCACAAGAATGCCATCGTAATAAATAGAATAACTTCCTGGAGGTGTATTGGCAAAACCGTTACCAAAGTCATCGTAAATTTTAAAGATAAAACATTCGTTATCTGGAACACAAATGGTTTGACCGAACGTACCTGTAGCAAAAATAGATGCATTGCTTTCGTTCAATACTTCCCATCGGGTATTGTCGGTATCGAAATTTGCATCTGCTGTAATGTTAATTTGTACAATTTTTTCACCCGCAGGACATTGGGCGTATAAATTGTGATTGACCATTGCTAATAATAGCATGGAAAGAACGAAAGTATAAAATCGTTTAGTTGTCGAAATGTAGTTCATAGTTATACTGTATGATTTAACAGAGCGCATTAGGAAATACATATGGATGCACTTTTACAATGTGTCAACTGTTTGAAAATTGAATTATTTTTGAAAAAGCAGAATTTGGGAGGAAAACAAGGATGAATCGTACACTTGTTTTTTTTAGTTGTTAAGGGCTGTGTTGAGTGAGTAGAGTGAAAGGAATTACAAAAATAAACTCCTTTTACTATACTGTCAAGTTAAAGGGATAAAATACCTGTTTATAGGTATGTCAAAGTTAGATACTATAATAACTATATCAAAAATTATACCTTAAAGGTACTTTTTATATGTGAAAAAAGGGTATTTATTATACCGAATTATTTTCTAATATCAATAATGTTGATCTGCCCTTTTTCATTGAGAAATGCGCAATGATGGCGATTTGAAGTCGGTAAACTTAATTTTACAGGGCTTGTAAAATTAAATTCTTTTATCGCATTGGTAGACCGTGTGACTAGGTCAAAAACATAAGCTTTGTATTTTTCTGTTACAACTAAATAGTTTTGACCAATAAAGATAATATCAATTGGGTTTAACTCATTGGAGAAGACAAAGAACTCGTTATACTCTAGAAGTGCACAGCCATTTTCTAACATAATACCAATTTGAGTACTTTCGTTAGTATCGTTGACGACTATTTTTTTAGGATTGCCTTTTATTCGTTTAGCTTGAGCATTTCCTTCATAATCAATGATGACTATATTTTCTTTTGCAAGAAAAAAGAAACGGCGACCGTTGTAGTACAAGTCAGTGTAGCTTACATTTCGTATGTCATTTAAGAGTTGATCGTCTATTGTGCAATCATATGTTTTTGTGATTTCACCATTAGCATTATAGTGTGTTGTCATTAAGACATCTTCATGTGCATTTGCAAAACTCAGAGTAGTGATTCGTCCTATTAGATTAATGTTGATGCCTATAGCATTGTTATTTATCCATCTTGGTGTATGAATAATTACTTGTTCATCAACAAAATTTATTGTTTTAGGCAGTACCTTTTTTTCAATAGATAGATGGCTTGACGAATGGATGATCACTTGATTGCTGCTATAACTAGATACCACTAAATCAAGTTTTGTAAACGGACTGATGTCTTGATCCCAATTATAATAATCAATATGCCCAAACCAGTTACCACGAGCTAAATATAGTTTTCCTTCTTTTGAGCCTAAGGCTAAAAACTGATTTCGAATGACTTTAGCTGTAAGCCAAATAACGTTTTTCTCCAATTCAATGCATTGTAGTTTTGTAGGAGAAGTTACTTTACTTTTATTGTTGACAAAACGGCTACAGTCCGAACCAATTAGACGATCATTTTGTAAAAAGTTTTTGAGTAAGAACAAATAATTTGTTCGTCCTTCTACACTATACGTTTCGCTGATGATTTCATAAGCTATTTCTTTAGAGCTTTTTGCCAGTTGTTCAGGGTATTTATTTTTGAGCGTATCTAATACTTTTAAGAAGGCAATTTTTTTATTAACAGGCGTCAAATTTTTGTACACATGTTGAGCTTGTGTACTTAGGTTTATTTTGGGATATGGCGCTATAGTGTCAAAATATTTTTCTAAACATAAAACCGCCTGTTTGTTTTCTGTCCAACCATTTAACAAAATTGCCATTGCTCGTTTTTGTTGTTTTAGTTTAGCCAACATTAACTGCGCAGCTTCCATATAGTCATTTTTACGAATGGCTCGATCAACGCAAATTTGATAATGCTTTTTTGCCTTATCGGTCTGCTTTAGACGTGTATATAAATCACCAACTTTTTCGTTTCGATTCAGTTCGAGGTAAAGGTCAATTGCTTCTGTCAGTAAACCTCCTCGCTCCAAACAAGCAGCAGCAGATTCGATATTTTTGAATCGTTCTTTATGAATAATAGCAGCGTCTCGATAAAAACTACCTTGCTCAAGTGCATTGGCTGCACTATGAAAGTCGCTCAATAGATGAGCATAGATATAAGCTGCTTTTTTGTAGTCTCGATTTTGAAGCGCTTGCTCGGCAGCCAACTGGTATTTCTGACGAAGTTCGTGATAGCGATTACCGACATCCCAATAATCTGCTGCACCTCCACTACCTCCCATCCGCCAATTGAAATTGCCAGACCGACGAGTTAGTCTTGAAGAAGGATTGGCTCTCCCTCTACCTAAAAAAGTACTGTCTAACGGGATGGCATAACGCAGGGCTTCATCAGTGTTTTCGTCAAACATATCGAGTAATCGGTTCAATTCTTTTTGCCGTTTTTTCTCCAACTCATTTAGTTTGTCGTTTGCCCATTTGTTGAAACGGTCTAGCGGACCTGGACCTGTATTCCAATAGTCAGAATCGAAAGCACCTGGCTCACCATTTACACCTGTATTTCCCATAGCCATATTTTCCAAAGCGTTATCTAATTTTTTGCCCATAGACAAGGCTCCCTTTAAGAAGGTTCGAGTAATTGCATCTGTAATATTTGAACCACCACTATTGTCGCCTTCTTTATCAGGAATTTCATCCAGTGGCTTTTTGTCAATTTGATCGGAAAATGATTGTAGTACATCATCTAAGTTGGCTTGGTTTATACTGATTTTTTGGAAAGGAGGATTAGGCTTAATACCGTCCTTTGCAAAATGCCATAGCGTATCTGTAGCAGGATGAACTTGGAATAAATCTGCTAGGTTTAATTGGTTTTCTTTTTTGTATCCTACTAGTCCTATTGTTGGGTGGAAAAAATGTATGTCGTAAAGTAATAATTGTTGTAATTCATTGTCATTGACAACTGGAAATAAACGAGCATTTGTTGGGACTAATAATTTATTCACTAACAAAGCATAAGGATATGGGGCGTCTACTTTTAGTGCTATTTCTTCCGATTTGAACACTACAACTAATCCTATCGCTTGTATTGATTGGTGAGAGGCAGGTACGAGATAACAAGCAAACTGCTCAGGCGAAATATTCCAGCGATTGATTTCTTGAAGCCATACTTTTGGCTCTGTTCCACGAATGAAAGCAGCTCTTGTTGTATGGATCGTTTGTTCGCTATATTGTAATTCTATTTTCATTAGTAAAGTGCACTTATGCTATCCACAAATGGTTGAATATAATTATTGTAAAAATCTTTTGGAGCTATGCTCGATGGATTACCTGTACCTGTAAAATAATTCGATCCAGTAACTGTCCCATCAGCTGCCCAGCAAGCCGTTGTTTTTCCTATTACAAGGATGATACTTATTTCAGGAATATCTGGCTGACTACTTCTTAAACTTAAGATACCTCTTGAGTCAATTATAGCACTACTTCTATCAGCCCACTCTGCTTGACGATATTTAATTTTTGACGAAGGTGAAGGAGACCGTAAAGAAAAAGGAACCCTATTTCTTACCACTACTTTACCCTTTTTTGTAATCTTAATCATCTTGTGTTGATGTAAAATAATTTGCCGATTACCGACACATAAAATACCCTCATCACTTATTCCAATACTAGATAACTGCTGCAAGGTGTTGTATCCATTATTGATCGTTTTTTTATGAAAGTAAAAATCTTGTACTTTAAAGTTTGTCGTAAAGAATATATTTTCGATTCTAAGATGATCTTCACGTCGTTGAATTAATTTATGTTGTATGCAATCGATATAAGCAAATGATCTAACCTGTTCATGTCTAATTACTAGGAGACATTGCATTTCCTGAAATCGTACGTCTTCTAAAAACTCGATATGTTCCGAAATATCAAGCTGTACGGTAGTGTTGTTGTCTAAATCAAAAGCATAATATTTGGTTAACTTGTTACTAAAGCTATGTACCAAAATATAAACACTTTCTTCCTTGGAATGAAAATAATAATTTCCATCTTCAATAAATTCTAATAATTCTATTGCACCAACAGTACTGTTTTTCCAATAAAGTAATCGTTGATTTTCGGTTACCCCAATGATAGATCCAAATTGATTGCAGTGTGCATTTTTTTTGTGTAAACGTATACTCGCCGATGGATAATACAATGGCTGTGGAACGGTATCCAAAATAGCGGGTAGTTGTTGATTCGAAAAGGTTTCTTTTACCTTTTGAGGCTGTACAGGAAATAATAATTCTTCTAAATCATACTTTGTATTGCTTAGTATTTTTTTGTTCCCTTTGGTGTATTGTGCAAGTTGTAAAGCACCTTCTCCATCCACTAAAAGAGCGAAGCTAAGTAGCTTTTTGTTATTAGCGATAGTTTGCTGAAAGTTCAACAGTTGTATTGTCTGTTGATGTGTAACGAGTATATATTCTCGTTGTACATCAGTTTGTTGATCTTCGATAAAATCATTAATAGCTTTCCCACAATGTAGCGCAGGGTCGAGCTGTTCTAATGCATTTAGTACACCAGTTTTGCTACTTAAATCAATTTCAGTATAAGCGTTGCCAGACAATGCATAAGCCGAAATGCTGAATTGTTCTTTGTTTTTTTGAGCACAAGCCAAGGCTGCTGCAATCGCAAAAAAGCGAGCCATACCCCACATCCTGATGGTACAATCAAATAAGATAACACGCTCTCGGTCGAGTGTAGAGGGGAGTTCTTCTCTGCGAAGGTACATCGCTTCGTTATTTGCCAATCGAGCCATTAAGACGGTATCTTCATGTGCCAGTTCACTTAATAAAAGTCGATCAAATTCACCCCTATTGGTAATGTCAGATACTCCACCAAATGCTTGGTCGCTAGCCCCGCGTGTATGCATAGGAATGTGAAAGCCTGCGATCAACCGTTGGTAAAGATTGGCAATCCCCATTGTTCGTTTATCTTGCTTGAGTGCTTCGAATAAATCTGTTGGTTCCGTTTCGGGCAGTTCAATTTCTAAGGGTTCAGGACTTTCGATAAGACCTGTTTGAAGTAGGTTTTTTAAATTTTCTTTATTTTTAAATCGCTTGAATGCTCGATCGAACGCTTCAAATTCAAATTTTAATAAAGAGTGATCGATCGTTTTTGTTTGGCTCATAAATAGATCGACCTTATGGCCTGACTCTAATTCGCTTGCCAGTATCTTAGAGATATTTGGTGTGTATTTATTGGCACCTCTTGTGACTTCTCTAATCAGATGAATTCGATTATAAGCCGCTCTATATTCGGCAGGTAGCGAACCGATTATTTTCATGAATTTAACAGTACGATAAAGATAGAAATCTATTAAACCAGCAGAGATAGTATCATGTTTCTCCGCATTATAAACCATTTCTTTAACATAGGAAAACTCTTCCTCCTCTGTCCATTTTTTAGAACAAGCGGCCATGATGAGCAAAATAGTACTAAGATGAGGTAGACCATCATCTGCTAATCCTTTTAGAATTTGCAAAAGATCGTCTCTGTAACAAATCGTTGTTCCATTTTTCCATTCAATTACATTATTCTGATCGCCCCAATTCCAAAAGGATGCTTTGGGAGGAGTGAAATAACTTTGTAAAATAGGCGTAATGTTATATGTTGTTTCGTTCTTTTCCATTAGTTAGTCGTATAGCACTTCTAGTGCCTTGCTTAAAATCAATGAACGGAATTTTTTCCCAATCTCCTTTTTCATCAAAGAGTAAAAACAGCTCTTTTTCAGGAGCCAATTTAGATTGTATGAGATCGGCAAAAAGTGGAAACTCAAAATCATATCCTGACGGTAAAAGGATATTACCTCGTCTCCAATATTCCTTTCCTGGAATAGGGAGTAGGGGAGTGCCAATCATTAGCACTTTATCATATTCAGAAACAGCAAAACGCATTTGTTGAAGTCGTATAGCAGGAGCTTGTTCAGCATATTTTTTTAGTATCTCCAAATCACTTAAAAGAGCAGTACCTTCTACCGTTTGTTTTGCCTTTACCAATGATATAGGGTGTTGCAGATCTGTTTGTGCAGGAAGCGCCGCTACAGGCAATTCAATAGGCAAAAAAGAGGTAATGTTTTGCCAATCTAATTTTTTTAATTTCCCCGTTGGTGTCAATGCATTTAGTGGAAAAAGATAATTGTCTTCGTCTAAGGTATAACTACGCTGAGCAGGAATTTGTTTGATTATTAAATCAATAGTACCATAAGCAGGAATACCACGTAACCAAATCAACTCACCATCAGTAGCAGCCCGAAGATTAGGTATAGAACGTAGTTGTCCTAGAGACAGACGATCTTTTTTTGATAGTACTAAAATGCGTTCATTCATTAGAAAAGTCTATTCTGATTGGATAATTTTTTTCCACAACTCATCAATTGGTTGTTGAACATAAGAGCGTTGTTCTTCGTTGCTAATCCATTCGCAGCGACCATTAAGGTAGCGAAGCCGATCTTTAATGATCGTTCGTTCTGCCAAGCTTGTTTCTGGTGTATCCCATTGCTTAGTAAGTTCGCTTACTTCTTTATAAATTTCATCAGCATCAGGCAATGTGCTTAGAGATGCGCGAGGATGTTTAGATTCGGTGCTTTCATCTTTTTCTATAATGGCATTAACAATACTTGCGATTACTTCTCGTTGTTCTTCCGTATCCCAGATATAACGAAGCACCCACATGTCAGAAATAATAGCTTTTTTGCGTTTGCATAATAAAGCACTTGCTGCAATAAGTCGTTGTAATTTTACCGCTCGACGGTCAGAAACTTGTACCCCTGCATTCCGTAATTTTTGAATGAGATCAAGATAGGCTTCTTGGATATCCTCTAAGTCGATACTCCCGATAAAAGTTTGCAACTCTCGCACTTCATCCGTTGATAATTGAGTGTTGAAAGTGGATTTGTTTTGTTCTAATTTCCAACCAGCATTTAATACTTGTTTGAGTAACTGCGGATCAACATTATCACATTGAACTCGGATTAGGAAACGATCAAATAATGCTTGTAAGGCTTCGTCTTCTGGTAAATGATTACTAGCACCAATAATCATCAGAACAGGGAGTTTTTTTGTTTCTCGTCCACGTCTGAATATCTTCTCATTTAGTACCATCAGCAAACTATTCAGAATAGCACTATTGGCATTTAGTAATTCATCCAAAAAAATGAGAGAAGCTTCAGGTAACATACCTTCTGTATTAGTCACCAAATCTCCTTCTCTAAGTTTACGAATATCAAAAGGACCAAACAGCTCATTTGGTTCTGTAAAACGAGTGAGTAAGTATTCAAAAGATTTTCCTTTTAGCAGCGTAGATAATTGGCGCACCATTGCACTTTTGGCTGTACCAGGAGGACCAAGAAGAAATAAGTTTTCACGACCAGTCAGGCAAATGCCCATTAAGTCTATGATATCATCTTTTCCAATAAAGGTTTGTTTGAGCTCTTGTAGAACAGCATTGAGATTGTCCACTAATGCATGTTCTTTTAGTACCGTAGTTTCCATAAAATTATCTAATTAAAATTTTTCCAAAGGGTATCTTGGTGATTGCCTAATGCTTCGTTTAGGAGCGAAAATACCTCTTTGTTTGTCGTTCGTTTTTTATCTTTTTGAGCAATAATTCGATCAATATATGTCAGCCTTAATGAAGGATGGCTTAAAATAGTCGAAATATTGGCTTCTTCTTTTAAAAGAATGCCTACTGAAGAAAAAGGCCATTTTAGAATTATCTCATTAAGGTATTTTACCAATACATCTTCAGGAGATAATCCTTCAGCTAAGTTGAATAGGTTTGGGATATATCGAAAAAGTAAATCAACCGAATAAATAGAAGTAGCATTTTTTTCTCCTGCGAAAGGGATTAGATATTTTTTTATTTCATCCTCACCCAATTCTCGTAAAAGTGTCAGTTGAGTTGCATGGTAAAAATACTGTGCCGCCCAAAGTGCAGCTTGTGGGTCAAAGTCTGGAGGATTAGCAGGCATTTCCAATTTATCTGTATGATAATATTGTTGTAAAATAACCGATGCTTCGATAAGATCTTTTGGTTCAAAAAGACACATCTTAGCGTCAATAGTTACTTCTCCAGTTTGAATAAGATTAGAAATAAAGTTGCTTAGTTTCACAGGTGTAAATTTAGGCGATACTTTTGATCTACAACAAGTCTTCTAACGAGAATTGAATAAAATAAGTTCAGTTTAGGAAAATGATAATCCAGTGAGGCTTCGAAAATATGTCGCTTATAAGGTAAATAGTCTGTTTTAAATACTTAATTGACATAAAATGTTGCCTTTTAGTTCTTTCTATTTAGTAGATTTATGATTGAAATTGATTCAACGATATAAATATATAAAAATGAGACCTTATCACCTGTTATTTCTTTTCCTTTTATGTCTTTCATTTACGACAAATGCTCAAAAATTAGATCATGTTCTTGGAGATGTATTGATAAAAGTATCGCCTGAAACAAATATGCGAATGCTTGCTAATAGGTTACAATATTTTGATGGTAAAAAAACGTCTTTCGAAACCTTAAAGTTAATTTCTCCACAATTGGATATTTGGAAATGTCATTTCGACCAAAACACCATTAATGAAGAGCACTTTTTGAATTATCTAAAGCGCCATCCAATGATCGAAGAAGCACAGTATAATCATTGGGGAGAGTTTCGTCAAATACCAAACGACCCAGATTTTGCTACGCAATGGCATTGGCTCAATGATGGTTCTAGCGGAGGATTAGTAGATGCAGATATTGATAGTGACCTCGCTTGGGATATTACGACTGGTGGATTGACAGCTAACGGAGATACGATTGTAGTTGCCATTATTGATGATGGTATTGATCTTGATCATCCCGATTTAGTAGACAACCTTTGGTACAATTATAATGAGATTCCTAATAATGGTATTGACGATGACAATAATGGATATGTTGATGATTATTTAGGATGGAATCCAGGTCCTGATAACGATAATGTTGATAATGGTAGTCACGGTGTAAATGTTGCAGGTATGATTGGTGCTGTTGGAAATAATGGTATTGGCGTAGTCGGTGTCAACTGGAATGTGAAAATGATGACTATCGTAGGAGGTAGTGGTGACGAAGCAGCTAATATAGAAGCTTACTCTTATGCTCTATGGCATAGGCAACGTTGGAATGAAACTAACGGTCAAGAAGGAGCTTTTGTCGTAGCAACCAATTCTTCTTGGGGAGTCGATGGTGGTCAACCTGATGATGCGCCGCTTTGGTGTGGTTTTTATGATACGATGGGAGAGAGTGGTATTTTAAGTTGTGGTGCGACGGCAAATGTGGATTGGGATATCGATATTCAAGGTGATTTACCTACAGCTTGTCCGAGTGATTATATGATTTCAGTAACGGCAACGAATGATAGTGATGTTCGTACCTTTTCGGCATTTGGTGTAATCAATGTAGATTTAGGTGCACCTGGTGAAGATGTATATACTACTTCTTCAGGTGGCGGTTATACGACTACTAGTGGAACCTCTTTTGCCTCTCCAACAGTAGCAGGTGTAATTGCCTTGATGTATGCAGCACCTTGTAGCAATATTGCATCTTTGGCTATAGCCGATCCAAGCGAAGCAGCTTTACAAGTAAGGGATTATCTATATCAAGGTGTAGATGTAATTCCTAATCTAGTGGGGGAAGTCGCTACAGGTGGTCGTGTAAATGTCAACAATAGTATTCAATTGCTTTTAGAAAATTGTGGTCCTTGTCCTGCACCTGCAGGAATTAGTACTGTCAATTTATTGGATATAAGTACGGATTTAGCTTGGATAGATAGCGACTCAACTGTAAGTGTCAATTTACGTTGGAGAGAAGTAGGAGCGGCTATGTGGAATAATGAAACAAATGTTGCTAGTCCTTTTGGTATCTCTGGCTTGACTGCTTGTACTGATTATGAAGTAGAACTCGAAGCGATCTGTGCTGATACGACAAGTGGCTATTCTAATACCTTTACTTTTCAGTCTGATGGTTGTTGTATAGCACCTGACGATTTGAGTGTTACAGGTATTACTACTTCAGAAGCTACAGCAAACTGGGGAAGTATATTGGCTGCCGAAAGTTATAATATTCAAATCAGAGAAGTAGGTGGTACTTGGATGACTCAAAATGTAACAGGTACTACGGTTGATTTTTCTGATCTAAATAGTTGTGCAGAATACGAATTGCAAATAGAAACCGTTTGTGCTAATAATGTACTGACAGGTTTTAGTTCAAGTGTCTTTTTTACCACCTTTGGTTGTGGTGCTTGTACCGATTTTTCCTATTGTGCTTCGTCTGGGGCAAATTCTGCTCTTGAGTGGATTGCAGGAGTTCAGTTGAATACATTAGATAATCCAACAGGAGATGATGGTGGATATGCTGATTATACAGGGCCAGGTACAGAGCTAGTTCCTTCTGGAGTTTATGAAATTAATTTAGTACCTGGTTTTGATGGCTTTGATTATAATGAATATTGGAAGGTTTGGATAGACTTTAGCCAAGACGGTGTATTTGATCCAAATGAGTTGGTCTTTGATTCAGGAGAGGCGGTTGCTGTGCCTGTATCTGGTAACATCAGTGTGCCTTTTGATGCTGCGTTTGGACTGACAAGAATGCGAGTAAGTATGAAGTATATTGATCCATCAGATGCTTGTGAAGATGGTTTTCCTTTCGGAGAAGTAGAAGATTATTGTGTGAATATCGTTGATGGTGTTCCGCCTTGTGTGATTCCTACAAACTTAGCGGCTATAGATATTACTGATTTTTTTGTAATGGCTAGTTGGAACTTGTTGACTTCAGCAGATGAGTATACGGTTCGTTATAGAGAAACGGGGGGAGGAGCTTGGAGTTCGTTTACTACCACAGATGCTTCTTTCGCTTTAGAAGATTTGATTCCTTGTACAGAATATGAATTGCAAATTCAGGCAAGTTGTAGTGGCGATTTGACCGACTTTAGCCAAAGTACAATTTTTACTACTACAGGTTGTGGTGCTTGTATTGATTTAAACTATTGTGAGTCTTACGCTGAAAATACATTTTATGAATACATTGGCAGTGTTGCCATAAATGGTGAAATCAATAATACAGGAGACGATGCTGGATATGGATTATTTGTAGATGCTTTTTCTGATCTGTATTTCGATACTACTTATCAGTTGTTTTTAAATCCTATTTATACAGATTTTGAATATGATGTATATTTTAAAGTATGGATCGACTTTAATCAAGATGGTATTTTTGATGATGATTCAGAGTTGGTTTTAGACCAAGGGCCTACTACTACACTTACCAATGGTAGTTTTACTGTTCCTTCTGATGCTGCAGAAGGCAATACTAGAATGCGAGTAAGTATGAAGGAATTTGGCACCTCAGATGCTTGCGAGATTTTTACCTTTGGTGAAGTTGAGGATTATTGCTTGAATATTGGCAGTAGTATTGTGCCTTGTGATATGCCTATGAATATAGATGTAGTTTCTGTAAATGAAAACAGTGTAAATTTAACATGGGAAGCAGGAGGTATACTAGATATCTCTTATAACCTTCGTTACCGAGAAATGGGGACAAATGATTGGGAAGAAATTACAACAATAGAAACCATGGCTTCTATTAATAACTTGAGTGAATGTAAAGAATATGAAGTACAAGTACGGACTATCTGTCCAGAGCAGTTGACGAATTATACAGAGAGTTTTGTTTTTGAGACTGTTTGTTCGGTTAATACTAATGAACTTGCTTTTGATAATACATCCATCAATGTTTTTCCAAATCCATTTATTCAACAACTAAGTTTTGATATTGAGCTTTCTGGTGGACAAGAACTAGATATTGTTTTAGTCAATGCTTTAGGGCAGGTTGTTCGACAAGAAAGTAAAGGGACTTTTGCATCAGGAAAGCATTTGCTCCAAGTTGAAAATGTAAATACATTAGAAAAAGGACTTTACTTTTTGGTTATCAAACTTGATAAACAACTTGCAATAAGTAAAAAAGTACTAAAGATTGATTAAAAAGTATTATTCAATTTTGATTTAACACTATATATTCGAAGCTCAAAAGGCTGC
>JAHDIP010000089.1:17164-23061 GCA_020630735.1 Saprospiraceae bacterium | reverse complement strand
AAAATGCATTATTTCCCAAATGAAACATGAAAGTAAAAATAAATTAAAAAATATACACTATTTGGAAATTCTTATATATTTTTTTATCTTTACTGGTAAGAGAAAACAGTAGTTATTTATTTAACATGTTTGAGCAGTTTCCCAAAACCTTACCGTTTTTAAAAATCCTTTTTTTCATCCCGTGAATTCAATCCCGAATGCAGTAAAAATGCTGGTGTATGGACAATACATCCCTAAATTATTTTGCACTATTTGTTGATTTTGTAAAAGTAATTTGTCCAAACAATCAAGCATATTTTGTGTTGTAGTAAAATTTATATTACATGAGGTCAATTTACCTTACTGTGCTTTTATGCGTATTTGTGTGTGTTACGCTATCGGCACAACCTAGCTATACAGCTAACGATGTTGTAACGCCATATACTGGCAACTCGTATTATGGGACAAACATGGGCTACCACGCTCCTTGGACGGATATGCAACTTGCAGATATTGCTGCAGGTGGTGCTAATCCTAACTCCTTTGGCATGGGATGCAAAAGCCTTCGACCAGCTCTATATGAGCACTTCCTAGAACAATACGGTTACAATATAAAAGTTCAAGAATTTAGACATTACGAAAGTTTAGGATTGACAGACAACACCGTCTTTGTTGGTTTTCCCTCCAACGAACATAAAGATCCTACACAATACTGTCCTGGCACCTCTTCGGAGGTGTTCAAAAATCTATATACCGATATTTGGGATAATGGTGAAAATGGTACACCTATTAATGATGAAAATTATTATGCCCTCTATTTGTATAAAATGGTACACCTATACAAAGATTATGTTAAATTTTGGGAAATTTGGAACGAACCCGACCTCGATCATTCTGGTAATGCTTTTCGAGAACGGGGCGAACCTGGTAATTGGTGGGACACCAATCCTGCTCCTTGCGATTTTAAATTGAAAGCACCAGCTTATTTTTATGTTCGCTTATTGCGTATCAGTTATGAGGTGATCAAAACAATTGATCCTGATGCTTACGTTGCTGTAGGTGGCATTGGCTATCCAAGTTTTTTGGATGTCATTTTACGAAATTCAGATAACCCAAATGATGGAAGTATCAATGGTGATTATCCGCTTAAAGGCGGTGCTTATTTTGATGTCTTAAGCTATCATTCATACCCACATATTGATGGTAGTCTACGTGAATGGAATAATGATATCGGCGGATTCGATTATTTCCGACATTCAGATGCTGCTGCTTTTGGAGTCATCAAACTAAAAAGACGCTTTGAAGATGTTTTGGAAGATTATGGATACGATGGAGATACTTATCCTGAAAAAGAATTCATTATCACCGAATCAAATATCCCAAGAGTTCAAATGGGAGAGCATATTGGTTCTGATGAGGCACAGCGAAATTTTATTATCAAAACATTGGTGAGGTGCCAGAAAAATGATATTCGTCAATTCCATATTTACAACTTAGGAGAAGGCTCTTCGGCAGATGTAAATTTGAGCGAGTTCAACTTTATGGGCTTGTACAAAAAACTGGAAGGCGTACAACCTTATCAGCAAGAAGCTACAGATGGAGGAATCGCTTTTAAAACGACTTCAACCATTTTGCATGGAGCTACTTATGACCCAGTACAAACTGCCGCATTGAATATGCCTGGCAAAGTAAATGGGGCAGCATTTAAAGACCAAAACGGAGAATACATTTATGTACTTTGGGCAAAGACTAAAATTGATCAAAGTGAAAGTGTAACGGCAAATTATACATTCCCTGATGAACTTGGTATCAACAACTTGGAACGTAGAGAATGGGATTTTTCCATTACAGGTGATGTATATACACATGATTCTCCAAGTTTACAATTAACTGGTGCTCCTTTTTTTTTAGTCGCTAAAGACGTTTTGCCTGTAGAGTATGTGACCTTCGATGCTTTCAAACAAGGTACGGATGTGAAACTAGAATGGGTTACAATAGCAGAACGTGAAAACAGTCAATTCATCCTTGAATACAAAACACCAGGTAGAGATTTTGAAACGCTGACAACCGTACAAGGTGCTGGTACATCTATACTGACAAACTATTATCAGTACATACATGATAGACCTTTGAGAGGAAAAAACTACTACCGTTTGCGCCAAGTAAGTGCTGATGGACAATCGACTATCTATGAAATCAAAACGGTTGAAATCGAAATAGGTGATTTGTTTACCGTAAAACCAACTTTAGCAAATGAGGAGATATTAATAGAATTGTACGAATACAGAGAACAAGATATTGTGATTGAGGTGTTCGATATTATCGGAAGACAAAGACAAGAAGCAATTATGCTTCCTGACGAAAATGATATTACACTTGACGTAAGAAATTTAGAAATAGGCCATTACTTTTTGAGAATAGAAATTCCTACAGAAGGATTTTTTATTCGTCGATTTGTAGTTGCTCATTAGACTTTATTCTAAAAGGTTTTATGAGAAAAAAAGATGTGATTTTTTTTCAGTCAAGGAACGCCCAGAACCTAATCCCCTTAGGGATTACAGGTGAGGATGAATGCAGTGTAGTTGGTACAACCAAATATCCAGCGGATATTTGACAAAATGAACCACACAGTGGGTGGGTAAGCTCCAGTATGAGAAAAAATGACGCTTTTTTAGCCATACGAAATTCTTTAGAATAAAGTCTATTAATCATCAAATTCAACCGCAAGATTATTGAGCGTTTGCTCTAATTGCAACTGTTCATTTTCTTGTTCAATAATTATTGGTGGTGCAATACGTGCGCCACAGTTTGGCATAGAACAACGCTCACATGTAGTGTTGACTTCTTTAACCTTCAGATCGGGGTCATCCAAAAAACCTACTAATTGCTTGAGCTTGTCATTGACTAGAAGACCAATTGTTACGCTTGTGCCCTCTTTAGCGTTCAAAGCGTTTTTCTTAGCCAATGATAAGCATAGGTAACTATTTTCTGTTTCCCAATAATTTGAAACTTGCGCATCTGTTATTGCTGTACTTGTATCTATTTGAAGCGCTCGAAGTTTTTTAATAATATTAATCGAAATCCAGCGACGACAATAATGCTCGTTTAACTCATTCGCATAAGGACTATGCAATTGTAGAAGGTGCAACTCCTTTGTCATCATGAATTGTTTCAAATCAGCCTCGCCTGTTATCCGCAAGAAAAACAAATCGCCAATACCAAAATGATGAGGTAATACATTACTTAATCGCTGGAAAAGCATTTCAGGAGTAACGTCGTATTTATCTAATAAACTAATTAAAAAATCGCCATTCCATTTTTGCTGCCTTACTAAGGTACTAAAATCTTTTGCAATAACATCTTCGTCCATAAGCAAAGCTACCGAAAAATAAGATGCTTTAAAGTTATTTAAAAGTAACTCAAATGTATCTGCTTTAATCAAACGAGTTTCGTAGGGGCGATCTTCTATTTTTAAATACTGAAAGGCTAATTCTCTTCCTAATAAAAAATTTTCTTGGGCTGAAATCAATCCACTATTGATACACAATACTTTTTTCTTTTCCAGATAAAAAGAACGAATTCCTTTAGCTCCTGTTTTACTCGCCAAAATAGTTCTGTCAATTTCAATCCCGAACTTTTTATTTAATAAACCTTCAAGCAAATCAGTTGTACAGACTGTACCACTACTGATTTTATACTTTTTTCTGAATTTTTTAACTGACTGCTCTATATCTTCAAAATAATTGTCATGCATATCTTGGTATGAACGCAGAGCTGCTTGATAAAAATTTTCTTGACTAAGTTGGTAGGTTCTAGTAATTTTTATGATCGTACTTATAAAAGCATTTATCTTATCAGGTGTTTTCGAAAACAACTCCATCAACTTAGATGCTTTTATACCAAAAACCTCTAAAGGATACATCTTAAAAAAATCAGAATTAAGAAGATCTATAATAGGTTGGAGCTTTTTGGATGCCCGAAGACTCACCAAATAATCATATTCTACACCTAGTGCTTCCGCCAAAGTCATAATCTTATCTGCCTTCGGATATTTCTTACCATTTTCAATATCATGCAAGTACGAAATAGACATTTTCGTCATATCTGACAAACGATGGTAAGATAATTGCTTCTGTTGTCGTAGATACTTTACTTTAAATCCAAATATGAGCTTTATGATCTCTTGATTATTAGCCATGTAACAAAGATAAGTATTTTTGAGAAAAAAACTTTTTTAGCGAAAATTTCGCTTTTTGTTGAAATTCCTCATATATTTGCCAATAGAAATCATATATAAAATAATTATTTTCAATGAACACAATTGACACGAACACCTATAAAACTGTAGATGGCATATCTATAAATGGTACATTTTCAGAACAATATGCCGAAATTTTAACTCCAGAAGCTTCTGCCTTTTTATTAGAATTACACACTCGATTTAATGAAAAGCGCAAAGATTTATTCCAAAAAAGACAAGCACGTCAAAAAGATATCAACAATAGTGTATTGCCTGATTTCTTACCAGAAACAAAAAATATTCGTGAGAGCGATTGGACAGTAGCGCCCTTACCTAAAGATCTATTAGACAGACGAGTAGAAATTACTGGACCTGTCGATAGAAAAATGGTAATTAATGCGCTCAATTCTGGTGCAAAAGTATTCATGGCAGATTTTGAAGATAGCAACTCTCCAAATTGGGAAAATAATATTGGAGGTCAAATCAATCTACGTGATGCTATAAATGGTACGATCACATTTGAAAATCCAAAAAATGGCAAGTTCTACCAACTAAACGAAACAACTGCAACACTGATGGTACGTCCTCGTGGTTGGCACCTAACAGAAAAAAATATTGTAGTCGGAGGCGAACCGATGAGCGGAGGTTTGGTCGATTTTGGTTTATTCTTTTTCCACAATGCTAAAAACTTAATTGCTAAAGGTTCGGGACCTTACTTCTACTTGCCTAAAATGGAAGGTCATTTAGAAGCTCGACTTTGGAATGAGGTTTTTGTATTTGCTCAAGACCATTTAGGCATACCTCAAAAAACAATTAAAGCAACCGTTCTTATCGAAACGATTTTAGCAAGTTTTGAGTTGAACGAAATTTTATACGAATTACGTGATCACTCTGCAGGACTTAACTGCGGTCGCTGGGATTATATTTTCTCTTTCATTAAACGATTTAGAAATCTTCCTGGTTATGTAATGCCTGATCGTTCGAAGGTAGGAATGACGACTCCATTTATGAGTGCTTACTCACAGTTAGTGATTAAAACTTGCCACAAAAGAGGCGTTCATGCAATGGGGGGAATGGCTGCACAAATTCCAATTAAAAACGATCCTGAAGCAAACGAAAAAGCAATCAATAAAGTAAAAGCTGATAAATTATTAGAAGTCAAAAATGGCCATGATGGTACTTGGGTGGCACACCCAGGACTAGTAAAAGTGGCAATGGATATTTTTGACGAGTACATGCCCACTCCAAACCAAATTGAGAACAAAAGAGAAGACGTAAATATCACCGCTGCCAATCTGATAGAAGTACCTCAAGGTACAATTACAGAAGCTGGTGTGCGCAAAAATATTAACGTCGGTATTCTCTATGTCGAAAGTTGGTTGAGAGGTGTAGGAGCTGCTGCCATTTACAACTTAATGGAAGATGCCGCTACTGCCGAAATCTCTCGTACACAACTTTGGCAATGGATAAAAGCAGGGGCAACATTAGACGATGGTCGTACGGTCACCTATGACATGTATAAGTCTCTACTTCCTTCCGAATTAGAAAAAATAAAAGCCTATGTAGGTGAAGAAAACTACAGCAAAGGCAAATTCGATACAGCGATTGAATTATTCGATCGCCTCGTAAAAGAAGAAGACTTTATCGAGTTCTTAACGCTACCCGCTTATGAACTGAT
>JAHDIP010000089.1:0-17064 GCA_020630735.1 Saprospiraceae bacterium | reverse complement strand
ATAACATTTAAACTAAAAAATTACGTAAAAATGAGCCAACAAATTACGACCCAGGACTTGGTTACAGAATGGCTAAATAGCCCACGTTGGAAAGGTATTGAAAGACCTTATACAGCTGAAGACGTTGTCAAATTAAGAGGTAGCGTGGCTATCGAATATTCATTAGCTCGCTTAGGTGCTACGAAGCTTTGGGAAAAACTAAACAGCCAAAGTGTGGTAAGCGGTTTAGGTGCCCTTACAGGTAATCAAGCTATCCAAGAAGTAACTGCTGGATTAGATGCTATTTACCTTAGTGGATGGCAAGTAGCTGCTGATGCCAACTTAGCTGGTCAAATGTATCCAGACCAATCATTATACCCTGCTGACTCTGTACCTAGTGTAGTAAAGCGTATCAACAACGCCTTATTACGCAGAGATCAAATTCAGTCTGTTTCTGGTGAAGGAAATACTGATTGGTTGGTGCCAATCGTTGCTGATGCTGAAGCTGGTTTTGGTGGAAACTTAAATGCTTTCGAATTAATGAAAGCTTTAGTTGAAGCTGGTGCTGCTGGTGTTCACTTTGAAGATCAATTATCTTCTGCTAAAAAATGTGGTCACTTAGGTGGTAAGGTATTAGTACCAACTCAAGAAGCAATCAACAAATTAGTTGCTGCTCGTTTGGCTGCTGATGTAATGAATGTACCAATGGTCTTAATCGCTCGTACAGATGCAGATGCTGCCAACTTATTGACATCAGACATTGATCCAAGAGATCAAAAATTCTTAACTGGTGGTCGTACTTCTGAAGGTTTCTTTGAAGTTAAAAATGGTATCGAACAAGGTATTAATCGTGGTCTTGCTTATGCTCCATATGCTGACTTAGTTTGGATGGAAACCTCTCATCCTGATTTAGGAGAAGCAAAAGAATTTGCTCAAGCTATGCACGAAAAATTCCCAGGTAAATTATTAGCTTACAACTGCTCACCGTCATTCAACTGGGCATCGAAGTTAAGCAAAAATGAAATGTTGACATTCAGAGAAAATATTGCTGACTTAGGTTACCGTTTCCAATTTATTACATTGGCAGGTTTCCACGCCTTAAATACTTCTATGTTTGAATTAGCAAAAGCTTATAAGGCTAGAGGAATGGCTGGTTACTCAGAATTACAAGAACGTGAGTTTGCATTACAACAAGATGGTTTTGCAGCTGTAAAACACCAAACATTTGTAGGTACTCAATATTTTGACTATGTTCAAAATACAGTACAAGGTGGTCAGTCATCTACTACGGCAATGAATGGTTCAACGGAAGAAGAACAATTTAATTCAAATGGTAATGGCAAGCACTAATTGCTTGGAAAGTTAAAATAAAAATTAAAATCTACTTAACTTCTATGAGTTGCTAGCATTTTTACTTTCATTTTGATTTACCGCTTACCATAAGTTTAAATAAAAAAAAATCAATTATCCCGAGTCTTGGTACATCCTTGATTCGGGATTTTTTTTGACTTGTAGAAGCATTTTTACTCAAAAAGGAAATGGGTATAAGTACATGCTAAACCAAGTCTATAAAGGCTTAAAAATAGGATGTTACTCAAACAATTCTTTATACAATTCTTCTACTTTAGCAATCGGGATTACAGAAATATCATAGCGAGAAACATCTAGCCCTTTAGTGTTGTATTTAGAGATAAAAATCTGCTCAAAGCCTAAGCGGTTTGCCTCTTGAATGCGTTGATCAATTCTATTAACAGCACGTATTTCGCCAGAAAGACCAACCTCTCCAGCAAAACAAATATTGCTAGGTATAGCCACATCCTCTAAGGAAGAAATCAACGCACTAATGATCGACAAATCAATGGCAGGATCAACGACTTTTAAGCCACCTGCAATATTTAGAAAAACGTCGTTTTGTCCAAACATAAATCCACAGCGTTTTTCAAGTACAGCTAGGAGCATACTCAATCGACGCAAATCAAAACCAGTAGCCGAACGTTGAGGCGTTCCATAGACAGCAGTACTGACCAATGCCTGCGTTTCGATGAGCATCGGACGCATACCTTCTAGTGTAGCGGACACCGCACTCCCACTTAATTCTTCGTCTTTTTGTGACAATAGCAATTCAGAAGGGTTACTAACCTCTCTCAAGCCATCCGCTTGCATTTGATAGATCCCCAATTCATCCGTAGAGCCAAAGCGATTTTTAATGGTTCTTAAAATACGATAGGTATAGTTTTGATCACCTTCAAATTGCAAAACGGTATCAACAATGTGTTCCAATAATTTTGGTCCTGCAATCGAACCATCTTTGGTAATGTGACCGATAATAAAAACAGGAATATTTTCCTCCTTAGCAAATCGTTGTAATTCACCCGAACATTCACGAATTTGTGATACACTTCCGGGAGTAGAGTCGATATGAGGAGAAGAGAGGGTCTGAATAGAATCTATAATGACCAAATCAGGTTCTAAACTTTGTGCCTGTGAAAGTATTTTTGCCACATTCGTTTCTGTCAAAATATAGCATTCTGACTGTGCTTTACCAACCCGATCTGCACGCATTTTTATCTGTTCCTCGCTCTCTTCACCTGAGACATATAATATCTTCGCTTTTATCTGTGTGGCTAGTTGTAGAAGTAATGTCGATTTTCCAATACCAGGTTGACCACCTATCAATACCAAAGATCCACTAACAATACCACCCCCAAGTACTCTATTCAATTCATTATCTGAAGTCACTAGTCGTGCTGTATTACCTGATTTGATCTCAGGCAAGGCGATAATTTGAGGATCTAGCTGTTTTGTTCGAGAACTCGACCAGGCTTTTTTCTTTGTTTCTTGCGCTGTGTCTTTTATGATGACTTCTTCTTGGTAAGTATTCCAAGAGTTGCAAGATGGGCAATTGCCGATCCATTTTGGCGAAGTAGCACCACAATTCGTACAGGCAAATATTTTTTTTACTTTACTCAATGTATTTTAGTTTAAATAAAAGTTCAAATTATACAATTTGTATGGATTGAAGTATTTAATTTAGATCACTTTCAAGACTCTTAAAGGTTATATTTAGATAAAATAGCATGCTATAAAGGACTAAAATATTTTTTAAAACTTCATCTAAATGAAAAATAATTAAAATTATTTTTCTTAACATAATCTTAACATTTTTCAAAACCCAATCTCAATATTCAAAGATATAAAATTTCATAAAATGATTTGTTTTTAAAATAATCTATTGAATTAACATAGTAAAAAGATTGTTTTTTGTGACTTTTGATTAAATGCCAAATTTTCTTGATTTTGGCATTTATTTCCTATTTTAGTTAAGAAAAAGAAAAAATCAGTGTTTTTTAGGGCTAATTGCGATGTAAAATATAAAATATTTATAATATTTTTTCCATGAAATGTGACCTGACAAAATATCCTCGTCAAAATGGTGAATTTTGCGAATAGAAACATTAAAAATTGAAAAACGCTGAATTCGAAAGTTGTAAATCAAACGTGAAGTACAACTGTAAGTAAAGAGGACGAGCGAATAAATTGACGAGATTTAACAGGCTTTCAAAAGCCTTCCTTATAAAGATTTTGTTCCTTTCAATAGGAACATTATGTAGATTGTTTTCATTTGGTTTTTTGGGGTTATACAGGGTGCTGCGTTTTTACGTTGGTGCCCTGTTTTAGTTTACCTAACTTCGGTTTTACATCTCTCAGTATTCGATTTTAAGCATCATCATTGGTAACTATTATTTGATTTTTGGGAGCTTAAAACCCTCGATAATTCGACAACCATTTCGGGGTCAGTATATTAACGATCAGCACAGCGAACACATTTGGTGCTTTCAGGCATAAACATTAAACGAGCAGGGGCTATTTGGTTTTTACAATTAGCACACATTCCAAATTTTGGATCATCTATCTTCGTTAATGCAATTTTTAGTTTACTCAATTTTCGCTTACTCGACCGCAAAGAGGCCTCTGCTACACTCTTATTGTTGATTGCATCCATTCTACTTACACGCCCTAAAGAATTTTCTGGAGAAATTGGTTGAGTTATATCTTCCAAACCAATAATTTTTTCTTCTAGCTCTTTTATCGTTTCTTCTATTTTGCTCTTCAGCATTTCTCTTGCTTTATCATCCATGTATTAAAAATTTTAATGTATAAAAGTAGTACACCTTTTATTTAACTCGTACTACTTACTTTAATTCGCTAAAGATACACACAATAAAGTATTAAGTTTTTAAATATTTAATCTTTAAAGCTTTCAAGACTATCATTTTTGAATTATTTTTCTTAACTTATGCTAAAGTTCAAAGGTACATTGCTACACTCCTCAAACACTTTGATAAAATAAATACAGCTTATTTCCACCTCTCAGTGTTATTCAAACAAATCGACTAAGACCTGTTTCTAAAAGAAATTATAGCGTAAATGGCTATAACTGTAAACACTATTTATAAACTAGAACAAACACACATATTTTGAATAAATTTAATTGGACATATCTAGATGATACGGGAAAACGACACTATATAGGATTAATGCATGGTGCTCAATCAGGTAACCTATTAGTTTATTGTAATACCAATATTGTTTTAATTGACTTTCACGTTTTCGATACCGCTAATTATACTTTCTTTATTGATGAAGAGCTTTGCGAAGTAGCTATTGAGCGCAAAGGAAACCAATTCTATTATGGTTTCAAAACAGATAAGGAAGTTGATACACCTCTTAATAGAGCCCGTAAAAAAATTGAAAAAAAACACCTATTACAAAGTTTAGCCTTTTTAGGTTCGATATTAGTGATGGTAGGTCTTTTTATGGGAGGCATGAATTATTTAACAAATCAAAGTTCCGAAACTGCTTTTAAAGAACATAAAAGTAAAGAGACCAATGCACAAGTATTTATTTCACCAAAAGAAGGCGGACAAAAACTTGGTTACTTTTTCGTTGTTAATGGTCAATCATACTCGAACGAATCCATTATCAAAACGGATTTACCTTTGGTTGCTAAGAATGGAATGCCACTTGAAGTAGGTGATGAATTTGTAGTAAAGTATTATCCATCGAATCCAAACATCAATAAAATATACTACAACCGACCAACGCCTGACCAACTAAATATGTATCGAGAAAGAGCAATAAACAAACATCAAGAATTAAATCCTGATCTAAGCGTCAATTATTGTTCTTGCTTAGCAGATGTTGCTTATAAGGTGAAGGGCTTGGATGGCTTTACTGATTTTTATTTTCAAGAAGCAAGTATCGAGCAAAATCCTAAACATAATATGAATACCTATAAACGCTTGATTCGTGATTTACCTTTTAAAGAGCAAGCGGATAAAAACTGTTGGCATTTGAAATAAATTTATTACTTTTTGCTATTTTAGAGCATGAAAATCTATGATAACATGAAACTATTCCTTGATCAAATTCATAAAATTGATCAAGGAATAGTGGAAGAATATCTCTTGTTTTGGCAGCCTGTCGAATTCAAACGTAAAACACTTATTACTAGCGAAGGACAAATCGAAAAATATATGTACTTCGTAAAAGAAGGATTACAAAAATCCTATTATCTTAACGATGGTAAAGAACACATTATCGCTTTTACTTACCCACCTTCATTTTCTGGTATTCCTGAATCTTTCTTCACTCAAACGAAATCAAATTACTATTTGGAGTGTATTACGTCAAGTTCCTTATTGCGAATTTCATTTGCTGATCACCAACAAATGATGCAAAAATATCGTCCCATCGAAACGCTCTTTCGAATTGGAACAGAACGCCTTTTAGCAGGCATCATACAAAGGCATTATGAACTCTTAGCTTTTGACATTGAAACACGTTTTAAAATTTTCACATCAAGAAGCCCACACTTACTCAACTTGGTTCCGCATAAAGACATTGCTTCTTATCTGCGCATCAATCCTACTAACTTTAGCAAGCTATTACGTTCAGTAAAAATTTAATCTTGGTTTATACCAAGACCTTTCTTTAAAGTTTAAATGATATTTGTTGAAAAAAAGATATGAATAGTTCAACAAATATCGACTGGATTGACAAAAGCTTATATCCTTTTGAATCACACTATCTCCAACTGCCAAACGGCAAAATGCACTATATAGATGAGGGTAAAGGAGACGTTTTACTTTTTATTCATGGTACACCTACTTGGTCGTTTTTGTATCGTGATTATATCAACGCTTTTTCAAAAAACTATAGATGTATTGCAATAGATCATCTTGGTTTTGGTTTATCCGAAAAACCAGAAAATGCTGCGGCTACTCCACAGTGGCACGCTCAAAACCTAGTAGATTTCATCAAACAATTAGACTTAAATAATAGCACCTTAATTGTGCATGATTTTGGTGGACCAATTGGTTTGGCAAGTGGCATCGAATTAGCTGATAGAATCAAACAAGTAGTGGTTTTTAATACTTGGCTTTGGAAAACGAAGACGGATGAAGCTGCTTTAAAAGTTGATAAAATATTAAATGGAGTCGTGGGTAAGTTTTTATATCTGTGCTTAAATTTTTCCCCTAGGGTCTTACTCAAAAAAGGCTTTGCCGACAAAAAGAAACTAACGAAACGAATTCATCAACATTATCTCAAACCATTTCCCAATAAAAAGTCTAGACAGTTTCTATTAAAGTTAGGACAAGCTCTAGTTGGTTCTTCTGATTGGTATCAAGAGCAGTTTGAACAATTAGATCGACTGGAAAAAAAACCGTTCTTGTTTTTGTGGGGGACCAAGGATGAATTCATCACCCCGACATATTTGCAGAGATGGAAGGAGCGATTACCAAAAGCTGAAGTACATACGTTTGACTGTGGTCACTATGTGCAGGAAGAAGCCTCTGTAGCGACAATTAAAGCTATTCAGAGTTTTCTATCCTGAAACCAAAGTGGTTTTGGAATTGTCAAACGATTAACGCTCCTGAGAATCAAAGGATAGCTACCAATGATGATCCTTAAACTGAATACCAGTGGGTATAACTAGAGAATAAGACTTTCGCAAAATAAATCTTACTGAGTAGTGATGTTGCCTTTATTTATCTTTCATCCACAATCTTAAATCTAGATAATTGAATACTCTTTTTTCTTTAGGATTCTCATAAAGTTCATGAATTTCTTTTCGGAAGTTAGTGGTTAGTTGTTGTTTTTCTGCCCTATTTACAGCATTCGATAATTTAGAAAGATATCTGAATAAAGATTTTTCAGTTGCATAAATAGTTCGCCTAGATTTTAGATATTTTGGCGTTGACAATAATAGAGATTCAAGCAATGAATAATTTTCTAGTTCGTAATGAATTAATAAATTAAAGGTGCGAGCAAAATAAAATATCTCTTTTACTACGTCTTCATTGGTAGTATTTAAGATTAAATTATTCCATCGAAGTGCTTGTTCATAATGCTGATCCTGAAAAAGACAATAAGCAATCAAATAGTAAAATGTTATTCGATGATGCTTTTCAATTTTGTTACCAAATTGCTCAAGCCCTTTTTCGATATCTGGAATAAAAGCTGTCGCTTCTTTAAATTCTTGTTGTTTTAAACTCCAGTTGAGCAACAATAAATAGCGTTGTCTAAAAACTCGTACTTCTATGTTTTTAATTGACTTGAATTCTTGCCGTGTAGGAATCATAATCAAGCGATTAATTCCTTCTTTTAGAATATCATATTTACCAATGATCAAACTATCGATTAACATATTGAACAGTGTGCCTAGATAGCGTTGTGCATAAAGCTTTAAGAATTTTGGATTCTCTTCTAATAAATCCAAAAACTGTTTATTATACTTATAGGCCTGTTCTATATTTCCTAATATAAATTGATGAGTAGCATTCGCTTGATAAAAATAAATCTTGCTTTTAAAATTTGTGGCTAACGATATGGATTGAAATTTTGGAGACGCTGTAATACTTGCTATCTGCTCATGTTGTTCTTGGTTTTGAATTTTTTGAAAATTTAATTGAAACAGCGCTATTTGTTGAGCAATGTACCAATACTCATTAGTGTTTGCTAATTGTTCTAATAAGTTCGCTTCTGCTTCAAAAACCTTTTCAATAGAAAGATCTTTTTTCTTTTTGAATCGTTGATTAAAAAGCAATCTTTTTTTGATATCATGGATCATGATATGCATTCCAAACAACTCATATTGTTCCGTTAACTTTTGTCCTTTTTGCAATTCTTTAACCGCTGCCTGAAACAAGCCTTTCCCTATCAAAATATTTGCAGCTGTAATTTTCTGAAAGACTTTATCTTCAATTCTTTTTTGGCTAAAATCGGTTAATGCTTTGAGCAATATTTCATATAAGTATTGTTTATTAGAAGGAAGGTTTTTCAAAAAATTGGCTCCTTTGTTATCCTTTATCAGTTTTTCTTCATTGTGTACCTTCTGCACTAGTAAGGCATCCATTAATGCTATATAATCTTTTCCCTTCGATCCAGCCTGTATTTTTATGTACCGTTTTTCTGATTTTGTTAATCTACTGACCAAATCGAATAAAAATGTGGATGAAGTTCTCATTAAATTTACAATTGAATTCTTATCAAAGATACCATAAATATCTTATTTTATTGGCTTAAATTATTAAATATTAATTTTAGAAACCTTATTTATGGTAAATCTTCTATTTGTAAGACTAAGAATATAGGGATAGTTTTGAATCAGATTTACGGGTTAAACCTTATTATTCTAGAAAACATTGTCAAAAATTTAATCAATATGAATATTTTCAAGTCTTCGCTCCTTTTTGTTTTGATGGTTTCATTTCAAGGACTAATGCAGGCTCAAGAATGGGTATCCTACCAAAGTCAACAACAAATTAATGATTTAGTAGATACTGGTGATGAATTACTTATGGCTACAGATGCAGGCCTTGTGGTAATGAATAAGACAACTCTTGAAAAAACAATATTCAATAAGTCTAATTCTAATCTTAGCAATAATCATATTCAGTCAATTACGCAAGCTCCTGACGGGAATACTTATATTGGCACTTACGATGTAATTATGCGACTATTTGATGGTTCGGATTTTCAGGATGCTATCATTCCTGAAAGTGACGAATATGATCAATATACCGAGCTGTACGATTTTGAAGTTGCCCCAAATGGCGATATCTGGGTTGCAACTTCCGATGGTGTATTTCATAAAGTAGGACAAGATTGGTTGCACTATGATGAAGATGAGTTTGGTCCTGATTTTTTTGAAGCATGGGATATTGAGATTAATAATAACGGTGAAGTTTTTGTTGGAGCAAATAATGTCCATAAATACGCAAATAATGAGTGGTCCAACATTTCAGCAACAACACAGCTGCAAGGCTATCTTGACGCAGAATTGTTTTTTACCGAATCTGGTGATTTATTCTTTGCTGGAGATTTAGATCGCATTGGTCATTTCGATGGTAACGAATGGACAGAATATGAAAACGGAGGTTTGAATGGTTCAGAAATTAAAGGTTTTGCCGAAGATACAAATGGCAATATTTATTTTCATACGTTATATGATGGTATTTTCAAACTAGAAAATAATACTTGGACTCCTCAGGTCGATAGCCAAACCGAAGCGTTTAATAATAACACCTCATTCTTCTACATTGATGAGCAAAATAACCGTTGGCTCAATTACAACATTTATCTATCTGTTAGTAATAATAGTGATATTCAATCGACGAGTATTTCTCCTACCACCATAGAATACGATAATGTGGGTAATCTCCACAATGGTCTTAACGGGAATATGTATATTATGATGTACACTTCAACCAATAATGTTGCGGTCGTTTCTCCTGATGGTACTTGGTCTTATCTTCCACTGCCTTCAGACTTCTCTCTTTGGCCAGTCATTGGAGATATGCTCGTTTTAGCGGAAAATGATATCTGGTTGGCTGCTTCTGAAGGTCTGTATCATTACGATGGTAATATTTGGACACTAAAGATAAGCGAAGGTTTTAGTAGCTTAACTGTCGATACAGAAGGAAAAATTTATGCTAAAACGAATGATAAAATTTTCATCATTGAAGATGAAATAATTACAGATTACAATGTCAATAATTCCCCTTTATCTAGCTTAATTATTTCTGGTCTCGGAATAGATCCAAATAATAACTTATGGATTGCTTCTTTCGATTGGGATGGAGAGGCTGCTATTCAAAAGGTAGCCACTGATGGTACTTGGACGACTTATTCAAAAATTGATTTTCCAGCAATAAATAAACCTTCTGGTGATTTTCATTTTGATAACAATGGAGATGTTTGGATTCCTTCGGATCAATTTGGTGCCATTAAATTTGATGGTACTGATTGGACAAATCCTGTAGCTGAAAATGCAACTTCTTTAGAAAACACTAGTGTTTATTCTATCGCAAGCAATGCAGAAGGAAAATTGTTTTTTGCACACCAGTATGGCGTTTCTACTTTTCTAGATGGAGAATGGGACAATCTTATTATTGATGACGTTCCTTATGTCAATTCATCACATGATTCAGATATAGAGTTTGATGATAATGGCACTTTATGGTGGGCAAGTAGTCGTTACGGAGTCTTTTCTTACACAGAAGAAATGACATCCTCTACTTTTACAACTGACCAACAAGAAACGAACTTAACCATTTTCCCTAACCCCGCTCATGACTATTGCACACTTGATTTTACGACTACAGAAAACTCAAAAGTCGAGATTAGTATCTTTAATAACCTAGGACAACAAGTATCAAGAATGAACCTAAACCAACTACCAGCAGGGTCATTCCAAGAAACGATTGATATAACTAAATTATATAGTGGAATTTACACCTTGCGACTTCAGGTTAATGACAAAGCTATCTCAAAGAAAATTATAGTACACTAGATTTTACGCTAAAAGTTTTTTTGATTGAATACAGATTGTACCTACTGGGTACAAAGGGCATCGCTATGGTTCTACTTTCGAAAAAGTTAATACTAAACTACAAAAGCTTCATATAAAATACCGAATTAATTGATCTAAACTACTTGAAAGAAAAAAGATAATTGTTAATAATCTATATTCCATTACTAAGTAACGATGAAATAATAACTTGATCATTTGGCATATGATCTTTTGCGCCAATACTTCGTTGAAAATACTCGCCATAGCTAGGCTATATCTGTGTGCTCTTTGCACCTTGTGCAAGCTAAGCTAATGCCTCGTCTTGACTCAAAACCTCTATTTCTAAATTGCCCAACTTATTATTTCATCGTTACTAAAAATATAATCATAATGAAAAACAATCAATGTTTAAAATCGTATCAGCAAATTTGTCTTGCATTTTTATTCTTTTTATTATTTAATGCTCCAACAACAATTGCTCAATGTCCAACACCAACTGAAATAAAGTATACCGTATACAGTGGTGATGTTACTAAACTTGAATGGGCGGCTGCCAGTGGTGCACAAAAATATAAAGTTCGCTATCGACCAGTTGGTGGTTCTTGGACTGAAATAAATGCACCTACCAACCAACGCTTTTTGAATGCCTTATCTTTAAGTACAACATATCAATATCAAGTAAAAATTGATTGTGGAAGTGAAAACGGTGTTTGGTCATCCACACAAACATTCACGACAACAAATGAACATTGTGATTACCCTGCTAATTATGTTACCTTTTGGAATTCTGAAGGAGCTAGAATTGCTTGGGAAGTTTACCCAACAGTTGTAAAGTTTAAATTAAAGTATAAGCCTAAAAATTTAGGCATGCCTTGGACAGAAGAAGTTATTTATGGGCATGAGAAAGAATTACTAAATCTTATCGAAGGAGCAACCTATAAGTATAAACTAAAATCTAAGTGCTTAAATTATTGGACAAACTGGGGACCAGCGCAAGAATTTGTAGCACCTCCTTCCTTTAATGATAATACTGCTCGAAAAACACAACTAAATAATCAAGAAATTAAACTATACCCTAACCCTGCTACCAATTTATTGAATATCGAACTAGAACATAATGCGCTAATAGAAGTATTCAATATTGTTGGGCAAAAAGTGCATACTCAAGAAGGCATACATGGTCTTAATGAATTAAATATTGCTACACTAGATAAAGGGAGTTATGTTGTCCGAATGACAACCGCTGACAACCAAGTAACGAGAAAGTTTATTAAACAATAAAAATATACCTATGGTATTCAATTTAAGGCTTATCAATTAGTAGCTATCGTTTAAGGCAAATTAGAGTTAATAACTATTCAACTTGGGGAATTTATTATTTTTTTTGTCTAAAAACTCAACAGCTTTAATCGTTTGGCAATCCGAAAACCACTTTGAATTTAGCATAGTAACTAATAACCTCAAATCTCTTTGCTCAAACATTTATCCAGTTTCCTGAATTGTAGGGGAACTGGATTTGTTTTTAATAGCAAGCTTGCAGGCTAAAGTAATTGAATTAAAGAAGTATTTCATGCATAAATAACTGTTTTTCCTTTAAGAGATTAACCAAAAGAAAAAAAAACTTAGTTTAACAATATCTTATTACCCTTAGACAAACATTTATAGCAATAGATTCGTTAAATTTGTGGGCTTTTTAGAGAAAATCTTTATTAAACCCCTTATTGAAGGGAAATAACATAACCGAAATCGTGGAATATTTAGCACAGCATATTGAGAGTCTGATTTTTGTGGCAGAAAACCCAATTACATTAAAAGAAATTAAGGCTTGTTTAGATGAAACCTTTGAGTCTAAATTTAATGAAACAGAAATTGAAGAAGCTATACAACAATTGATGACTCGATACGAAGACGAGCAGTTTTCATTTGAAATTGTTGAAATAGCAAAAGGCTATCAATTTTTGACCAAAGGAGCTTACTTTAATACAATCTCGACGTATTTACGTCAGATCATGAAAAAGCGGCTATCTCGTGCAGCATTAGAAACACTTTCTATTGTCGCTTACAAACAGCCTGTAACAAAAAGCGAAATTGAAAAGATTAGAGGGGTAAACTGTGATTATGCTGTTCAGAAATTACTTGAAAAAGAACTCGTAACCATTGCTGGAAGAAGTGAAGGACCAGGTCGACCTCTTTTATATGGAACGAGCGAGAAATTTATGGACTATTTCGGTCTAAAAGATTTATCTGCTTTACCAAAACTAAAAGACTTCAAAACACCTGATAATGAAATTGGTGAAGTAGCACCTATCGAAGAAAATATTCAACGCTCTTCAGAAGGTGGGGATATCGATTCTTCTTTAGATAAAGAATTAATAGATGTTGTCGAAACGGCAATCGCTATAAGTGAACTAATTGATCCTGATATAAAAAGTAAAGAACGAAAAACTAGCCCCGACACTCCTCCAAGTATACCACCTAAAGATGATGGAGGAGAAGAGAATGACTTCGATGCAGTTGTTGATACAGCCATAGCAATAAGCAAACTACTCAACCCTAACGAAAACACATTACTCGAAGAGGTTATTGACTCGCAAAGTGAAACCAACGAAGAAGATACAATCGTAGAAGATACAGCACCTCAAAACAACGAACATATATCCAATGATTCTTCCTCTGATGATCAAGAAGGTATTACTTTTCAAAACTATGCTGTACTAGGAAATGCTCCTACTCAATTGGTTGATGTGACGACAACAGAAACAGGCGTCGAAATAGAAGTAGAACAAGAAGTCAATATAGATACAAATGTAGACGATGCCATAGATACTGCTATTGCGGTTAGTAATACATTAGAACATACTAGCCAAGATGAAGAAAAATCTAATACTCTTCAAAACGAAGCAATAGCAAAAGATGAAGTGGTCGAAAATTTAGTAGAGGTTTCAGAAAATAGTCCGAATACAGAAGAGGAAAATAACTTTGATAATTTTGTAGACACGGCCGCTGCGATTAGTGATATTTTAGAGACCAATGCTACAGAAAATACAGGACCTGTTTCAGATAATAAAAACAATAAAGATAGTCAACCTATTTTATCGATTCCTGTTGATAAAGTAGGAGAAGAAAAAGTAGAACGAGCGGCGGAGCATGAAGAATCCTCTAAAGAGAAACCTAAAAAAATAATTCGAACGACGAAGAAAGTAATGGAGCAAATAGGTTTGAAAGTTGATATCGAAATTATTACTGAAGAGGGGCAAGAATTTACTCGGATAATGGACGAAAGTATTGCAAAAGTCGAAAGTTCTGACGATGAAGCTGTCTCTGATGACGAAGCAATAAATGAGGAAGCTCAAGCGGAACGCATCATTAAAATCGGAAACGAAACGCTCAATCCTGAAGAAAACCCGTTTGAGAATCTTCGACACAATGAAAATAATTTAAGTGAAGAATAAAAAATATGACTGATAAACCATTAGTAAATAGAGTAGCATCAAGTGGATTGATTACGATTAATTTGGAAGATTTTTTTCCGAAAGAAGAATTAGTTGTATTTGACCTAAAAGATTATTTATTTAAGGAACTGATTCTAAAAGAAAAAGATTTTAGAACTGCGTTGAAAGAACATGACTGGTCTCAGTATGAAGAAAAAAATGTTGCTATTCATTGTTCTACCGATGCCATTGTGCCTGTATGGGCATATATGTTAGTTACCGCTTATGTAGAGCCTTTTGCTAATGATATATTTCAAGGTGATGCAGAAGCTTTTTACAAAGTCGCTTTTAGCAAAGTATTAGCTAATCTTGATGCCGCACAATACGAACAAAAAAGAATTGTCATAAAAGGCTGTAGCAATAAGCCCGTCCCTCCCGCAGCTTATGTCGAACTTACCCGAAAGTTACGTCCCTATGCCCAAAGTATTATGTATGGCGAACCTTGCTCAACGGTTCCAATATTTAAACGACCAAGGGTAATAAAAAAATAAGAGCCCATAGTATCCTTTAAGGATTTTAACCGTAAGCTATTGAGAAAATCATTTATTTAAACCATCGAACATGTCCAAATCCATTTCTATATATACCTTTTTACTAGCGGCTTTCATGACCTTTGTTTTGTTTACCTCTTATACAAAAGGAGACAAACAACAAAACAAAAGAGAAGGCACAACGGAACCTTTACCTCAAATTGTAAAGGCAATCGACCTCAACAAATCATTTGATTTTGCTGGCGAACCTCTTCCTATGGAAAACTTTGATGTAAAAGAACGATTGGACCGAGAGTTATTGCGTAATGCATACTGGCACTCAAGTACTGCCTTGGCAATCAAAAGATCTGCAAAATATTTTCCTACTATAGAGCGCATCTTAGCTGAAGAAGGCTTACCTGACGATTTCAAATATTTGGCTGTTGCCGAAAGTAATTTACACAATGCTGTTTCTCCTGCTGGCGCAAGAGGCGTTTGGCAGTTTATGAAAGGAACGGGTCAAGCCTATGGGTTGGAAGTAAATAGCTCCATAGACGAGCGCTATCATTTGGAAAAGGCGACAAGAGCTGCTTGTAAATATTTGAGATCTTATAAAGAACAATTTGGTAGTTGGACACTTGCAGCTGCAGCTTACAATATGGGTGGTCCTCGACTAAAAAAAGAAATTAAAACTCAACGAGGAAAAACATTTTATGACCTCAATCTTTATGAAGAAACAATGCGTTACGTTTTCAGAATCGTAGCCATCAAAGATATTTTGAGTAACCAACGTGACTACGGATTTTATATTGATGATTACCAACGTTATACACCTTTAAATGACTATAGCACTGTAGAGGTAACTTCCACTATCGAAGACTTAGGCGCTTTCGCACAGCAGCATAATATTTCTTATCGAATGCTGAAAGTCTATAATCCTTGGTTGGTATCGACTAGCTTACCGAATAAGTCAAGAAGAAATTATATTGTAAAAATCCCTACGAATAAGTTTTAGGATCCTTAGGGCACGATCTTTCAAGCAAAAAAATTAGAGTAAAAATAAATAGCTCGATCATTGTAAATCCTTCACAACACATTACATGAGCTAGGGTAGATTTTTTATTTTCATTTAACCTTTCTACTTATATCACAATAATTTATTGTTTTGATCTCTAACCGATTTCAAAAACACCATTGGATTCGTTCCTCCTGTTCCTTTTGTAGATGATTGTTGTTGCTTCGCTTGTTTCATGATATAAAGAGCAACTATTTTTAAATGTTCATTTCTAAATTCAACAAGCAATTCAATACATTTTTTATACGCATCTTCAAATTTTTTATTTTTCGAAGAGCTTGCCAAAATCAATGATTCTTTTTCGATGTAGGATAAAAAGGCAGCATGTTTGAAAGGCATATGATACCTCATTAATTGTAGATATTTCTTTGTTGATGTATGTTCATACTCAACACCAAAGGCAGCATCAAAAAATTGCAACAAACTACTTTGAGCCGCACTACCTCCATGATGATGTTGTAGCGGAAGACCAGCCCCCCTATAATCGATTCCTTCAAAAGATGCTAAAAAAGGACGTACTCGAAGATAAAATATATGAGGATCGCAACATTCATACATCCTTCTTAAGACCTTCGTCAATGACGTCAAGATCGGATGTACTTGATTTAAACATCTTGTCGCTCCTATAAAATCTTCCTTCTTTAAATATTGTATCGTTTCTAAAATAAGTGGAATGGCTCTTGCTCCGACTTGTTCTATCTCTACTGTTACTAAATAAAACCAACTTTCATCCAAGCCCCCATGAAACTGACACAGCGTCGCCAGATTATCCAATCGAATAGGCTTCTTTTTATCTAAACGTTTCCAATTATGCAATACGGCCGAAGAATGTGATAGAATGGGTTTTCGTTTTAATAATTCAGCAACTTTTAACCAAGGAATAGAAATAGACGCAGGAATATAGTTTCTAGGTTCGGGTGACAAATGAACATAAGCATGCGCAAAAAAAGATAATAAAAGCATTGCACGTTCTAGTTCAAGATCAGAACTAAAAGTAGGGTGCTCAATAAGAGACATCTTGTCTATTTGTCCTCTAAGCACGCCAGCATTGATATAAGCGGTAAAATTATCCGCTAAGGCTTCCCATTCCTCAAAGCCTTTAGGTAGCTTCGCCAACGGGTCTTGGGTAGGCAAAAAACCTCTTTCAATATCTACATTGTATCGCTTTAAAATATCGTTAAGCTCTTGCAT
>JAHDIP010000088.1 GCA_020630735.1 Saprospiraceae bacterium | reverse complement strand
TGAGGTAAATCTCCAAACCATTCTATAAATGCTTGGACTTCCATTGCTTTACCCATTTTGGTGAAATCCCCTGCATGAATCAAAATATCGCTATCTGGAATCGTAAGCTGATTGTGAAAACTATGCGTATCTGAAATAAATGTTATCTTCATTTTTAGCTTTTAAGATCATTTTTGAATATAAAATACGAATTTAGTTAAAAACATTCCATTCTAAAAACCTTTTGCTTTTACGTGATTCCTTCTTATCTTGCGAGGCTTTAGACATCATATATGTTTTACGAAGTGCATAAATTATTATGCCTTATCAGTCTGAAAAAAATATGACACAACAAGAAAAAATAAACGCAGCGGTTGATTACCTGAAAAAGAACGGTCGTCATCCATCTCCTACAATAGGCTTGATTCTTGGATCGGGGCTAGGATCAATTGCAGAAAGTATCAATAATCCACAAATTATCAGTTACAAAGATATTCCTTCCTTTCCGATGTCTACTGTAGAAGGTCATGCTGGACAACTCGTTTTTGGGCAATTGGAAGGGAAAAACGTAGTGGTTATGCAAGGGCGATTACACTATTACGAAGGACATAAAATGGATGTTTTAGCGTTGCCTATTCGAATCCTCAAAGGTTTGGGAGTTGAGCAACTTGTCATTACATCTGCTACAGGAGGAGTCAATGAAGCAAAACTCAAAACAGGTGATCTAATGTTGATTACTGATCATATTAACTTTGTATTAACCAACCCTCTCGTTGGTCAGAACCTCGATGAATATGGTCCACGTTTTCCCGATACATCAGAAGTTTATACTCCAAAATTAGTTGACTTGGCAAAAAAGGTCGCAAAAGATAGAAACATTTCACTCAAAGAAGGAATTTATTTATTTACAACAGGACCAACTTATGAAACACCTGCTGAAGTAAATATGATGAAATTTTTAGGAACAGATGTGGCAGGGATGTCTACTTTCCCAGAAGCAGTTACTGCTTCTCACTGTGGTATAGATGTGATTGGTATCACCTATGTTGCGAATATGGCCACAGGCATTTCTAAAGAACCATTAAGCCATGGCGACATAATGAAAACAATGGAAATTGTAAAAGATGATTTTATTAGCCTAATAGAAGGCATTGTTCAAAATATGTAATACGATATCAATGAATTATCTCGATAAAATAAAAGACGCCGCTGGTGTCATAAAAAAAGCGACAAAGTACCAACCTAAAATTGGATTAATATTGGGTTCAGGTTTAGGTTCTTTAGCTGACCAAATAGAGGATCCAGAAAAGTATCCATATGATACCATTCCTCATTTTCCTACTTCAACAGTTGCGGGACACGAAGGGCAATTAGTGATTGGAAAGTTGGGTGGTAAGGAAGTATTAGCCATGCAAGGACGAGTACATTTCTATGAAGGCTATACAATGCAAGAAATAACCTTTCCTGTACGAGTAATGAAAGAACTTGGCATTGATACCATGATTGTTACGAATGCTTGTGGTGGATTGAACCCCGACTTTAATGCGGGGGCTCTAATGTTTATCACGGATCATATCAACCTTATGGGCAGTAACCCGCTGATTGGCGAAAACCATAATGAACTCGGTCCTCGCTTTCCTGATATGTCAGAAGCCTATAATAAGGAACTGATCAGACTCGGGAAAAATACGGCTGAAGAATTGGGGATGAATACTTTTGAGGGTATTTACTCTGCGATCAGCGGACCATACTATTTGTCAAAAGCAGAACTAACGATGGTTACTAGAATGGGAGCTGATACGATTGGAATGTCTACGATACCAGAAGTGATTGTCGCTTCTCATACAGGTATAAAAGTGTTGGGTATTTCTTGCATTACAGATATGGCAATTCCAGATCAATTAGAACCACTTACACATGAGCACGTGGTACAAATAGCCAATCAAATCCGTCCAAAATTTATCAATTTAGTATCTAAAATTGTTGAGCGTTTATGAGAATGGTAGATGTCATTGCAAAAAAGAGAGATGGAGAAGAACTATCTGAAGAAGAGATTCAATTTTTTATTTCAGGCTTAACAAGCGGTGATATTCCTGATTATCAAGCAGCAGCTTTATTGATGGCTGTTTATATTCAGGGTATGAATGAGCAAGAGACTATCGCTTTAACGAAAGCAATGCTGTACTCTGGTGATACAGTAGACCTTAGTGCTATTGCTGGAATAAAAGTAGACAAACATAGCACAGGAGGCGTTGGCGATAAAACAACAATAGTGCTAGCTCCGTTAGTAGCTGCAGCAGGTGCACCAGTTGCTAAAATGACAGGTAGTGGTCTCGGTCATACAGGTGGTACGATGGATAAGCTGCGTTCTTTTGCTAACATCAATATGGAATTGAGTAGAGAAGAATTTATAAATAATGTTCAACGTATTGGTATTGCCGTGAGTGGTCAATCTGCAAAGTTGGTTCCTGCAGATAAAAAATTATATGCCCTTCGTGACGTAACGTCTACTATCGGAAATATTCCCTTAATCGCTGCAAGTATTATGAGTAAAAAACTAGCTTCTGGTAGCGATGCAATTGTATTGGATGTAAAGACAGGTAGTGGTGCTTTTATGGAAAGTGAAGAAGGGGCGTTTCAATTAGCTAAAGAAATGGTGAAAATTGGAGAAGGGATGAAACGTCAAACAGTTGCTGTTATCAGTCAAATGGCACAACCACTTGGGCGGGCAGTTGGAAATACTCTAGAAGTAAAAGAAGCTTTAGAAACACTTAACGGTAGAGGTCCTGCTGACCTTTTAGAACTTTGTTTAGAACTAGGTTCACATATGTTAGTACTGTCGAACATTGTTCCTGATGCTGCTTCTGCACGAACCTTATTAAAACAAAAAATACAATCGGGCGAAGCATTAGCAAAGCTTAAAGAAATGATCAAATACCAAGGAGGAAATCCAGATCAGGTAGATGACATTAGCTCTTTACCTCATACATCGAATAGTAGAAATCTAGTAAGTTCTTCTGATGGTTATGTTAGTCAATTAGATGCTCGTACAGTTGGTATTGCTTCTATGCTATTGGGGGCAGGTCGAAAAACAAAGGAAGATAAAATTGATCTTGCAGCAGGTATTTATTTGCATAAAAAAATAGGAGAGGCGATACAAGAGGGAGAGGTATTAGCAACACTTTATGCAACGGATACGTCCAAATTTGATGAAGCAATCGCTACCCTTCAAACGGCATACAGAATATCATCTGACCCAGTTACAGGGCAGCAACTTATACTTGGAGCAGTTCGAAAGTAAGAGGAAGCGTAAACTATTTGTAGTCAATTATTTGATTATTCGACTCCTGTCAAGTGAAATTTTTAAGCAAACTTAAGATAAATTATCCCTTCCTTTTCCGTTTTAACTGTAATTGTTCAGCTAGAAAACTATTGAAGAATGCATAAAAAAGTACGCCTTGTTGTGTCTCCAACATGGCTTCAGTCATAAACGGTATAATCATTAAGACCAAGAAATAGATATAGAGAAAGTGTCCTTGTTGGACAGAGAATATAAGTGGGAGCAGTAGGTTCGCAATGAGAATTATTAAACCAATGATTCCCAGTGCTAGAGCCGTTTGAAGGTATTGATTATGTGTATTTAAGTTCTTTTTGAGAGCCGTTACGTAATTTCGTCTTTTGTATTCTTTTTTTAATTCATCTTGCAAATCACCCGTTCCATTTCCTATAAAGAAATTATTAGCAATTAATTTTGAAGTAGCACTCCATATACGTAGACGTATATTAGGCTGGTATTGACTATCTTGACTATACAATGGTTCTATTGCAGCAACCATACGTTTTTTTGTGTTGGGCAACGACCAGATAAGCCCAACGAAAGCGATTAGACTTACCAATAATATTCCGATTCCAGGGACAATACGTTTTGTTCGATACATATAAATCAGAAAGGCGATAGACAATGTAAGCCCTAGCGTGATAATTACAATTCTTGCGGAAAGTAATAAGGTAACTAGCATTAGAGAAGAGACAATAAAGATAGCTGCTATTCTTTTTTTTCTGGGATAAATATGCCATTGTTTGGTGACATAATACAAAACAGACAATAGCGAAAAGCTTAAATAACAGGCAAAATAAGTCGGATGTAGATGGAGATAGCTACTCAAGCTTTCGTAGAAAAAAGTATTTTCTCCAGAATTTAAGTAGATGTATGTTGCCATTCCTACACTATAGACACTTGCCAGCAAACACCCCAATACAAAAGCTTTTAAAACAAAGTCCCTTTTAGGTTCTTGGCTCAAAGGCATTGTGAAAAGAATAAGCGGAAAGAGTAGTAGTGAAAGCTTGGTTTCAACATCTTGTAAACCTTCTTGCATATTGCTAGTATACAATAGCCCAATTAGATAGATGATATAAAAGCTAGAAAAAAGAATGGCTAGTGGCTGAGCTTTAAACTTAGTAAACTTAAGAGCAAAATCACCACTCATTAACCAATTGATAACCATTATACCAATAAAAATGGTAGACAATCTTGGAATAAGAGGTAAAAATAAACAAAACAGTAGAATACTGTAATAATGAATGGATAAGTGCTGCTTTGGTGAAATAAGCATAGTTTTACAGCCTTGTAAGTAAAGAGCTAATAAACTCGTTTTACTTCGTAAAGTAATTTGGACGGAATGCAAGAATGTATTGTATTCAATCCAAGTATGTTTGTAGAAAAGTCCATCAGTGCGTTATTCACTGATGGACTTGTAATTTATTTTTTATCTAAGGTTTGCTTTACTTCTATGATTTCATAAGCTTCGATAACGTCGCCTACTTTGATATCATTGTAGTTTTTGATTGTGATACCACATTCCATATTGTTCTTCACTTCCTTCACATCATCTTTGAATCGTTTCAAGGAGGAAATTTCACCCTTAGCTCCTTCTTTGGTTGGGTATACCACAATACCATCTCTGACAAGACGAATATAGTTAGAACGTAAAATTTTACCATCCATTACATAACAACCAGCGATGGTACCAATCTTACTGATTTTGTATGTTTCTCTAACTTCGACTTGAGCAACAATTTTTTCTTCTTTCGTTGGTTCTAACATTCCTTCGATAGCAGATCGAATTTCATCGATTGCTTCATAGATGACAGAATACATCTTGATTTCGACACCTTCACGTTCTGCTAGTTTTCTAGCACCTAGAGATGGTCTTACTTGGAAACCAATAATGATGGCATCAGAAGCTGAAGCAAGTAGTACATCCGATTCGATAATCTGTCCAACCGCCTTATGAATAACATTCACTTGAACGGTTTCAATAGATTGTTTGATTAATGAATCCGAAAGTGCTTCGATAGAACCATCCACATCACCTTTTACGATAAGATTTAATTCTTTGAAAGTACCAAGAGCTAAACGTCTACCGATTTCATCTAAACTAATACGTTTACTGGCTCTATTGGCTTGTTCACGAGAGATACGAGCTCGTTTAGAAGCTAATTGACGAACCTCTTGCTCTGAGTCCATTACTTTGAACTTTTCACCTGCTTGAGGTGCGCCGCTCAATCCTAAGATTAAGACAGGAGTAGAAGGACCTGCTTCTTTTACTTTTTTACCACGCTCATTAAACATGGCTTTTATTTTACCAGAATGCTCACCTGCTACAACAGAGTCTCCAATTTTAAGGGTACCTGTTTGAACTAAGATTTTAGTTACATATCCACGCCCTTTATCAAGAGATGCTTCTATAACGGTACCAACAGCTTGACGATCAGGATTTGCTTTAAGTTCAAGCATTTCTGCCTCAAGTAGTATCTTTTCAAGTAAGAGGTCTATATTCGTACCTTGTTTTGCTGAAATATCTTGAGATTGGTATTTACCACCCCATTCTTCGACAAGTAAATTCATACTTGCTAATTCTTGTTTGATACGTTCTGGTTGAGCACCATCCTTATCAATTTTATTGATGGCAAATACGATAGGTACACTTGCTGCTTGAGCGTGACTAATTGCTTCTTTTGTTTGCGGCATAATATTATCATCAGCCGAAATAATGATAACAGCAACGTCAGTTACTTTGGCACCCCTTGCACGCATGGCCGTAAAGGCTTCGTGACCTGGAGTATCAAGGAATGTAATTTTTTTCTTATCGTCGCCAACTAACACTTCATATGCACCAATGTGTTGGGTGATACCACCCGCTTCACCGTCAGCAACGTTTGCTTTTCGGATATAATCGAGTAAAGATGTTTTACCATGATCGACGTGTCCCATGACGGTTACGATAGGTGCTCTAGGTATTAGATCTTCTGGGTTATCTACGATTTCTTCTTCTTCGTCTAGTTGTTCTTCTGCTGCAATAAATTCTACTTCGTGACCAAATTCACCTGCTACTAGTTCGATAACTTCAGCGTCTAGTCGCTGGTTGATCGACACAATAACACCTAAATTCATACAAGTGGTGATCACTTCAGTTACAGAAACATCCATTAAGCTTGCAAGCTCAGATACAGAAACGAATTCAGTTAACTGCAACTTTTCGCTTGTTCTTTCTTGTTCTCTCTGTTCTTGGTTTTCACGAAGACGCTCTCTGTTTTCACGACGCATCTTTTGGCGCTTACGTTTACCACCGCCTGAGAGGCGCGCCATTGTTGCTTTGATCTTATCATCGATCTCTTTAGCAGATACTTCTTTTACATCATTTCTACGACCACCCCTTTGTCCGCCTCTTTGACCACCCCTTTGTCCGCCTCGTTGTCCGCTAGGTCTATTATTACCACCTTGTCTGTTTCCGCCACCCTGTCGATTTTCTCCGCCCTGTCGATTTCCGCCACCAGAAGTAGCGCCACTATTATTTCTATTACCTTGTTGAGAAGCAGTAGATACTTTCTTTCTCGTTCTTTTTCTTCTTTTAGGTGCATCTTGACTGCCACTACCTTGTGGGCTAGCGCCATCTTTTTGAGTACCTGTTCCTGCCTTTTCTCCTTTTTTCTTCTTTTTAGGTTTTTTAAATTTATCAGTATCTATCTTGCCTAAGATTTTTAACCCTTTAAGTTGCGGCGTTTCTGCTCTTACCATTTCCTTCTCAGGTGATGGTTTTGGTTCAGAAGGAGGGATATTCGTTTCCTTTTTATCTACATCACTAGTAGTAGTTTTATCTACTACCTTTTCAGGAGGAGTATTTTCTTTAGCTATTGGTATGTTAGGTTTATTCTCAACAGGAGGAGGTGGTGCCTTAGTCACTTTTGGCTCTTCGATTGTCTTCTTTTCCTCTTTTTCTTCCTTGATGACTTTCTTAGGCTTAGGTTTTTTCTTTTTACTTTCTAAGTCAATTTTACCTAAAACCTTAAGTTTTGGCACTTCTCTTTCCTCTACCTTAATAGGCTCTTCTGAGACAGTAGGCTTTACTTCCTCTACAGGAGGTTTTGGCACTTCTTTGACAGGAGGTTCCTCTACAATTGGAATTTCCTTAACAACTGGTTCTTCGACTGGAGGAGGAGGTGGTGGAGGAGGAACTTCCTCTTTTCGAGCTGGAGGAGGAGGTGGAGGAGGAGGAGCAGGTTCTTCTTGTTTTGTTGCTGGACGGTTGCCAATAACAAGTTGGTCTGCTTTTTCTTTAATAGCAAGAGACTTAGAGAACTCTTTCAATAACGAGTTATACATGTCGTCGGTAATCTTAGCCGTCGGCTTATTATCGATATCGAAACCGTTACCGTTTAGGTATTCGACAATAGTTGTCGTACCTACATTTAATTCTTTTGCTATCTTAACTAAACGTTTTGTCATTCTAGGTTTTTATCTTCCTTATAAAAAAAGAAGCGGTATAATGATAGACAAAAGCTTTTCGCAATATAAAGGTGCTGTTTTACATAATTACATCAATGGTTTTAATTAATAAAAAATACACATATTTGAAAAGCTTTTCTTGAAAACAAAATTGCTATTACAAGATTTCTCCACAAAGTTAAGAGAAAAGTCGTTATAGTTAACTGTATAAAGGGAAAAACAATTCCCTGATACCCCAAATAAGTGCATATAATGCAAAATAATGCACTTATTTGGGTATAAAATGGGGTTTCTAAAGCTAGATTTATATTTTTCAGTCCTAAAATACTATAATTTAGGTACACTATAGTGAAGGTTTAAACCTCCAAAATCTATTCTTCTTCAAATTCTGATCTTAGAATATTAAGAACATCTATGACTGTCTCTTCCTCTAAATCAGTACGACGAAGTAATTCTTCTTTACTCAATTCAAGAACACTTCTTGCGGAATCACAACCGATACCTTTAAGGGCATCGATGATCCAGTTATCGATTTCATCTTTAAATTCATCTAAATCGACATCATCGATCTCCATTTCATCATTATTTCTAAACACATCGATTTCAAAGCCTGTCAATTTACTGGCTAATTTGATATTAGTACCTCCTTTACCAATAGCTAAGGAGACTTGGTCTGGTTCTAAAAACACAGAAGCTCTCATATTTTCTGTATCCAGATTGATATTAGTTACTTTTGCTGGCGTAAGTGAACGTTGTATAAATAGAGAGTCGTTGTTCGTAAAGTTTACAATATCAATATTTTCATTGCGTAACTCACGAACGATTCCGTGAATTCTAGAACCTTTCATACCAACACAAGCACCTACAGGATCGATACGATCATCGTAAGACTCTACAGCTACTTTAGCTCTTTCACCTGGCATACGAACAATTTTCTTCACAGTAATCAAACCATCTTCTATTTCTGGTACTTCTTGTTCGAGTAATTTTTCTAAGAAAATACTATCAGTACGAGAAACAATAACTACGGGGTTATTATTCTTCATTTCTACCTTTCGGATAACGCCTCTTACCATATCTCCCTTGCGGAAAAAGTCACCTTTTATCATTTCATTACGAGGAAGAATCAATTCATTGCCTGTTGTATCATCTAAAATTAAAATTTCTCTTTTCAAGATTTGGTGTACTTCGCCTACTATCACTTCTCCTACTCGCTCAACATACTTTTTGTAGACATCGTCTTTTTCTAGTTCCATAATTCTAGAAATAAGCGTTTGTCTAGCAGCCATGATGGCACGACGACCAAAATCTTCAAGATGTAATTGTTCATAACACTCTTCACCAATTTCGTAATCGTCATCGATACTTAAAGCTTCTGAGATGGAAACTTGGCTACGATCATCTGTAACCTCACCATCTGGTACAATTTCTCTTACCCGCCACAATTCGAGGTCACCTTTTTGTGTATTAACGATGACATCAAAATTTTCATCGGAACCAAATTTCTTTCGAATCAATGTACGGAAGACATCCTCTAATACACGAACCATGGTAGGCCGATCAATATTTTTCCCCGCTTTAAATTCCGAGAAAGTATCTACTAGGTTTATCATGACAACTTAGAATTTTACTTTAACAATTGTTTTCTTAATATCTTTCAGCTGTATTTCAGCCTGAATAATTTCTATTCTTTTTTTCTTCCCCTCTTTTATCTTTACTTCATATTCTACTACAATGCTTTCTTCTTCAGCCGAAGTAAGCTTACCTTTCGTTTCTGTACCGTCATGTGCCGTAACAGTTACGATTCGACCGATGTTTTTTTTGTATTGTCTTAAAAACTTAAGCGGTCGACTTGTACCAGGAGAAGAAACTTCAAGGGTGTACTTTTCGCCTAGCCATCCTTCTTCGTCAATAAAAGACTCTAGATAACGGCTTATCTGCTGACACCTTGCAAAAGTGAAACTGGTATCACTATCTATAAAAACAACTACTTTATTATTTGTTCCGATACTTAGATCAACTAAAAAACAATCGTTGAATGCTTCTTCTTCAAATTTTGAAGCTAATAATGTCTCTATTTTTTGCGCTATCACTTCTGTAAAGTTCTAATAAATAAAAAGAGGGAACTTTGACCGTTCCCTCCTTTAAGAGTTGTTTCGTGCCGCAAATATACGGTTTTTTATTACAATGTGCAATGCCTAACTGGTATCAAATCAATATTGATTAAATTTCTGAAAATAAAAGCGCTTTAACTAAACTTAGCTTTTGTATCTTTGTTTGTTTTTTGATACCAACCAGACTTCAAATTTATGCAAGTAAACGATTTATTACAACGAGCTTTACAATTGGATTTTTTGAGTGCAGAAGAAGGCGTTTTTCTCTTTGAACAAGCCTCTACTGCTGACCTTGTTTATGTTGGTCAAAAATTAAGGCAACACCATGTACCTGGTAAAATAGTTACTTGGATTATTGATCGAAACTCAAATACAACAAACGTCTGTAATGCAAATTGCAAATTTTGTAACTTTTACCGTCGACCTGGACACGAAGAATCCTATATTACCTCTATCGAATCGTACAAAACTAAAATAGAGGAAACCTTTGCTTTTGGTGGCGAACAACTCTTATTACAAGGTGGGCACCACCCTGATTTGGGTTTACAATATTATTGTGATCTTTTTAGAGAATTAAAATCTTTATATCCGAACCTAAAGTTGCATGCACTAGGTCCTCCTGAAATTGCTCACATTACAAAACTTGAAAAGTCAACCCATACAGAAGTACTAAAAGCATTGCATGAAGCAGGGCTTGATTCGCTACCTGGAGCAGGAGCTGAAATTTTAAGTGATCGAGTTCGACGACTTATCTCAAAAGGGAAATGTGGCGGTAAAGAATGGTTGGATATTATGCGAGCAGCACATCAATTAAATATTACGACTTCAGCTACCATGATGTTTGGTCATATCGAAACCAACATGGAACGTATGCAACACTTAGTCGATATCAGACAAGTACAGTCCGAAAAGCCTGAAACGGCAAAAGGATTTTTGGCTTTTATTCCTTGGCCTTTTATGGATGAAGGTACTTTGTTGAAAAAAATAAAAAGAGCTCGAAATACTTGTACAGGTGATGAGTATGTACGTATGATTGCTATGAGTCGAATTATGTTACCAAATGTTACGAATATTCAAGCTTCGTGGTTGACGGTAGGAAAACAAGTTGCCCAAGTTTGTTTACACTCGGGTGCTAATGACTTTGGAAGTATCATGATTGAAGAAAATGTCGTTTCGGCTGCGGGGGCTGCGTTCCGTTTTACAGCAGATGGTATCCAACAAGCGATCATTGATGCAGGCTACGAACCTCGACTACGGAACCAACAATATGAATTTAGAATACTTCCTGAGAATATCATTCAGCAAAAATTAGATAAAGAAAAATTAATTGTTGATTAAAGATATACTGAAACAAAAATGGTTTTCGGATTGCCAACGTTTTAAAGCTACTGAAAATTAAACGATAGCAACCGATGATGATCTGATAACCGAATACTGTTAGGTATACGTCGATCTTACACTTAAAAAAGCACCTACTTATTTTTAAATCTTGTCAGAAAAAAATGTTATACGAACAAATCCAAGAGGCGGTACAATTTATACAATCACAAACAGACTTCAAACCTAAGCACGGAATTATACTTGGAACAGGTCTGGGAAATCTAACAGATGATATAGAGATAATTGCTGAAATATCGTATAAGGATATTCCTCATTTTCCAGAGGCAACTGTTGAAAGTCATAAAGGGAAATTAGTTTTTGGTCATTTGGCTGGTAAGGCCATTGTGGCAATGGCTGGTCGCTTTCACTATTATGAAGGCTACTCCATGAAGCAAGTAACTTTCCCTGTTCGGGTACTAAAATTTTTAGGTATCGAATACTTGTTTATTTCCAACGCTGCAGGAAGTACGAATGGCGATATTCTTACTGGAGATATTGTTTTTGTAAAAGATCATGTGAACTTACAACCAGAAAATCCGTTAAGAGGTGTCAATGATGAACGTTTAGGGGTACGCTTTCCTGATATGATGCACACATACGATACTAAGCTGAATGCTCTTGCTTTAGTTATTGCTAAGCAACAAAATATTCGTGCACATGAAGGTGTCTATGTTGGACTACAGGGTCCTAATTTAGAAACACCTTCTGAATATCAATTTTTACATCGTATTGGAGGGGATTTGGTTGGGATGTCTACGGTGCCTGAGGTATTGGTTGCTCGACATGCTGGATTGAAAATTTTTGTAGTTTCGGTGGTTTCGAATCAATGCTATCCATTAGAGATCTTAACAGAAACGACCTTAGAAGAAGTGATAGAAACTGTTACAGAAGCAGAACCCAAAGTGCGGTATATTGTTAAGGAGTTGTTGCAACAGATATAAGAGAGCATCCATCATACAATAATTTTAAAACTCCAATCTCTTTCATTAACTTCACCAGTTCAAATTTTTAACTTGAGAGGACAAAATTAGCATGGCAAAAAAAACAACTAGTAGCGTAGAAATTGAACACATTGAGGTTATTGGTGCTCGGGTACACAATCTCAAAGATGTTGACGTTAAAATTCCTAGAAATAAGTTTGTTGTTATTACAGGCATTAGTGGTAGTGGAAAATCTTCTCTAGCATTTGATACCATTTATGCCGAAGGACAACGAAGATATATGGAAACGTTTTCTGCCTATGCTCGGCAGTTTATCGGAGAGATGGAACGACCTGATGTCGAAAAAATAACGGGGCTCAGTCCTGTTATTTCTATCGAACAAAAAACAACCAGCAAAAACCCTAGATCTACTGTAGGTACTGTTACCGAAATATATGATTTTATGCGTTTGCTCTTCGCTCGTGTAGGCGAAGCCTATTCTTATGTAACGGGAAAAAAAATGATCCGCTATAATGAGGAACAAATGATTAATCATATTTTGGAGCATTTTGATGATAAAAAAATACTTTTGCTTGCTCCTTTAGTAAGAGGTAGAAAAGGTCATTATAGAGAATTATTTGAACAAATACGTAAACAAGGTTTTACCAAAGTTAGAGTTGACGAAACGGTTCTTGACTTAACGCCTAAAATGCAGGTTGATCGCTACAAAGTCCATGATATAGAAGTTGTCATTGATCGAATAAAGGTATCCGAAGACCGTAGAGAGCGCTTAGTCGAATCCCTCCAAATGGCATTAAAAATGGGAAATGGTCTAATCATGATCATGGAACATGAGGCTAAAGAAGTTTCGACATATAGTAAACACTTGATGGACCCTGAACATGGAATCTCATACGAAGAGCCTTCCCCTAATGCCTTCTCTTTTAATTCGCCTTATGGTGCTTGTCCTGGCTGTAAAGGCTTGGGTAAAATCCATAAAGTTGATATGGACAAAGTCATTCCTGATGATACTAAAAGTATCAATGATGTTGGTATCGCTCCTTTTGGTGAAGTGCGCGAGAATATGACCTTCAAACAATTACGAGCAATTGCCAAAAAATATAAATTTACTTTTTCGACACCAGTCAAAGAAATACCTAAAGAAGCACTAGATACCATTTTGAATGGTGGCAATGAGAATTTTAATGTCAATGTAAAGTATTCTAAAAACGACTTTGTTTACAACCTCGCATACGAAGGTTTAATCAGTATGCTTACTCGTTGGTATAACGATTCTAGTTCCGAAAAAATTCGTCGTTGGGCAGAGGATTTTATGATGATTGATGTTTGTCCTGAGTGTAATGGTCAACGCCTAAAAAAAGAATCTCTACATTTTAAACTAGACGAAAAAAATATTGCAGAACTTTCTGAAATGGACATCTCCGAACTCGGAAAGTGGATGGAAGAAGTAGAACCAAAACTATCTGATCGGCAACAACTAATTGCTAAAGATGTCTTGAAAGAATTACGCTTACGAATTGGCTTTTTATTACACGTTGGTTTAGATTATCTGTCCTTAAATCGCCCTGCTCGAACCTTATCTGGAGGAGAGTCTCAACGTATTCGTTTAGCTACTCAAATTGGTTCTCAACTAACAGGAATCACTTATATACTTGATGAACCTAGTATTGGATTACACCAACGAGATAACCAGAAACTAATCGAATCACTTCGTGAATTATCCGAAATTGGTAATACAGTTTTAGTAGTCGAGCACGATAAAGATATTATGCTGGCTTCTGATTATTTGATCGACTTGGGACCTGGTGCTGGTAAGTATGGTGGTGAATTAGTTGGGGAAGGTGTGCCCAAAGATTTTATCAAAAACAAGACCTTAACTTCTGTTTATTTGAATGATAAAAAGCAAATAGAAGTACCAGCAAAAAGACGAAAAGGAAATGGGAATTTCTTAGAATTAACAGGTGCAATCGGCAATAATTTGAATGAGGTTAGTATCAAAATACCCTTGGCTTCTTTTTGTTGTGTAACGGGTGTTTCAGGCAGTGGAAAATCGACATTGATCAATGAGACATTATATCCAATATTGCGCCAGCACTTTTATAGAAGCAGAAAAAAACCATTGGTGTATAAATCAATCAAAGGCTTAGAACATGTTGATAAGGTAATAGAAATTGATCAGTCTCCAATTGGTAGAACACCACGTTCTAATCCAGCTACCTATACAGGTGTCTTTACAGATATTCGGAAAATATTTTCAGGTTTACCTGAAGCAAAAATTAGAGGGTACAAACCTGGTCGTTTTTCCTTTAATGTAAAAGGCGGTCGTTGTGAAGAATGTCACGGAGCTGGAAAACGAATTATCGAAATGAACTTTTTGCCTGATGTACAAGTTGATTGTGAACGTTGCCTAGGAAGACGTTATAATCGAGAAACATTAGAAGTGATGTTTAAAGGAAAATCCATTAGTGATGTATTGGATATGACCGTAAATGAGGCGGTTACCTTTTTCGAAAAAATACCGAATATTTATCGACGGATGAAAACCTTGATGGAGGTTGGTTTGGGCTATATCACACTTGGTCAACAAGCAACAACGCTTTCAGGTGGTGAAGCTCAACGGGTAAAACTGGCAGAAGAATTATCAAAAAGAGATACAGGCAATACGCTTTATATTCTGGATGAACCTACGACTGGATTGCACTTCGATGATATCCGTCAGTTATTGATTGTTTTGAATCGCCTAGTGGATAAAGGCAACACGATAGTAGTCATCGAACACAATATGGATGTTATAAAGGTAGCAGACTACATTATCGATATGGGCCCCGAAGGCGGTCGCCGTGGTGGTCAAGTAGTAGCCAAAGGTACTCCCGAACAGGTCGCTAAAAATAAAAAAAGTCATACAGGTTTCTTTCTAAAAGAGGAATTAGCATAATGGGAAATTATAAGTATTTGTTTATAAGTACTTACCTACCCATTTTACGATACCATCATTGGTCGCTATTGTTTGAGTCTTAGAAGCTTTAATTGTTTGGTAATCCGATAATCATTTTAGATTCAGTAAAACTTTATCCTTTATTCGCTAATTGTCCACAAGCAGCATCAATATCTTTCCCACGGCTACGGCGGATCGTAACCATTACATCATTTTGACGAAGTACTTGGGCAAATAGATCAACTTGATTGGCTTGTGCTTTTACAAAGGGCGCATCATCTATTGGATTGTACTCGATGATGTTTACTTTGACGGGAAATCGTTTGCAGAGTTTTGCTAATCGTTTAGCATCTTCTTCTGTATCATTAAAGTTTTGGAAAGCGATGTATTCGTAGCTTATTTTATTTCTTGTTTTCTTATAGAAATACTCGATAGAATCCATCAATACCGCTAAATTGTTTTGCTCATTGATTGGCATGATTTCATTTCGTTTATCATCATCGGCAGCATGGAGCGAAAGTGCTAAATTAAATTTCACCTCATCATCCGCTAATTTTCGAATCATTTTGGCAATGCCTGCAGTACTAACCGTAATCCGCTTGGGAGACATATGTAGCCCTTCTTCAGAAGTAATATGCTCTATGCTTTTTAATACATTTTTGTAGGCAAGCAAAGGTTCTCCCATTCCCATATAAACGATATTGGTGAGCGGGTGTCCATATGTTTCTAAAGCTTGTTTATTGACAGCTACTACTTGGTCGTAGATTTCGGCAGCATCCAAATTTCGGATACGCTTCATTCTACCTGTAGCGCAAAATTTACACGTCAAACTACAACCTACCTGAGAGGAAACACAAACGGTAAAACGATTATCGGAAGGAACAGGAATAAGTACAGCTTCGATCAAATGACCATCATGTAAGCGAAACCGAAACTTAAAAGTGCCATCATTACTGCGCTGTACTTTATCTTCTGTGATAGCATTGATGACAAAATGTTCTTGAAGCGAAGCTCGAAGTGCCTTTGATAAATTTGTCATTTCATCAAAAGACTGCGCACCTTTTTGCCAAAGCCATTCATAGACTTGCGTAGCACGGAATTTTTTTTCACCAATATTGTCGAAAATATTGACCAATTCTGCCTTTGATAATAACCGTATATCCTTTCGCTCTACCGATTCCATACTACAAAGATACGCCATTTTGTTTATACCAGAACTTATTTATGTATTTTTGCGTTATGTTCAACTGGATAAGAAATTTATTTAATTCTTCTAATACTCAAACAGAACCTGATCCAATGAAGTATTTAATTGTCGGTCTAGGCAACATGGGCGCTGATTATGACGATACCCGACACAATGTAGGCTTTGAAGTAGTCGATGTACTCGCAAAACTGAACGATGTCAAATTTAAAAATGACACCCTTGGTGATATAGCAGAATTTCGTTCGAAAGGGCGCACCTTTATTTTGTTGAAACCTTCTACCTATATGAATTTGAGTGGTAAAGCAGTACGCTATTGGATGCAAAAGAAAAAAGTAAAGGACGAAAATCTTTTGATCATTTTGGATGATCTTAATTTGCCTTTTGGTAAACAACGACTGCGAGGCAAGGGTAAAGATGGAGGTCATAATGGACTGAAAAATATTGACCAGTTATTAGGCGGCAATAAATATGCACGACTACGTATTGGTATTGGTGACGATTTCAAAAAAGGGCGACAAGTAAATTATGTATTGGGCAAATGGACAAAAAAAGAATTAGAGCAATTGCAGGATATTCTAAAATATGCTGCTGATACAGTGATTGCTTTTGGCTCAATTGGTCTAGCCAGAGCAATGAATCAATTTAATAAAAAGTAATCTACGATATAAGATTGTTTTTAATATAGCTTAGAAAATAGTAAAGCGAGATTTCATAGATAGAAATGATCCCTTTTTCGATCATATACATCCTGTACTTTTTGATTTTATCATACCGTTTTCGATACCAACTCTATTCTATAGACCAAAAGCATATTGTTCTAGTATTTATTAACGATTTTAGTCAAAAATATTCTGTTTTTCTCTTTTGATAAGCGCATTATAAATGATAATTTTGCCATTATTTCACTAGGAAAATCTAAATATACTATGGCTGGTAGAGCAATCCCTCTCGTTGATCTCTCAAAATTTGTGAATGGATCAGCAGAAGAACGCACTGATTTTGTAAACCAATTGGGCAAAGCCTTTCACGAAATTGGTTTTGTAGGTGTAATTAATCACGGTATTTCTAAAGAATTGATTGATAATTTTTATGCTTCATCAAAAGGCTTTTTTAGCCTCCCTGTAAGTACCAAAAAACAATATGAAGTAAGTGGTGGAGCTGGACAAAGAGGCTACACATCATTTGGAAAAGAACACGCCAAACAATCAGAAGTAGCAGATTTAAAAGAATTTTTTCAAATTGGGCAAGAAGTGCTAGATGACGATCCGATCAAAGAAATGTACCCTACTAATGTAGTAGTTAATGAAGCAGGTGATTTTACAAAACTAGGTCGAGAGTTGTATCAAGCATTCGAAAAAGCAGGAGGTCAGTTACTCAAAGCAATTGCCATTCATTTAGAGTTGGGCGAAGGCTATTTCGATCAGTATATTCACAACGGCAATAGTATTTTGCGCTCTATTCATTACCCACCAATTACACGAGAACCAGAATCGGCTATACGTGCTGAGCAACACGAAGATATCAACCTCATTACACTTTTGGTAGGTGCATCTGCAGGTGGTTTGCAATTGCTAGATAAGGATAACCAATGGGTAGATATTATGCCAGAAGAGAATGAAATCGTTATTAATGTAGGAGATATGCTTCAACGGTTGACAAATAACTATTTGTGCTCAACCACTCATCGTGTAGTAAATCCTCCAAGAGAACAATGGCATTTGCCTCGTCTTTCGATCCCATTTTTCTTACATCCAAAAGCAACAATGGATTTAACTTGCTTAGATCGTTGCGTAACAGCAGAATTCCCACTCAATTATGAACCTATTACAGCTGGCGAATACCTGAATGAACGACTTAGAGAAATTGGCTTGAAGAAATAAAGACCCCATTTAGGCGTTCTTTGTTTCAAGTCTGAATTAATTATTGTAAATTTGTAGAGAATTAATTAAAAACGATTATGGAAACATTAATTTTGCTTTTCGGTTTAGGAGCACCTGAGGTGATGATTATTGCTTTTGCTATTCTATTATTATTCGGAGGAAAGAAAATTCCTGAATTAATGCGTGGCTTAGGTAAAGGTATTAAAGAATTTAATAGCGCTAAGGCAACTATTGAAGGTGAAATCAAAGAAGGAATGCGTGATGCCGATAAAAAGGCGATAGACGATAAGTAATAAGACGTCAAAAAGTTAATGGGGATATATTTTTCCTAATACTGCTTTCTAATATGTTATCATGTTCTGCATATGATACAAAAGAGGCTGTTCAGTAGAGCAGCCTCTTTTGTATTGGATTTATGCTATGTTTCTGCTATTTTAGCGGCTTCAAATAATTCAATGAAAAGGGAAACCTTTTATCAGTAAGAATCAAAATCAAATATGAAACATCCATGATTAAGTACATGTCCAGGTGTTTCCGTAGTTTCAAACATGTTAAATTTTCCTTCATTTTCGTTAAAAAATAATCAGATAGACCACTATCGTCATATTTTTTGCCTTGATGATGAAAAATTTAACTGCCTTTTAACTCTACGGTTTCTTTTGACCAAGTACTTAAATAGTTTTTAAACCCACAAAGGGATGAATATTTCAGCTTGGTAAGCAGGATAGCACGATAAAAGTGTGATTCCATGTATAGTATAGCCTAGCAATTTGCATTTAGCGAGAACATAAATATAGACACATGAAATTTACACTTCAACATACTGATCCAAAATCGAGTGCACGTGCAGGGCTTATCGAAACAGATCATGGTCAGATTCAAACACCTATATTTATGCCTGTAGGTACGGTTGGTTCTGTAAAAGGTATTCATCAACATGAGTTGGAAGATGCTATTAAAGCACAAATTATTTTAGGTAATACCTACCATCTATACTTGCGACCAGGAATGGAAATTCTCAGAGAAGCTGGTGGTTTGCATAAATTTATTGGTTGGGACAAACCTATTTTAACGGATAGTGGTGGGTATCAAGTCTACTCGTTGAGTGGTCGTCGAAAAATCAAAGAAGAGGGGGTGACTTTTCGGTCGCATATTGATGGCTCTAAACATTTTTTCAGTCCTGAAAGCGCCATGGATATACAACGTATTATAGGTGGCGATATTATCATGGCTTTTGATGAATGTACACCTTACCCTTGTGATTACGGGTATGCAAAAAAATCGTTAGCAATGACGCATCGATGGTTAAAACGTTGTTGTGATCATTTTGATAGTACACCAGATTTGTATGGATATAAACAAACACTCATTCCTATCGTACAAGGAAGTACCTACGATGACTTGCGAAAGCAATCAGCAGAAACTATTGCTTCTTTTGATCGAGAAGCAAATGCGATAGGTGGGTTGTCTGTAGGAGAGCCTGCAGAAGAGATGTATCATACTACAGATATTGTTTGTCAAATTTTGCCTAAAGATAAACCTCGTTATCTAATGGGAGTAGGAACGCCTATGAATTTGCTGGAATGTATAGCACTTGGTATCGATATGTTTGATTGCGTATTGCCTACTCGAAATGCTCGTCATGGTTTGTTGTATACAGCCAAGGGGAATATGAATATGAAAAATAAGAAATGGGCAAATGATTTTAGCCCAATAGATGAAGATAGCTCTTGTCCAACTAGCCGTTTTTATACAAAAGCTTACTTAAGGCATTTAGTGGTGGGGAAAGAATTATTGGCTGCACAGATTTCGAGTTTACACAATTTGAGTTTTTACTTATGGTTGATGGGCGAGGCTCGAAAGCATATCATTGAAGGTGATTTTGTGTCGTGGAAAGATAAGATGGTTAAGCAAATGGCGCAGCGATTGTAAAACGTTATGCTTTTAGTCTCTTGATACGCATAAAAAAGCTTTTTTATCGTTATATACGGAAACCCAAAAGCTTTAGGAGCAGGTCGATTATAAGGGGCTACATTGGATAACCTTGGTATTGTATTACCAAACTTCTTACACTACAAAGTGAGTCCATAGAAATCAAAAAAAATAATCACTCGTTATGTTTAAAAAGCTTGACGCTTATATCATAAAAAAATACTTAGCGACTTTTTTCTTTACTGTTTTGATCTTTACGATGATTTCGGTGGTGATAGATTTTAGCGATAAGGTAGAGGATTTTATAGAAGAACCAGTTACGATTAGGCAGATATTAGTTGACTACTACCTTAATTATATTCCACATATTAATAGTTTACTCTGGCCACTGTATGCGCTTATTTCAGTTATCTTTTTTACATCTCGGATGGCTTTTAATTCGGAAATCATTTCGATCTTAAATGCAGGGGTGAGTTTTAGGCGACTCATGTTTCCTTATCTTATGGCTGCTACCGTGATTGCAGGGATTCATTTTGTTGGTAATCATTTTGTCATTCCGATAGGAAATAAAACACGTTTGGATTTTGAACATACTTATATTTGGAAACATAGTGATGAAGGAAAAACAAATAATGTTCACCTATTTACAAGTCCTACCGAGAAGGTTTATATTAGAACCTATCGTAAACGAGATACCTTAGCAAGAGACTTTAGACTGGAAAAATTTGAAGGAGAAAATTTAGTTTCGTTAATGAAAGCACAAACGGCAGAGTGGATCGGACCTCCTAACAAATGGCGTTTGCGAAATTATGAAATTCGAACTTTTGATGGACTAAAAGAGACGATAGACCTGGGCATGAACAAACAATTGGATACGACTATAAATATCTCTCCGGCTGATTTTGTTCGGTATGCTAACCAAAAAGAAATGATGCCTACTCCTGAGTTAAAAGAATGTATAGATATAGAACGACAACGAGGTATTGGAAATACAAAGATTTATGAAATCGAAATGCATCGACGTTCTGCAGAGCCATTCACCATTTTTATTTTGACTATAATAGGAATGGCAGTTGCCTCTAGAAAAGTACGAGGAGGTATGGGACTTCATCTTGCCATAGGAGTTGCTCTTGGAGCTATATACATTTTTATGTCTAAGTTTTCTATCACTTTTGCTACCAATGACAATCTCTCCGCATTTTTAGGGGTATGGATACCAAATATCATTTTTAGCCTTATTGCGGCTTTCCTTGTCTTAAAAGCCCAAAAGTAGCCTTATTCTTCGTTAAGCAAACATATTATACCAGTATTCGGTTTAGGGATCATCGTTAGTAGCTATCGTTTGATTTTTAGGTACTTTGAACGTTTGACAATCCGAAAACCACTTTGGTTTCAGTATAGACTATGAGTCAGAAGAATTTGACTTCTACAACTATTTTGTTCCTTATTCTAACATTTGAATGAAATATAGCCTTGATCCTTTCTACCAATGATCTAAGCTTTAATTTAGCCGATTTTACTACATAAACCTTCCCTTCATTAGGATAATTAGGACTTATTCGATTTTGTATAAATATCAGCATCAAAAGTTAAACAAAACTAATATAACGCACAGTTTGGTATGTTAAACTGTCTTTTTTAAGACAACTTTCATTTTTTACTGAAAGATATATACGTTTCGAAAGTTCATTATCGTTAGTAATATTGTTGATAATCAATGATTTGTGTCTATAATTGAAATCTAACTCATTATAGTATTTATCTATGCAAGCTATTTTGTTTAACAATAACTTGTATTTTGTTCAACAATTTCTTAATTTTGACTTAACAACTACGGTATATTCCAAAAAAGTAAATAAAATATAGATTATGTCAACCCTAGAATTTAATAATCGCCTCAATCTAATGTCAACATTGCTTAATTCATTTGCATACAATTTGACTAAAAATGTAGAAGATGCGAAGGATCTATTTCAGGAAACTGCTTTCAGGGCATTGACGAATAAAGAGAAGTTTCGTCCTGGAACTAATTTCAAAGCTTGGCTTTTTACCATAATGAAGAATATTTTCATTAATAACTATCGTAAAAAAGTAAAAGCGAATACCATAATGGATTCTACGGATAATAATTACTACATCAACTCAGGAAAAAATGTAGTATCTAATTCTGGAGATTCTAACATCATGATGGATGAATTGACGCATATGCTTGATGAATTGGATGATAGTATTAAGATTCCATTTATGATGCACTATACAGGCTATAAGTATCAGGAAATAGCAGATGAATTAGATTTACCTTTAGGTACTGTAAAGAGTAGAATTTTCTTTGCTAGAAAAGAATTAAAAAATAAAGTGACAGCTAGATACTCTAATGTTGAAGAGCTGTTGAGAAAATAAATTTATAGTTTTTGCAGAGCTGATGGGCGGGAAGTAGTTACTACTTCTCGCTTATTTTTTTAGTATATTGGCAACATTCTTAAACAACATCAACAATCAAAATAGATTCAATGACACACTTAACAGCAGGAGACAACGCACCTGATTTTTCGGGCTTAAACGAAAATGGAGAAACAGTTAACCTTAAAGATTTTAAAGGTAAAAAACTTGTTTTATTTTTTTATCCTAAAGATAATACACCTGGTTGTACGGATGAAGTCTGCAACCTTAGAGATAATTACGATCAATTTTTGGCAAAAGGATATGCTTTAGTCGGTGTTAGTCCTGATAGTCAAAAGAAGCATCAAAACTTTATCAAAAAATTTGATCTTCCTTTTAGTCTAATTGCAGATACTGAACGAGAAGTCATCAACGCTTATGGTGTTTGGGGACCAAAAAAAATGTATGGAAAAGAGTTTGAAGGTGTTTACAGAACAACCTTTATCATAGATGGAAAGGGCAAAATAGAAGAAGTAATAGCAAAAGTAAAAACGAAAGAACATAGTGGACAAATTCTATCTTAGTA
>JAHDIP010000392.1 GCA_020630735.1 Saprospiraceae bacterium | reverse complement strand
TTAATTTAAAATAAATAAGACATATGAAACGTCCATACTGAAACAATCATTCTTCTGTTTGTCGACAGGAAGGTACACAGGGTAATGATATACAGAAACCAAAATGGTTTTCAGATTGCCAAACGATTAAAACTACTGAAAATCAAAGGTTAGCTACCCATGATGATCCGAAAACCGAATACCGGGAGGTATAGTTTTAGTTTGGGAAGTCTGACTTCCATAGGCAGGTTCCATGTGACCATCAGAAAATAAATATAGACAATATGAAAACATTATTTATTATCCTTGGTCTTTTAGTGTTTTTTGTATTGGCTTGTACTGGTCAAAACAAGAACCTAGTGAAAAATGGAACCTTTGATGGAGATCCCTCTTTTACAAGTTGGTATAGCGATCTTGGTGTTGAGTCCAAAACACTTGGAGGAAAACCAGGTGGATATGCTTGGCTAAATCATAAAGGTGAAAAAACGGATCCCGATATCAGTCAAGACATAGAAGGATTTAAAACAGGTGTATTATATCTTATACAAGGAGATTTTAGAGGGGGAGACGAATCACCTACAATGTATAATCATCCTGGTAAAACTGTTTTTGCGGTTGATATAGATAAAGTTGAAATAGCAACTTTTCAATTGCCTGATCCTGTTACAAAATGGATAAAGTTTAAAACTTATTTTAGAGCAAAAAAAGATACACACACGATTCGGTTTCGAGGTGAAATAAATGGTACTGATGGTGATGTTGCTATCGATAATATTCAAGTCAAACGAGTGGCTGACTTTCCCTTTTTATTATCTAACGATAATGTTTGGAGTTATGGTTTTGGAACAGTAGGGGGAGATTTTACACCATTTTCGAAAACAAGTAAAAATAAAGAAGTTCAAGCATTATATGAAAAAGATATCTGGCAAGCTGTATTTCATAATAAAGGAAAAAGGTCTGTATTAATGGCTGAAGGATTAAGCTTTCAACCAAACGATTTGGTCATGCACCCTGGCAATGCAAAAGCTCATCTCACTAAAATAAAGTACACAGCTCCAGTTAAAGGAATTTATTCAGTAAAAATAACTTGGACCGCCATTGATGAACAAGCTCAAAATATAAAGACTTGGATATATACTAATGCTGTTGCTGAAAAGGGTAAAACCTATAACTTTATACCAAAAGGTTTTAAAGAGATTTATACTCAAAAAATAATTGGGTATAAAAAAACAGCGAATTACGATAAAAAAATATCACTCCAAAAAGGAGAAGTCATTCTCTTTGAAGTAGGTAAAGGTGAAGACACCTATTTGAATGATGCTCTTCGAGTAGAGTTGAAAATCGATTTGCAAAAATAAAAACTCAATCTCAAAAAATCCTAAGCAAACACTTCTCTCAATTTATAAAGAGATCCTAATAATATGCTTACTAAGCCTAATATCGTTATGGTTTACTCTTTTCTTCTCTTAGTTTTTGTATCGGAAGTGGTTCTACAAAAAGAGCTGCTTCCTTTCTTCCTCCTAATAAAACAAGAATAAAAATTGGCATCAAAATAAGACAAGCCGCTAGAGCTGCTAATAGTGCTAAACTTATCAAAAATCCGACATAATAAACACCATTGAAATTGGAGAAAATCAATAAACTAAATCCTAGGAAAAGAATAATAGTTGTCAACAAAATAGCCTTTCCTGTTTCAATATAAGCTTGATAAATACTTCGTCGGATACTGTGTCCTTTGTCTCGTTCAATTTTGAATTTGCTCAAAAAGTGAATGGTGTCGTCTACTGCAATACCGAAGGCAATGGCAAAAATAATAGAGGTTGAAGCTTTCAACTCAATACCAACAAAACCAATAATAGCTGCTGCAAAAAATAATGGAAAAATATTAGGAATCAATGAAATCAAAACAAGCCGAATATCTTTAAAAAGTAAGGCCATCAAAATACTTACGACTAAAAGTGCGAATGCCAAACTTTGTCCTAAACTTGTAATTAAGTAATCATTGTTTTTATCAATCACAAGAGCCGTTCCTGTAGGTCGAAACTGTACGACAGAAGGATCTATGTTTTGGTCAACCCAAGTCAATATTTGATCATTCATCATACGCATACTGTCAGAACCTATATCGATCATACTTCCCGAAAAACGCCCAATACTTTCGTCTTCACTTACTAAAACTCTGAGTTGCTTAGAAGAAGCGTTTTTGAGTAAGCGTTTATATGTTTTTATCTTTTTTTCATTGGGCAAATGATATGCACTTTGTCGATTACTGTGGTGCGCTTTGTTCAATGATTTGAAAATAGTAGTAGGATTCAGAATAGACTTGACAGGTGAATTTGTTTTCAGATAATTTTCTAATTTGTCTAACTCTTTCAATACGGCATAATCGGTAACTTTATGTTCTTGTTGAGGAAGAATAGCAAGTTCGTAAGAACGAATCCCCGAAAGTTCTTTATCAAAAAAACGAACATCATCCATCAACTTAGAATTACTAGGTACATCGCTAAGTACATAAGCGTTGGTAGATATTTGGCTGATGCCTACAAAGCAAAAAATCAATAATATAATTGTTCCTAAACTAATACTACGAACATTGTTTTGTACAAATAAATAGTTGTTGTGTAATAGCTTAGTATAAAATGTAGAAGAATTTTTCTGAAACATTATTTGATCTGGTCGCAGTAAAAGTAAAACCGATGTTGTAAAAAACAATACAGTAAGATAAGCGATAAAAACACCTAATGCTGCTGTAAGACCAAAGGTTCTAATCGGTTCTATTTTCGAAAAATAGAGTGCAGCAAAACCAACTGCTGTTGTTGCCGAAGTCAGAAAAGTGGCCCAACCAATTTCTTTAACGGTTAGCAACATTGCTTCATTTTTTTCAACTCCATTTTTCAGTTCGTCAACATACTTTGTCAAAAAATGAACAACATCGCTCATACCTACGATCAACATTAGTGGCGGAAAAAGCATTGACATAAGATCAAGTGGTATGCCAAATGCCCCTAGCAAACCTGTAAAAAAAATGGCGCCTAGTAAAACAGAAACTAAAGCTATAACAACTGCCCAAAATCGCCTAAAAATAAAAATCAGAACAAGTGTCAAAAATAAATTACAGAGTATAATATAAAAGACCAATTCGCTTTGTATCAATTCTACAAATTCTGTTTGTATGTTTGCTTTGCCTGTTACATGCCATTCCTCAAACTGAAAACTACCTAGCAATGCTTTAGTTGCTTTGTCGAGTTCTTCTGCTTGGCTTTGTCGCAAGCTGTTTTCTGTTTTTAGTGTTACCAAAACGGTCTTAGCATCACGACTAATATAGCGATCTACTAGTCGTTCATCTGCTAAAAGTTTGGTCGAATCAATAGAGTACTTTTCTTCATCATTGATATGAACTGCAGGAATAGTGATCAGACCAAAAGGTGTTTTTACTGGATTACTAATATTGCTTATCGAACTAGCACTAATGATATGTGGCAAATTAGTACAAGCTTTAGTAAGACTATCAAGCTGTAGTAGAAATTCTTTTTGAAAGACACCCTTTTTGCTGTGTAACCCAATGAGGTAATAAGAATCGTCAGCCTCTAATTGTTGTTGATAATTGGTTAAAAACTGATGATCGTTTCTATCTTTTGGAAGAAAACGGTCAAGGTCGTGTAAAAAATAGACCTTGGTGGCAAAAAAAATGGCCATCAGTGCCAACATAAGCGTAATGCCAATCGTTATTTTTTTGTGTTTAAGAAAGAACATCCTGCAAAGGTAAGTGTTTGGACAAATTAAACTGAACGTTTAACTGAAAATAAAGTAACGAATTTACTAAGTA
>JAHDIP010000391.1 GCA_020630735.1 Saprospiraceae bacterium | reverse complement strand
AACTCTAAAATGCCAGCCACAAATCGGGAAGTTATTATTTGACCGTTACTAAGTAACGATTAAAAAATAAGTCCGACATCTAAGAGAGTTACTTAATCGAAAGTGAGCTTTTTATCTTTTTGCAGAAAAAATATTTTTTGTCAAAAAATACCATTCCCATTCAAGTTTTTTAGGTCGAAAATGAAGTAATTTAGTAATAAATAGTGAAAATAGCCTAGTAAATTTAAGAAGAAGAACATATTTAACGTTTTAGTAACAGATTGATAGCCAATAATTTACGTTATTAACTATGATAAAGCGTTTTTGAGAAAACGCAGGAAATTAAAGAGGTATAGCGAGTAAAAGATCAATTTAATAGGGGAGAAGTGTGATAAGTAATCCAATTTGAGAAAAGTATAAATTATAATTTTTTTGAATTTAGGAATGAAAATTGATGAAATAGCTATATATGACAGTATTTCGTAATACCTTAGAGGTATCGTTTTGAACGAATGTAGTTGTCAAACAACTAAGCTTATCTCTAGAACTCCTCCAAAGAAAACAAAGAAGAATTGCTCTAATTAATTGATAATTAATAGGGAACTTAAATAAAAATTTCTTATTTTTGATTAAAATGTATTATATGCGAAATATTCTCTTCATTCTTGTGGTTTGTTTGTTGTCTTTACAAGGAACACTTAATGCTACCATTACTGATCCTCCTATAGACAATTGCGAAACACAAGATACACTACCTAAAGTATTTGTTTTAGGTGACCATGAAGATGGCTTCGAACAACTAACCCTTGATCATCAAATGCTTCTTTTGACTGCTTGTAATGATGATATGGACGAAGCTTTCGATAAATGGTGGAGCATGATTAGTGAAATGGAAGCTTACGCAGATCTGATTGGTTATGACCTTAAAGGAATGAAGATTTGGTTGAACGTCTTTTGGGAAAAAGATGGTTCGGTTAGTCATATTGCTTACCACCTAAAACCAAATTCTAAAAATATGCAGTTGGAAGACCTAGAGTCTTTCTTCGAAAACTTTATAAATAATTATAAGTTTCCGTTATTGACTTCGGCGAAATTCTCTCATTATGGTTCTGCATCATTTCCAACGTTGCCTCGAAGGCTAAAAAAAACTAAACTTCCAAATGATAATCAAACCTTCATAGACTCTGTTGGAAAAACGGGATCAAAGAAAGGAAAAGATTAACGAACGATACACAAAAAAGCCTTTACATTGTAAAGGCTTTTTTGTGTCCAATACTGAACTAGCTTTATGCGTTTTATCCCTTTTTTTATAGTTGTACTCTTCTGCTGCTTTTCTTGCGGAAAAGAAAAAATTACCCTCTCTTGGACAGAGCTTTCCTCTAACACTTCTTTCGACTTAAATGCTATAACTTTTGAAGATGAACAAAACGGTCATATCGTCGGTGGCGATACTTGGTCTAATGGCATTCATCTTTCAACTGCTGACGGTGGTGAAACTTGGCAAATGGATTCTATAGCAGATAAAACGGTTTATGAAATTGATGTAACAGATGGAGTGAAACATGTAGTAGGAATCGAAGGACGGTTACATTGGCAACGAAATAAAAATGAAGGTTGGGTCTTCCAAGGCTTATCACATGGCAGAGATGTATTGTCGATGCAAGCAGTTGATTTTTATGATGAACAAAACGGCGTTTTAGGAGGAGGAGTTGCTTATCAAGCAGGAATCCTTGTTACGCTAACAGATAATTATACAGTAATTTCTGTCGATACTTTTTTGAATGAAATAAGTGCTGTTTGTTATTCCGACAAAAACACGATTCATGCGGTAGGCTATGGGATCATTTTACGTTCTACCGATGCTGGTCTGACTTGGGACTTGAGCGATACAAAAGATGATTTTTATACGGATGTTTATTTTACTTCTGCTACTACGGGCTATGCGGTTGGAGCCGTTGGTACGATTTTAAAAACAACTGATGCAGGTCTTACTTGGGAGAAATTACGTAGTGGCGATAAAGTAACCGTTACTGATAAAGCGTTTCGTGCAGTGCATTTTGTGGATGAGCAACAAGGATACATTGTAGGAGACGAGGGTGTCTTTTGGAAAACCACAAATGGTGGTGACGACTGGCAAGTTGTCGAAGATTTTCCTGATGTCGATTTGAATGATGTTTTTGTACAAAATGGAACGGGCTATATTGTAGCAGACCAAGGTCGTATCTTTAAGTTTAGCGATTAATCACTACATCAAAACCGACTGTTATTGCTCGCTGTCCATAGGCATAATCCAATGTGATGCTTTAAAAAATTCCCATTCCTCTTTCGCCAAGTCTACTTTAGGATCAATAAAACGTTTATAATCTCTGCCGTTTAATTTTAGTTTTATATCGGCATATACTGCGACATCTTCCATGCCTTCTGCTTCTTTTAGGTCACGAATATAATGAGCAAATTGTAAAATCATATCTGGATGACCATAAATTTTTTGACTTTGTCGTTTGCTTAAATAGTCTTTAGGCTTTATCCGTTTACTCTTACCTGTTTTCGACTCTTTCACTTTAAAACTTCCATAACCTTGTTTAGAGCGCAACATCATTCGCCAAGAATAGCGATGCCCTTCCTCTGTCCAAGCTACATCACCAGGGAAATAATGATGACGTAGAGGTAGCAAAATATGGATTGAACAAACGAAAACAAGTACCGCAACAATTGTTTTTTTATAAATAGGATTATAAACGACTTTGGTAAATGGTGTAAGCGATTGATATTTTTTACTAATGGTTGTACACTCTTCTTTTATGCCACGAGTTAAGAAATTTTTATCCAATAGTTTATTGAACTTTAAGCCCACACCTTTCGAAAAGAAACGCTTGATAGTTGCTATAGTTTTTCTCGGAAAATCTGGTTCGAAGAAGAGTAAACTCAAAGCGATTGATAAGTATGGGAAAATACCAATCAAGAAAACAATAAGATTGGTCAAATGAAAAAAGACGAGTAAAGCTAAAGCCAGCCAGCGAGTCCGTTTATAGATTAGTAGAAAAACAATAAACAAGTCAAGACACATGCCGCCATAACTCATAAAATAAGCCACCCATTCTTGTCCCCAAAGCCAACCCAAAATTGGCATATCATCTTTTTGCTTTAGCCATATTTTTAGCGGTAAACCATTTAACCAATCTTTATTTACTTTGGCAATGCCTCCAAAAAAATAGACCACTCCCATCATAAATTGCAAGATGAATAAGTAACAATAAGGGATTTTGTCGACATGCAAAGAAGGCTTTTTCAAAACATCCAAAGAGTAGGCTCTATTAGTGGGTAGAAAAAACATCGCAAAGCTAATCCAAATAAAAAGATAGGCATGGTTGAGATAATAGCCTTTTTCTATCAAGAAAAAATAAGCAAAACCGAAAGCAAAAACCAATGTTGCAGGTTTGTACCATTTGCCAAGCGCAACCAAAATAGCAGCAATCATTACTACAATAAAAACGATAGACATAAAAGGCTCTGGCAAAGGATGCACCCATTCAAAACCATAATACTTAAAATGAAATTTATCAGGATCAAAAGCCTTCATGTAGAGATGCTTGTAGGTCCATGTACCAAACACATCTGCGAAAGCCAGAATCCCAAACACAACTCTAAAAAAAACGAGTGAGGCGATATCTATAGGTTGAAATAATTGTTTCATTCTAGCTTTAAAGGTAAAACTTTGAATGAAATAGTACTCAATTTTTGTTGTTATAATTTTTGAATGGCCTTATGCTGAAAAGAATTTCTTTTAGTAACGGGTAAAAAATAAGTTCCGCATTTTGGCTATAGAATTTTTGAGT
>JAHDIP010000087.1:5773-23170 GCA_020630735.1 Saprospiraceae bacterium | reverse complement strand
TAAAAGAATGATTCGTTTTAATCATTCTTAAGGCTTAATCATGGACGTTTCATCTCAATGATTTTAATTCTAGAAGGTAAACGTTAAAACTGCATGATTCGTGCCTAATTTGAAACGAATTGGGCTATCTTTTTTTATGCAAATTGGACAAATACCTACTGGTATTCAGTTTAAGAATTGTCATTGCTAGCTATCCTTTGATTCTCAGTCATCTTAATTGTTTGACAATCCCAAACCACTTTGGGGCAATAAAACATGCCCTGAAACAGTAGCAACAAGATACGGAGATTAACGAAAGGATGAAGAAAATTATAGAAAATGAAAAAAAATTAGTGGATGATATTGAATATAGGCTAATATGAATTATACTTTTGAATTAGCACGCTCTCTTACTCGTTTTCCAAAGAACTTTTTATTAACCACAAGTAGACCAAAAGATTCGCAATCTTCTTTCGTTTGTTTGGCATGATGTGCACCATGTGCCCGAAGAATCGCACGAGAATAGGTGTTGTCCAATTGCTTAAACCATTTAAAACGACGGTGGATATAGACATCGTGGATAAGAAAATAAATCAAACCATAAATAGAAATTCCAACACCAACGAAGAATAACCAAAAGTGAGGAGTAGAGCTACCTATCATATAACATAAAGCACTAGGAACTGCGAAGACTAAAAAGAAGCGATCATTTTTTTCGAAGAAGCCTTCGTTGTCATGCGGATTGTGGTGGTCTTCGTGCCAAGACCAAAGGAGACCATGCATGATATATTTATGTGCAAACCAGGCAACAAACTCCATTGCCAAAACGGCTGCTATTGTAACGAAGGTGTAGAATAAAACATTCATTTTATGGTGGTTGACTTTTGCAAAAATCTATAATCCTAAGATTAGAAAAAATAACAGTTGCAAGATAAACAATATTACAGCAACTTTGTTCTTGATTGTTTTGGTAAAATTAAAAAAGAGTGCCAGTATAAACCAAGAGATAATAAACCAACCGATATAATTTTGTAAGGGCACATGACTAAGTTCCCAAGTCCACATGCCATATTTAATAGCTACTGGTTCAATGAAAAAATCAAGCCCAACCATTAGTGTAGCACCAAGAATGGCTTTGATTGCCCAATGGCTTTTTGATATCAAATAATTTGTACAAACCCCAGCACAATAACTAACAATAATCCAATTAACACCGATCATTAAAGAAGTGTCTAAAACCTTTGGACCAAGCACTCCTCCATATTGATAGTTGCCAAAAATAGCTCCTGTTTGTATACCTATGATTTCGATGCCTAAACCGATACTAAAGCATAATACTAAAAAAAGATAAAATGCTTTATTCCATGTCGGATGATTCCATAAAATGAAGCCTAATGAAGCCAATAAATTAAAAGGTGTTAGATAGATGAAATTTTCAATAAGGTCGAAATGTAAAACGACAACACCTACAAGATGAAGGATGACTAAAACGGATATGGATATTTTTTCTTTAGGATTCATGCACTAACTGATCAATGATTTTAGCAGACAATAAACAAAGTGGAACCCCACCTCCAGGGTGAACGCTGCCGCCGCAAAAGTATAAATTTTTTATCTTGTTTGAAAAGTTGGGGTGACGTAAAAATGCTGCCATTCGATCATTTGAACTTGTACCATATAATGCACCCAAATGCGATGATGTTTTTTGTTCAATACTTCTTGGGTCAAGAATAGCTTGGCAGGCTATAAGTGGTTCGATATCTGTTTTTAAAATACGGCTAACTTTAGTAAGAATATTCTTTCGAGCTTCTTGGATTAAGCTATCCCAATCTTGCCCTGAATTATAAGGAACATTAATCATCGTAAACCAATTTTCGCAATTATTAGGCGCATCACTTGTTTGGTGTTTTTGACTAATGTTGATATAGACGGTTGGATCATCATAAATACTTCCCTTCTCTAAATGTTCAAACTCCGTTTTATAATCTTCACTAAAAAATATATTATGTAAATCTAGTTCTGGAAATTGTTGTTTGATGCCCCAATAAAAAATAAGCGCCGAAGTTGATTTCTGTTGGTTTAAAATTCGCTCAGGTTGTTGTTGGTCTACAAGTAGTTTTTTAAAACTGTGGAAAACATCCATATTACTGACTACGAGATCAAAGTCGATTCTTTGTCCATCAATTTCAATACCTGAAGCAGTACGATTTTCGACAACAATTTTATTTACTCGTTTATTGAATAAAAATTGAACACCTTTTTGTTTAGCTAAATTGACCAAAGCGGTTGTAATAGCATACATGCCACCTTTCGGAAAATAAGCACCAAAATGATATTCATAATGTGGAATAATATTTAATATACCAGGAGCTTTATATGGATTAGAACCATTGTAGGTTGCGTAACGATCAAAGAGCTGAACAAGTTTTGGATGTTTTAAGTCTCGCTCATTGACTTGATGCATTGTTTTGAAAATATCTAAACTCGGTAGTTGGACTAATGCCTTTGCAACATCTTTTGTCAACCAAGTTGATGCTTTTTGTAAAGGGTATTCTAGAAAAGTTTTACCAGTGAGTTGGTATTTTTTTTCGCTACTTGCTAATGCTTTAAGAACAACCTTTTTAGAAACATCTAATTGCTTTTCGACTTCTTGTGCAAATTGTTGCGCATCGGCAAAAGCCGTCAATCGAGTTTGGTCTTCCCAAAAATAGTTACAAATAATATCGAGTCGTTCATATTCAAAATGCTTTTTTATATCAATACCTGCAACCTTGAATAATTCTTCGACATAGTTGGGCATGGTAAATAAAGAAGGTCCAGCATCAAAACGATAACCATTAATGTGTAGTTCTGAAAGTTTCCCACCAGGGTAACTATTGGCTTCAACTACATGTACCTGATGCCCACGGCTAGCCATACGTATGGCTGTGGCAATTCCTCCAATTCCAGCACCAATAATTCCTACCTTCATCCATTAGTTAATTTGAATGTGAAGGTAACAAAGTTAGGAAAGATTTGTTTATACTTCTTCTAGTTCTTTGACTTCGACGATTGGTAATTCTACATAGAAATTGGTGCCAATATTTAATTCTGTCTCGAAGTAGATACGACCATCAACCGATTCGATAATATTTTTGGAGATGGCGAGACCAAGTCCTGTACCAGAGTTTTTAGTGGTAAAGTTAGGTACGAATACTTTGTCCCATTTGTCTTGAGGAATTCCTGTGCCATTATCTTTTACTTCGATGATAGCTATTTCGTCTTGTGTATAAAGCAATACCGAAATTTTGCCACGACGGTTATCAGGAATAGCCTGCGTTGCATTCTTGATCAAATTATTAAGTACCCGCATCAAATGATTTTTATCGGCATAGATACAAAGTAATTTATCAGGAAGTTCAAGTGATAAATCTGAATTTTCGGTTTCTCTAAAAAGGTCGAATACAGAAGAAACCAAATAGTTTAACTCAATTTTTTGGTTATCAGCACGAGGCATTTTAGCAAAGTTAGAAAACTCAGAAGCGATAGCTGCTAAATTGTCAATTTGTTCGATTAAGGTAGCTGCAACTCGTTTAAGCAGCGGTTCTATATCTTGTGGATTAGATTGGTAGGCATGTTGTAAGTATTGGATACTTAGCTTCATTGGCGTCAATGGATTTTTGATTTCATGTGCCACTTGTTTAGCCATTTCACGCCAAGCACCTTCCCGTTCCGATTGTGCCAATTTGTTGGCACTATCTTCCACCTGTTTTATCATTTTGTTGTACTCCGAAATCAATTCGCCCAATTCGTCCTTGGTCGTCCATTCAAGTGGTTTATTACGTTTACCCAGTTTGAATTGTTTGATTTTTTCACCAACAGTTGCAATTGGTCGTGTGATCGAATTGGCAACATAGATGGCGATACCACCCGCAACCAAAAGAAGGAAAACATAAGCGCTCAATAGAGTACTCATAAAGTCTGTAACATCACTACGTAATTTTCGCTGTTTAGAATAGTAGGGTAGACCCAAATACGCAATTGTTTTGGATTCATTATTTTTTAAGCTGACATAGGCCGTTTTGTAAGAGAGCGATCCTACTCTTTCGTCTACCTGATATTTGTTTTGCTTATTTTTACTAAGCATTTGGAAGGCAAGTGCATCCATTTTTTCCGTAACGATACCCTTATCGAATATATCTCTCTCAGATGAACTTATTAGATGTCCCTTTGTATTATACAAGTTTACATCCATTCGGTGAATCTGAGATAATGGATTAACCATCGAAGATAAGTTTCGAGTAGTATCAGATTGGGTGACTAAATATTCATGCTCTGCATCTTTCAAAACAGAACTTGTTTTACGTTCCAATCGAGATTCGTGATATTCTTCAGAAGATGTTCTAAAAAACCAAACAGTAACGATACCAATTACAAGGAAAGAAGTTACTGTAAGAGAGATCACCGAAAGCTGTATTCTGTTACGTAAGGATGGTTTACCAGAAAAGGAAATATTTAGTGATTCAGGTAAAATACTAATGACGGAATTGATAAAGGAAATGATTATAATGATAATGACCAATAAGGTGAATAAATACGAAAACAGGGAAATGGTTTTGAAGTAAATATTTCCTGTATCACGTCCCATTGCTACAATAATATCTTCAGAAGCTCTATAGTAGGAGTCGATTCGATTGGTTGAAAATATCTGAAATTGTTTGCCAACTTCAGGAAGTTTCTCCATTTTTAAATAGGAGCCATAAGTTTTACCTTCGTAATCAGAGCGGATACCGTTTTTGTAAACAGCATAATCGTATTTACCTAAATCTTTGAGATTTTTGTATTGTTGGTCAATCAGTAATTCGGTATACACTTTCGATTTTTCTAAACGAGCTCGCTTAAATTCAAAAAGTAGTGTTATTGGATTATCGGTATTTTGTTGATATTTAATCGGAACTAAATAAGAAAAGCTATTAACATTGTCGAACCAAAAGTAGCTATTACCTTTTGTTGCTTTTTTGGCTTGATTTAGTTTTGCATTTAAGGCATTATAATCTATCGTTTGTTCTTCAATAATTGATTTTCTGTATTTATCAGAATAAGCATAGATTGCATAGTTATAATTATTGAAAATATAACTATTGTTCGTCACAAAATCATCAGCCTTTTTTTGAAGCATATCCTTTTTTATCCCATTAAAAGGATAAGGACGAGTAAGATTTCTTTCTAGCTCTGCGTCTTTTTTTATCGTATTAATAAAAGCGTTTAAACTCTCTTCTGCAATCGTATCTTCAATATCTGATAGTACTTTAGAATATTCGATTCTTGTACTAAAATCTTTGATGCCTGTATACTTAAAAAGCAATACAGAAGGGAACGCAGAAAATATAACAAGCCAGATTACTAGCCAAGTAAAGTTCGGTGTTTCGGAATCAATAAATAGATCAAAAATAAGGATGTAAGTAAAAGCAATGAGCATTAACTGCGTAAGAGGCAACTCTAAGTTGGAGAAAAACAAAATAGGTAAAGCAGCTACTGTTGCTACCGCCAATGAAAGCAATCTACGGTATTTATTATTGTCTAATTTTACGATAGTCAACATCATCCGATGACTAAATAGAAAGAGCGCTACGAGTAATAAAATGACGCCAATGAGTGCTATAAAACTATGCGTGTTTAGATTAAAGACATTGTCAAAATCGAAACTAATGTCGGTGTTTAATACTAAACTTTTGAATACACTTGTAAGCATCAATACGGCTAAAAAAATCGAAAAGTAATTTAGTACAGTTATGCCGAATTGGAGCGTTGGCGAAATGTGGTCAAATGTTTTGACTTTAAATTCTCTATGGAAAAAAATCATAATCCATAGAAGCAAAACAATATTGATGAGTAGATCACCTAGCGAATTGCTTAAAAAAGGCGATTCAAATGTACGAGCAAAAATAGGAAGCTCCTGAAATTTATCAGTGATTTGTAAGAGTATACTAAAGTAGCGAATACCGAATACTGTTAGCATTAAAAAAACAGCTCCAATCAATGGTCGGTTGAAAAGGGCAATTCGTTTTGCCATGCTATTGATAAGCATCGCCAAAAAGATAAATGCAATAAGATATAGAAACAAAGAATACTGCAATTGCTTCCGATCAAAGATTTCTCCTTCTACATTTAAATAGCAAAGTGAGTTACCATTTTTCTCATGAATAATATAATCCGTTTTATAATTGACGAGTTTTATTTCTGATGGAATTTCGGTACTAGTTGCAAATTCACTTTTTAAATAGTCAGATTGAAGTTGATATTGATACTTGATAGGAATAAGACCAAGAAGGGTATATTGACCAAACTGATCGTCTGTAAAGGTTTGCTTGATGCGTTGGTAATAACCATTTTGAAGTTTTACACTTTTTACAGAACGGTCTGTAGATTTGGTTTGTAGATCAATATTGCTAGGTAATATCCTATTATTTGACCAAAATACTAAGGAATCTTGTTTGTAGATACAAAAAGTAAACTGTTCTTTTGATAATTGTTGTAAGGCTGAGATTCCGTCTTCACTTAGTTTTACCGTTTTATTGGTATTAAGTTGCTCCTGAATAAAGTCCTTATTATTGAATATTTGATCTACTTTATCTTCTTGTTCGTGCAGATAATTCTCAATGACGGATTTATACTTCTTTATGTTGATAGCTTGCTTGGTGAAGTTATCAAATACGATTGCTAGGATAGAAAAAATAATAGTAAGCAATAAAAGATAGTACTGCCGCTTTGCCATATGTTTAGTCTAAGAAAAAAAGATTGACCTAAAGGCCGATTTTATATATGGTTTTATGAAACAAAATTTAATCCAAAAGCGCTTTATAGAGTTTATTTGGACAATATATATAACAAAAATAAACTTATCTGGATTTTAACGCTTGAAATTACTCTATATATTTTAAATTATAATAATATATTTAATTTTTTCTTAAAAAAATGCCAGATGGCTTCTTCAAATGCTTTTTTTCATTATTCCTGCTGCTGTATTGAACCTATTTGTAGTATCTTGCAGTTTTATACTTACTGGTATTCGGTTTTAAGATAATCGTTTGTGGCTATCGTCTGATTGCCAGCAGTTTTAACATTTGAAGAATCGAAACCATTTCGATTTCAGTATATCTAAAAGAATTAACACTACAAGCTGCTCTATCGCGGACTTAGTTTTTGCTAAGTATGAGGAAAGTCTGGACAACGTAGAGCACCACGCCATTTAACGAATGGGACTTTGAACCAATGGTTAACTATTGGAACAAGGGACAGAAAGTGTCACAGAAAATATACCGCCTTTGTGCTTTTGCATTGAGGTAAGGGTGAAATCGTGTGGTAAGAGCGCACGTTTTGCTAACGCAAGTTAGTAGGAGATAAACCTCGTGGGTTGAAATGCCATGTAGATTCCGGTTTTGAGTAATTGATTATTCTCTTACTCAAACGAAAGTTGCTCGCTTAGGTTCTTGGTTGAAAAACTAAGAAATCGGAACGGGTAGGCAGATAGATTCCGATAGTAATGTCGGAACTAGATAAATGATAGAGTGTTTTGCTCTAAGGCAAAATAACAGGATCCGGCTTATAGGCTTGTAGTGTTTTTTAATTCTCAAACAAATGTATTATACAAACGTTTTTCTTTTCAACTTGATTACAGTATTTACTTGTTTATTTTTTCAAACAAGTATGGCTCAAAATGGTTGTACCGATCCACAAGCAATCAACTATGATAACACTGCAACCATAAATGATGGTACATGCAATTATCCTCCAACATCTTATATTCTTACGGAACTTGCTCAGTTGTCCGATGCGATTATGGAGACATCTGGTTTAGTGTATTTTGACCAACAATTATGGACTACTAATGATGCAGGAAATGATAATGAACTATATCGTATAGATACTCTTACTGGGGCTATATTACAAACTGCCTTAATTGTTGGTGCCGAAAATTTTGATTGGGAAGATTTGGCACAAGACGAATCGCATATCTATATTGGTGATTTTGGAAATAACATTGGAAATAGAACCAACCTTAGAGTTTATAAAATCAATAAATCAGAATTGCCTAATAATATCGTCAACTCAGAGCTAATCGAATTTACCTTTAGTGATCAAACTGATTTTTCGCCTGATAATAATAACCATAATTACGATTGCGAAGCTTTCTTCTACCACAACGATAGTCTTTATTTGTTTTCTAAAAATTGGGTAGATATGAAAACAAGAATGTATACGCTTTCTACTTCACCAGGTGTACAGGTAGCAGTGCTTCGAGATTCTCTTGAAGCTGGAGGATTAATAACAGGTGCTACAATCAATAACGATGGAGTAGTGGCTTTACTTGGGTATACTGTCTCTGAAGGATTTATGTGGTTATTATCAGACTATAATGGTACTAATTTCTTTTCAGGAAATAAACGTAGAATTAGTTTTGGTTCTGTATTGAACATCAGCCAAATAGAAGGAATTACATTTAGTGAAGGAGGTCGAGGATTTATTTCTGCTGAAAATTTTTCGGTTTTATCACCCAAGTTGCATCGTTTTTCTACCCATCAATGGTTTGAACTACCGACAAGTCTATCAACCATTCATCAGCAGCAATTTTCTGTTTATCCAAATCCAGTAAGCGATTATGTTTATATCAAGTTTGAAAACTCATTACCAGATGAAATAGATTTGAGCTTGTATAATTTACTTGGGCAGCAAATAGACCTTAGATACTATCAAAGGAGTAGATCATCATTTGAATTAAATTTAGGCGATTTGCCTTTAGGTCATTACATTCTACGGCTCAAGATCGGGGAGCAAATATTTTCATCAACTCTAGTGAAAAACGCTAAATAAAAAAGTTATTCCTGACGATGCTGGTCTAAAACCATTCGCTGATAAGCATAAAAAAAGCCTGTTCCGAAGAGCAGGCTTTTTTATAAACATCAAAGTATTTATAGACATTTATTCGACACCATCACCACCGAAGGCTCCGAAGTCAAATAATAATGAAAATCTAAGTGTATTATCTAGCGGATTACGCTGATTTGTAGTTGGTACTAAGTAAGAGAAGTTAAGTCCAAAAACATTATATTTTAGACCAAGACCAACAGTAAAGAATTTTCTGTTACCTTTTGTAGCATGCTCTGTATAGTAACCTGCACGAACAGCAAACTGCTTATCATACCAGTATTCTAGACCAATTGAGTACATCAATTCGTTTAGCTCTTCGCTAAAACCACCAGGAGCATCACCGAAAGAACTCAACATTCCTGCAAACATTGATTGCTCTTTATAATCAGCAATATTGTTTCCATCTTCATCACCAACAACAGGAGTAGGAACTAACAACTTGTTGATATCTAGAGCAACTGTAAATGAATTATATTCATCTAAGTTTAGCTCCCAAGCTGCACCGATTCCGAAGTTAGCAGGTATAAAGTCTCTATTGATAGAGTTGGTGTAAGATATTTTAGTACCCAAGTTAGTAAGTGCAACACCTAATGTAAGATCGGTATCGTTATCACCCATTTTTATAGGAGTCTTATAGGTAAGAGAAATATCAGCAGCACCAGCAGTACCAGGCGTAATTTCTACATCTCCGATTCGCTGACCAGCAGCTAGATTAGAGTAAATGAATTTTGCTCCAATAGCAACAGATAGTTTTTTACCTAACTTACGAGCGTACGAACCATTAACTTCGAACTCGTTAGGACGACCTGTACCAATTGGCTGACCACTATCATCTGTAAAAGAAATACTACCCAAAGAGAAATAGCGTAAGCTCAAACCAACAGCTTGTAGCTCATCTATTTGCTTGTAACCTGAAAGGTACGCAAGGTAGACATCGTTAAGACCTAAGGCTCTCAGCCAAGGTGTATAGGTAACAGAAATACCTAAATCTTTTTCAGCAAAAGCTAATTTAGAAGCATTGTAATGCATCGCATTTGCATCGGGAGAAATCGCTATACCTACATCACCCATTGCACCAGAACGTGCATCAGGAATAATTCTCAAAAATGGAACAGCAGTAATTATGGTATTGACACAAGGTCCACCATCTGCACCTTCCCATTCATTAGTAGAGACATTAAATACACATCCAAATTGAGCGTTAGCTGTTTGGGTGCTAATTGAAATTATAGCGAAAACTGACAGTATAAACTGGATAAACGTTTTTTTCATGGTGTAAATTTTCAATGAGTACGCAAATATAATGATTTGTTAACTAAACTTATTGCCCTAGAGGGCTAAAAGCGATATATATTTTATTTTAAAATGACTAACTTCTCAAAATCACTTTCTGCATTTAATGAAGTGTTGCTATTTTCGGCTGCTCCAAGCTTCACTTTATACAAGTAAACACCCCTTGCAAGTCGATCTCCATAATCGTCTGTACCATCCCATTTTACTTGATCGGTTAGTCGATATCCACTAGAAGGAACTTGTTCTTCTATCGTTTTGACTAATTTGCCCGATACCGTAAATATTCGAACCTGTACATCAATTAATTGGTCTGGTAAATTATGCTCTAGCTGAAAATATGTACAGTTGGTGAAAGGATTCGGATAGTTTAAAACGTGCTTTAATGCTACTTCAGCATCTGATGCTACTACAAATTCTGTATATCCTTCCGAAGAATTGTTAGCGACATCCCAAGCTTTCACTGTAATACCGTGTTTCCCTTCTGGTATATTAAACAAAGGATAGCGCACTTCACCTTCTGTATAATCATCAAGAGCAGACTCATAAAAGTCATTTAGTAGGTATGTATTTTGGGTATTTTGGTCTAAAATACCCGTAAGGTCGTGTCCGATACTACTACCTACAACATTGATACCATTATCGTCGGATAGCTTAACATATAAAGTAGGGTTTTCATCAGTAATACCTCCAAACACAAATTCATCGTTATTCATAAATACTTCTACAAGTGGTCCCTGATCGTCTTCTATGGCATTGGGGTTGGTACCTCCTATAATAAAATCGGATGTATATCCAGCAGCATCCAATGCTTCTCCATCGTGGGCGTAGTAGCTAATTTTTCCTTTTCCATATTCGTAGTTAATATCTTTAGGAACCACAAAAGTAAATTCGAACTTCCCATTTATGACACTTGCAACGCCCTTAAAAATGATGTTCTTTTGAAGAGTAAAAGGCCTAACGAGACTACCAGGGTCTTGCCCTAAGGTAGTCAGGGTAATTTTTTTATCGTATATCGTCGGAAATACTTTTCCATTAAAATTGCTTAGTGGCGTACCGTTTTGGTCAACAACGATTCCCTCTATTGTTACCTTTTCTAATGCTCTAATGGTATCCAATACTCCCGTAGAAAGGCTATTCCCATTTATTTTTGTTGTAATGACATTATGCTTCGGGAATGCAAGTCTTTGAGAAGGATCTCCAATTAGTGCAAACTTTCTAGAGTTAATGTTTACGGTATCTTGTGGGTTACTATTTTTAGATAAGCGAAGTACTTCACCAATAGTTGGATACTCGCCATCTACTTTTTCAAAAATGGTGTTGAAGACAGCTTTCGTCAGACGTTCATTTGATGAAGAAAAAACGGCTCGTACAGTAGTAAGTAAGCCAATAGCTCCCCCATTACCATTCAAGAAGGATAATTCTCCAGCAGTAGTATAGTTAGGTTCGTCGTAGCCAGTAAAGGAACAAGTAGCCGTTACAAATAAAGGTAGATGATTAATATTTGACCAGTTTAAAATATCAGAATTTTTGAGAATACGTTCTTGTGCCCAACCTGTTGATCCACCATGCCCTAAATAATTAACTGCCAAAACACCTTTAAACATATTGGTATTAATAGCATCTTCTACGGTGGGATAACGCTCGCCTCCAGGTGTAGCTATTTGTTTGTGTGCATCCAAAAATATTTTATCTGTATTATATACAGGGTAAAGAGTATCAACTCTGGTCGCAATATCATTCGCTTGTCGGGTATGTGTACCACCATCTTCATCATCACCAACATAGGCCAAGCGAATTCTCCAATCACCTAAAGTTTCAGGGTTGATATCGTAGTTTATAATTTTGTCAACTACTGCTTGGGCTTCTGTAGCAGTTCTTACAGGTATTCGCCCCACGGCAATGTCTAATGCTCCAAATAGGTTTTCACCTTCCGAATTGCTTAATAGAGCAAAATAGTCATCCGACGGGAATGCCCGAATCGGATCAAGTGATTGAGCTGTTTCATAAGTAGGGATGAAATTATGCGTTTGATTGGCATCTAACTCTAAGATGTTTTTATAATCAAAAGAACCGTCACCAAATAATAAAAAATACTTGAATCGTGGATCAGAAGAATTAGCTTCTACACTTCTATCATAAACCATTTTAGTGAAATCACGAATAGCCGTTATATCTTTTGATCCACTCGAAAATTCATTGTACAATTGGTTAATTCGTACTGCTGAAACATTTAAATTACTATGATTTGTTCTATGTTCAGCTAATTGGTTTGCTGCACTTTCAAATTCAGGATGGTACAAAATAACGAGGTCTACATTTTCAATTTCATGTATGTTTTGATTATCAACAGCACCGATAGCAGTTGCAGAAAGTAGACTAGTATTGCCGTCGAAAGCAACAAAATATTTTAGAACTTCTGTATCAATTCCGAAACTCAGTTCGCCACCATTTAAAGTCGTATTTTGTTCTTTAGGCTTTAATGGATCAGAAACATCCCAGATCGTCGTATTACCATTTGCACCAGAGACTTTATATTGAGTAATATTCCCTTCACCAATAGACCTTATATCTTGAAATAATAATTGACTACTTATCAATGTCAATTGACGTCGAGCATTTATTTCAATATAATCTAACCAACCTGTATTTGTTCCATTCCCTACGATAGGGTAGGTAATATTCACATCAAGATTGCTGCTGGTAGCAACAAAATCTTCTTCAATAATACCAATTCTTGCATATGGTGCTTCCACATTTCCTGTAGAAACATTAGGAATGTTTTTAGTAAAGCTTTGGCCATTTACTTTGGCAGTATAGCTAGAAGACAAACTATTTCTAGCCGCAAAAGCAATTTTTATTTTTACCTTATTGCTTTCATCTGAAATAATGTTAGGAAAAGAAAAAACATTATTGTAAGATCGATCTCTAATAGCCGAAAAAATATCACCAAACCATTGCCTACCGGAGCCTTGAGCAGATTGGAAAGCATATAGTAAGTTTGTTTGATCTTCGTGATAATACTTGAAAGCATCAAAACTGCTGGTTGAATAATTGGTATTTGAAACCGAAGCCTGAGATATGATTCGCTGACCATTATCGTCACCGATTTTTAAAAAGTAGTAATTATTATCATCGTAAACATTTTTTTCAAAATGAAACGTTTTTTTATCAGCATCAAATATTTGTTCATTTGCACCTTCTCCATAAAAAAGTATATAATCGTTAGCATCAAAACTTCCATCATCTTCGCCTACGATTTTTATTGCATTTTCTTCTAGATCATCATACCTGAATGATGCGATTTTTTCAGGTAGCATACCGCCGCCATTTCCAAAAAGTTGAATCTTACGTGGATCAATACCATCTATATTGATTCCCAAATCATTTTTTAGAAAATTATAATCCAACTTATGTATACCATTTTGAGTAACAGCAATTTTATAGATTGCTCCGTCACTTAATACAGAATTGTACGTATATGTAGGGTCACGAGTGGGAGCAACTGTTTGAGGTCTAGTCCTTATTTTTAATGTAAAACTGATAAGTTTTTCATATTGACCATTATCGTTTTTGATAATTGGAATAAAGAATAGTTTTCCAAAATATTGTTGACGATCTTGTTCTACAGAAGTATTGATGATTAGCTCATTGCTGAGGAACGAATCATATACGTCTGGTTTTCGTTCAAGCTTTTCAAAGTTAGCTTCGATAATTTCGACACTAATTTTTTCGTTAGTAGTCAAAGGAAAGCGTTCTGAAAAAAGAGGCAGACTTGGGTGATTGGGCGTAAAAGAGGCTCCATCAAAACTCCAAATCTCAGTCGGAAAATTTCCAGTAGGGTTATGGATGATCGGATTTGCTTGCCAAATCAATTCTTTTTGCAAAGTAATTGGCGAATTTGCAAAAACAATAGATAAAGAGCAGAAAACAGTTAGAAAGATCGCAAATTTCTTCATATCTTGTGTAAGTTCATTTTGAAGATTAAACCGATTAAATTTTCAAATTGTTATAGAAACGTTAATTTTTAACATCTATTTCTCCCTAAGCATCGAAAAACCTCCTGACTTAAGTTAAAATATATTCAATTTAATGTTGTCCTGATAGGATCATTGAATGGTAAATAGTGTTGAATAATTAATTATTTAAGGCTTTTATCTGTTTTTGATAGCAAATATCAAGTCAATTATCCAGTTATTTTTTATTCAATGATCTTAGTAGTGTGTATTGATTAATTTTAGATCGAAGATTGTTTTATTTCTCAAAAAATCAATGTAAAGCAGGGCTAAAGATTTCTTATTTTGAGAAAATAGGGTAGAAAAAGATCATCATAAAATACTGAATCAATCGAATTGCACTACTTTTTAGAAATAAAACCAAGTATTTCACTACAAACTTACTGGTTTTTCTTGTTTTCATTTAATGTAATTTAGTCAATGATAAGACATATTTCTTTTACGATACTAGTTGTGTGTAGTTTTTTCCTAGCAGGACAAGCACAAGATCCAATTTTTAGCCAATTCTATGCTGCTCCATTGCAACTAAACCCTGCATTGACAGGTAACACTTATCAGCCACATTTCACATTGAATTATAGAAATCAATGGCCAGACCTTAATAAGGCTTATGTTACTTATTCTGCTTCTTTTTCGCAATTTTCTAAAGCACTTAATAGCGGCTTCGGATTACTTGTTTTGTCGGATGATGCAGGAAATGGTTTATATAAAACCAATAAACTTAGTGGGCTGTATGCCTATCGAGTACAGTTGGCAAAAGATTATTATCTAAAAATAGGAGTCGAAGGGAGCTTCGTTCAAAATAGAGTAGATTGGGATAAATTAATTTTTTATGATCAAATAGATCAAATTGATGGACCAATAGATCCTGTAACAGGACTTCCAAATCCAACTGAAGAGACTCAACCAGCAGAACTTAACAAATCCTACTTTGATGTCTCTACAGGGTTTTTAATTTATAGTAAGCAATTTTTTGGTGGTTTTGGCTTAAAACACTTGAATACGCCTGATGAAACAATTACAGGTGTCAATGATAATTTAAATAATGGCTTGCCGATGCGCTTTACTATGCATGCTGGGGCACAGTTAACATTAATAGAGGGCAATAAGAAAAGAGCACCCACGTTATTATCTCCGAATATCATGTACATCAAACAAGGAGACTTCGGTCAATTTAATGTTGGAACCTACCTAAGTTTTGGCTTTATTTACGGAGGAGCTTGGTACAGACATGCTTTAACCAATCCAGATGCAGCTATTTTCTTACTAGGCGTTCAGAAAGGTGTATTGAAAGTAGGGTATAGTTATGATATGACCGTCTCTGGTCTTGCTGGAAAATCGGGCGGTAGCCATGAAATATCCATAACATTAAATTTCGAAAGACCTGAAAAATACGATTATAATGATTGTTTTCAGATGTTCAGATAAATTAAGGAACAGTTTTGGATAATAAAATATATATTTCTTACCAAAACTTATATATCTAAAATTTTCAAAGGGAGATTAACATTTTTTTTATTATATTTGTTGGTCAATTTTTTAAACAAACTAAAGGTAAACAATGAAAAGACTATTTAAGTTTAGTGCATTCTTTGTTTTTGCATTGCTGTTATTAAGTTCTTGTGGAAAGAAAGAAAAATCTTCCACTACAGGATGGAATTACAATGATCAAAAGTGGGGAGGCTTCGAAAAACTAGATTATGAGGGTCAAGCTACCGGTCCTAACTTAGTATTAGTAGAAGGTGGTACCTTCTCTATGGGGCAAACCGATCAGGATGTTATTTTCCAATGGGTTGCCGTTCCTCGTCGTGTAACCGTTTCTTCTTTTTATATGGATGAAACAGAAGTTGCCAACATTGATTATAAAGAATATTTATACTGGCTTGATCGTGTATTCCGCGAATCATATCCAGAAGTTTATCTTGATGCCCTTCCAGATACATTGGTTTGGCGTGAAGAATTAGCTTATAACGAACCTTTCGTAGAAACGTATTTCCGTCACCCATCTTACGATGATTATCCAGTAGTAGGTGTCAACTGGATTCAAGCAAACGAATATTGTAAATGGCGTACCGACCGTGTAAACGAGATGATCTTGATAGAAAAAGGTATTCTTAATCCTAACGCTGAACAAAAGGATGAAGATAACTTCAACTCTGAATCATATCTTGTAGGTCAGTATGAGGGAGATGTTCGTAAAAACTTGAAAGATGTAAAAACTGGTGGCGAACGTCGTGTACGTTTTGAAGATGGTATCATGTTACCTTCTTATCGACTACCTACAGAGGCAGAGTGGGAATATGCTGCTCTAGCTCTTCAAGGTAATCAATCATCTGCAAAAGATGAACGTATTACTGATCGTCGTCTATATCCTTGGAATGGTAATACTGTACGTTACCAAACTCGTAACAGATATCAAGGTGAAATCTTAGCGAACTTCAAACGTGGTCGTGGTGATTATATGGGTATGGCTGGTAAACTGAATGATAATGCACACATTCCTGGTCCAGTAAGAGCTTATATGCCAAATGATTTTGGTCTTTACAATATGGCGGGTAATGTAAACGAGTGGACAATGGATATGTTCCGTCCTCTTACAAGTATGACATTACGTGATGTTGAAAATCATGACCTTAACCCTTATCGTGGTAATAAATTTGAACAAAAAGAATTAGACGAAGAAGGTAAGCCTGTAGAAAAAGATAGTCTTGGACGTATTCGTTACCGTTATGTAGAAGATGATGAAGTAGCTGATAGAGAAAACTACAAGCGAGGTAAAGTATATAACTATCTTGATGGTGATAAAGAATCAGAAGTTCTTTATAACTCTCCTTATGATGACGTTACTGGACAATCTACTTTAATTAGTGATAAATCACGTGTTATCAAAGGTGGATCTTGGGCTGACAGAGCTTGGTGGTTATCTCCTGGTGCTCGTCGATTCAAAGAAGAAGATAAATCTGATCGTTCTTTAGGTTTCCGTTGTGCAATGACTCGTACAGGTGGACCTACTGGAAATGAAGATACTGGAGGTAATAAGTTTAAGACAAAGCGTAAAGCTCCAAAGAGAAGATATAAATAGTCTTTGAAAAAATAAAAAAGCCCTTGCATCAATCTGATGCAAGGGCTTTTTTTTATGTGTGAAATAGAAAAATAGGTACTTTTTCAGTTTCATTTCTTATCTTTAAGTAGTACACACAACTTA
>JAHDIP010000087.1:0-5673 GCA_020630735.1 Saprospiraceae bacterium | reverse complement strand
TTAGTGGAGTTGATACAAAAATAAAAGATTTGGGAATGGAACAACAAACTACCTTGCAAAAAAAAATACATGATTATAGACAGCAAATAGATGTACCTATTATAGCTATCTTAGCTACAGATTCCCAAAAAAACAGTATTGCCCTAGCAATGACTATCCTCGAAAGCCAATACAATGCTACACTATTAAAGGCTACAGAACCATCAAGCTTTGTTTCTTCTTTCTTGCAAATTCCTGAAAAAACAGATATTGTTTTAATAGAATTTCCAACAGAAGAGTCAATATCATTTTATACAAAAGCAGTAGAGCCTTCTCATGCTATTGTACTAAGTGGAGACTTGGATGAAAAGAGCAAAGCGTATTTGGCTACCAAAGAAATCTACCAATATATAGAGGAAAATAATAAAATGATTTTCATCAATCTAGAAGATGATAATCTAATGAAGCTATCGAAGGGAATCAATAAAAAACTACACTATACTAAAAGCAAAAAACCAGATGCCGAGAACATTCCTTATGAAGTACAGTTGATAAACTCGAGACCGCTATCAGTAGCTTTTCTTCAGGGAAGAGAACTGATAACCGTTGATACGACTTTCAATGAAGAACAGTTTTTATCTATTATGACAGCGATAGTTCTTGGTAAGTATTTTAAAGTACCTGCCCCAAAAATTAAAGAAGCGATTGAACGGTTTTAAGAAAAACGATTAAATGCACTTAGAATTCGATCTGGTATATCTTCATTTCCAGCATTTAGGTATTCTTCATACGAGCAAGGTAGCAGACTATGTCTTTGATGTTTCTTTTTCGTTTTTACAGGAATTTGCACCCACCATCTACCACTCTTTTTACTTTTCCAAAATACTAATCGAACATTGTGTGATTTAGATTCAATGACATATTCTACTAAGCTATTAGTAGATACAGGAAAATCATTTTTTCTATTATAAAACCCATCTATAAAGTACCAAATCAGTTGAGCCACTACTTGAGCCGTTTGCATTTGTTGATCAAGACTAGAATGGTAACCATAAAAGCCAATGGAACTTAATTTATCACTCATACCTGCATACCAAGATAGCTGGCAAGCCTCTTCTGACAAAAGACCACTGGGGCTAGGATTTTGTTGACCAGGTGCTTCTGCTTGTTTTAACACATTAATATTGAAACTTATTAGATCGGCATCCCGTATAATAGGTTCGATTTGGTCAATATTAGAGCGAATCATGCCTAAACGTGCATGATCAAAACATCGTTCCTCTATATATTGAAGAGAAGCAGGAGAAGTAAAGTGCGTTTGATAAGCTACTAAGCCAAGATTAAACAATTGTGTTCGTTTACTATCCAAAATTTGCTGTAAATAACTTTCATTCTTTGTATTCGGAAAGTAATTTATTGATTCATTTACAGCAACCATATTGATTAGCTGCTTTTTAGTTTTGTATGCCCTAAACTGTGCTAAAGTAGATTGATCAGACTCTCCAATAATTATAGGTACAATTTGACTTTCTAAAAGTTCTTTGATAACAGGAATAAGAAAAGAAACATCCTTTTTTCGAATGTTGCCAAGATCTGCTACTCTCAGTTTTTTGAAATGGAAACTTGTTTTATACAATGATTTTCGTACTGAATTAGCACTTTCTTCATCAATTCCGATAAGAGCAATCTTAACTCTTCTTAAACTAGGCATTTTATCTATATAAATATTAATACATTTACCAAATTGATGGTCTAAGTACGTATTAAAATCACTAAATTGTGCCTTCGAAATTGGTTGTAGCCAGTTTTGCAACATATTTTTTAATTTTTGCAAAAGTAATCATATTTCAGTGAAATAAGTAAGAATAAAGGGAGCCAAAACAAGGTAGTTAAATTGTACTGTAGTAAGCAAAAAACATATATATGGTACTGCGAACTGAAAAAAATGGTGATCTTTTAAACAAAGAGAACTACTAACTGTTCAAAGCACTTTTACACTCTTTTCACTCATATTTATAGAACTTCTTTTTGCAACAAAAAGGTTATAAAATGAACGAGATGTTAAAGACCTATAAAGAAACTGATCCTCAAATTGTTTTTGAATGGAATGATTTAGAAACGGAAGCTAAAGGCTGGGTGGTCATAAACTCTTTACGTAATGGAGCTGCTGGTGGAGGTACTCGCATGCGGTTGGGGCTTACAAAAGAAGAAGTCGTTTCTCTAGCAAAAGTGATGGAAGTTAAATTTTCTGTGTGTGGACCTGATATTGGTGGGGCTAAATCAGGAATTAACTTCGACCCAAGAGATCCTCGAAGAGATGATGTACTTAAAAGGTGGTATCAAGCGGTTTTTCCATTGCTTAAAAACTACTATGGTACAGGAGGTGATCTAAATGTAGATGAATTAAAAGATGTAATTCCGATAACAGAAGACTTAGGTCTTTGGCATCCTCAAGAAGGAATTGTCAATGGACATTTGCATTCCGATAAAGGCGAAAAAATAAATATAATTGGGCAGTTGCGGTATGGTTGCGCCAAAATTGTCGAAAATCCAAAGTATGTACCTGATGGTCACAAATATGCCGTAGCCGATATGATTACTGGATATGGTGTGGCCGAATCGGTCAAGCATTTCTATCATATATTTAAGAGCAGCAATATAAAAGATAAAACCGTTATCATCCAAGGGTGGGGAAATGTAGCCTCAGCTGCAGGTTGTTATCTTGCTCAGGCAGGAGCCAAAATAGTTGGAATTATAGACAAAGATTATGGCATTATTGATGAAAATGGATTGAGTTTTGATACGGTAAAATCTTTATTCATTAATAAAAAAGGAAATAAGCTCGATTCAAACAACCTATTAAGCTTTGAGGAAACCAATAAAAGAATTTGGGACTTAAAAGCTGACATTTTTATTCCTGGAGCAGCATCAAAACTTGTATCGAAAGACCAAGTAGATGCTTTACTAAATGGAGGTTTAGAAGTAATCTCCTGCGGGGCAAATGTCCCTTTTATCGATGATAAAGTGTTCTTTGGAGAAACAGCAAAATATACAGATTCTAAAGTGAGTCTAATTCCTGATTTTATTGCAAACTGTGGTATGGCAAGGGTTTTTGCTTATCTAATGCAAAATGATGTTACTGTAACTGATGAAGCTATCTTTGAAGATGTGTCTTCTACAATTCACGAAGCATTATTAAAAGTGCATAATCATAGCAACAGCCTAAAAGACATATCAACAACAGCTTTAACGATGGCTTTAAATAAACTCATTAAATAAAAAATTAATGGATTATTTTTGGCTTATTAGAAATAAGTTCTATATTTAAAGCTAATTAGTGTTATTAATCCCTATGGACACCATATGTCTAGTGGGAAAAAATTGCATTAAATGTTTGCACCTAAGAAAAAAAACAATACTTTTGTACTCACTTATTACATATGTAAAATAATACCTATTTATTTAATCATCAAAGTAGAAACCCTATGACAAGGAAAATTCAATTTTTATTCGTATTATTTTTCAGCTTATCCCTTTCTACTGTCATGCTGGCACAGGATGATAATCCTGATTTTAGTAACTTAAAATATAGTGCGCAGCCAAAGCATATGTGGGAAGTTGGTTTACATGCTGGTCATTTTATGGTTATTGGCGATGTATTGCCACGTCCAAGTTGGGGCGCAGGTTTACACGTTAGAAGAGCAATCGACTATGCTTGGTCTATTCGTTTAGACGGTCAGTATGGTATCGCTCTTGGTTTAGAACCTAGAAATGCAGGCGCTGCTGGCGGACATGCGACAGCAAACAAAGTGCTGAAAAAAATGGGCTATGGTAATGGCAACGCTTGGTATCCTAATTACAAAATGGAATATCTTGGTCTTTCATTACAAGGTGTATGGTCTTTAAACACCTTTAATTTCAAGCAACAAATCAAGAAATACAACTGGTATGTTCTTGGTGGTGCTGGTATTAACTCTTATAAGACTTTTTATGATGCTCAAAATGGAAGTACAGCTTATGACTTCTCTACCATTGGTGCTAATTTAGATCCTAATGATAGCCGTCCTGATAGACGTACAATCGCTAGTGATTTGAGAAGTTTACTTGATGGCGATTACGAAACTCGTGCAGAAGTTGCAAGAGGTCGTCGTTCTGGTAACGGAGAACCTAATGATAGAGGTCAAATAAACCCAACTGCTACAGCTGGTTTTGGTCTTGCTTACAGAATTAGCAACAGAATCAATTTAGCTCTTGAACACCAAGCTACAGTTACTTTCGGAAACGAGGGTGATCTTTTAGATGGTTACCGTTGGAGAACTACTGAAGATTTAACTCAATTTAGAGATGTTGTTAACTATACTAACTTACGTCTTAACATCAACTTAGGAGACAAAGACAAAAAATCTGAGCCTCTTTGGTGGGTAAGCCCAATGGACTTATTAGCTGAAGACTTAGCTGCTGTTAAAGCTCGTCCTGAGTTAGACCTTACTGATACAGATGGTGACGGTATCATCGATATGCTTGATCAAGAAAAAGATACTCCTGCTGGTTGTCCAGTAGATACACGTGGTATCGTTTTAGATAGCGACGGTGACGGTGTTACTGATTGTAAAGATAAAGAACCTCACTCACCTCCAGGTTATAAAGTAGATGGTGATGGTGTTGCTTCTGTTCCTGCTCCTCCAGATCCAATGACTGAGGCTGACGTTAACAAAATTGTTGACGCTAAAATGGCATCTATCCCTCGTGGTGGAACTACTGTAGTGAACAAAGCTGATTGGTTCTTACCAATGATTCACTACGATCTAAATAAGTACTCTATCAAGAATACTGAATATGGTAAGTTGCATAATGTTGCTACTGTATTACAGAAAAATCCTGATATCAGAGTAGTTGTAAGTGGTTATACAGATAAAACTGCTGGTAACTGTTACAATGATGTTCTTTCTTACAACAGAGCTCAAGCTGCTATTGATTACCTTACTAGCAAGTACGGTATCTCTAGAAGCCGCCTTATCCTTAACTGGGGTGGTGAAAATACAACTCTTGTTCCTACAGAAGGAAGAAGCTTAATGAATCGTCGTGTTGAATTTAGCGTAGCTACATCTCAAAGTGATATGGGTCGCCCAGATTGCGGAGTAGGTAGTGCTGGTTCAGGTGGAACGAATTACTCTGGAAATAAAGAGGCTGGCTACTAGTAGTCAACTTTTCCAAATATAAAAAAGCTGCGATCAATTTGATCGCAGCTTTTTTTTTGTCCCATCTATGCTAAAATGAACTGGATACATATCGAAACTTATGATTTAGTCTACTAGATGTAGAAAATATTGCAGATAATTCCTAATACTGATTAGTAGAAAGCATGACCAGCGTACAAGCAATAACAGGTTCGATGTCGTTTTCTTTCGCTAAGTTGATTAAATGGATATTTTCTGTTCCTGGATTAAATATGATTCGTTTAGGTTTTAGGTTTAGTATGAAGTCGTAATACTGTTCCTGTCTTGGAGGACCAAGATACAAGGTAATGGTATCGATATCTTCAATAGAAGGTTGTCCAATTTGAATTTCATTACCTTCGACAGTGCCTTTTTTATTGCCTAGCAGTACTACTTCATGCCCATAATTTACTAGTCGTTTGGTCGCTATATTGGAATATCGAGCAGGATTTGTCGATGCACCTAATACTAAAGTTTT
>JAHDIP010000390.1 GCA_020630735.1 Saprospiraceae bacterium | reverse complement strand
GAAAATTGTAGATAATCGAAATCAATATCGCTCGTCATTAATTTATTCCATCCTTTTTTGTGTGTAAACTTAAAGGTAGGATAACGGCTACCTAGTACGACCTTTCGGTTCGGCTCGGTCATAAACTTTTGTCGTGGCGTATAGGCTAAACTAATTTCTGAAATCAAGGCTTGGTAATCGTCAAAGACAAGTGCTGTGCCATCGTCTTCTACAATTTTATCAATGAAGCTAGACGTATCATATCCATCTATCGACTTTCGATCGCTAAAGGATAAGTCCGTTTCTACATAAAGACCATTCAATAATTCGATGCGGTGTCCCAATTCGAACTGATCGTGTAGAATATAGTTGGAAGCTTTTAGCTGATTCAGAAAAGCATCATAGGTATTGATCGATTCAAAGGAGCGACCAAAGCCAGCAGAAATATCTCCTAATCGATATGGATTGTACCGATGCCATGAACTGACAAAACCTTGCACATCTTTGTTCGTTAAGCCCATATTTACTTGTCCAGAGACATTAAACATTTTTCCGTTTTCCCATCGTCGAAAATACGAAAGATAAGGACCTAAGCGAAAACCACCTACGATATCAAAGTCAATCATCGCCGCTAATGAACCTACATAAATGTGTTGTTTTTTTTCATTGTTTCGAAAGCCTAAGCCATCCCATATCACTTCTAAAAAAGTAACCTTATTGTACTTTGCTTGAATGGAGTCTTTGTACTCTTGACTATTCACTACAGCTTCGACACTATCTCGATAAAAGACCGCTCTTAGTTCTTCTTTCGTCAATGGTTCAGGTCGTAATTCTTTCCAATAGCTAGAGTCTCGTTCGTAAGCTTCTTTGGTAGTGATAGCAACTTCGTTACCGAAAAATTTCTTTGGAAATTGAACGTCTTTTTGATAATCAGAATATCGAATCAAGGTATTTCCCCTAAAGGTTTTGAAGCGCCCTTGCTTTGTCTCGTACTCAAATTCTTGTTTGTTAACAATCCACAGACTATCCTCCAATTGCTCATAATCTTGTTTTAGTTGAAGGGCATCAAAAAACATTAAGCCACCTTTTTGAATTTTTAAATCTAGTCGGTTAATATTCCAAATACCTTCGTTGATAAAGATATGACCACTACAAGTAGAGTTACCCACTTTGCGAGGAATGATTTTTATTTTATGTACCAATACACCGTTCTCTTCAACACTTTCGATGAGTTTATACTTGTATGACAAAATAGCGGTTCGACTAATCGGAGAGATAATTGGGGTTTCGGAAATCCCTTTGAGATAAACAAGGTTTTCGTAAAAATTAAAATCAGCTTCGCTAAATTGTGGGATATACAAGCCTGCTTTTTCACCATACAGTTTATAGCCTGTTCGTTCTTCCTTATAGTTATTTGGAGCCTGATAGTTGAGCGTCAAGTTCATCTCTACCATATTGAGATTCGGCTCTAAGTTTTTCTTTTCCTTTTTTTCTTCTTCGTCAAAAATATCGACAGGGTCTGCTTCGGTAGACACTTCTTCAACTTCTTTTTTAGCAGCTCTTTTCTTCCGTTCTTTTTTATCAATTGTTTCTGTCGCCTTTACATACACTTCACTTTTGAAGCTGTTTACTTGGCTGAGAAATTGTTTTCGATGGTCTACTGCCTTTTGAATAATCGCATAAGCAGGATCTTTCTTGGAAGCTTTTACTACTATTTCTTCTAAGTCCATGGCAGAAGCTTCTAGTAATATGTTCTTTACAATTGGCAAATCACCTACTACGATATTCAATGTTTTTGTACTATATCCTAAAGAGGTGATTACTATTTCATATTCACCTTCATCAATTGTTAAAAAGTATTTTCCATCAAGGTCTGTGGAGGTTCCCGTCTGCAATTCTCTAACATAGATATTAGCATAAGGGACAGGCTCATTCTCTTCATTCAAGACTACTCCACTGATACTCTGAGCATTTATCTCTGAACAAATGAAAAATGAAAAAACAAAACAAATAATGACTATTATTCTAGGTGTGTAGTAGGACACAGGAAATAAATTTTAACGAGTGTGTTTTTAATTTTTCTAATGTTAAAACTTGATTTAAGGGTTATTATTTTCTTTAACGTAAAAAAATACGACTTGTTTGGAAAGATATTAATCATCATTTATAATGAATAAAAGATAATTATGCCCTTTTTGGTATCAAAACAAAATTTAATATCTCATTCTATAACACAAAGTTAAAAGCATTTTTGACAATTTTCAGTCAAAAACTATAACCTATTGGCATATCTTTCGTTATATTTATGGTTAGAGACTAGGTCATATGCTGTATCTTTACATTAGCCTTTTCCTATTTTCTGATGAGACCTTTTATCAATTAAAATCCACCCATTTACATGGAAAAATTATTAACTGTTCTCGCCATAGTCCTATTTCCTTTATTTGTGTGTAGCCAAACGGCAACTATTTCCGACCCAATCTCTATTCGCAATGATAGAGCCTATGAATTAATTGGGAAGATGGAAGGCAAATTTTTATTGTTTCGAGACAAAGAAACGAGCTATGAAATACAGGCTTTTGATAAAAATATGCGCTTGAGTTGGCAAAAAGAAATAGAATTGGATAAGAAGAATCCTTCTGTTCTTGGAGTAACATCAAGGAAAGATAATTTTCATTTGGTCTACTCGTTCAAGCACAAAGGTAGAACGATTGTGAAAGCTCAACGCTACGATGCGGCTGCCAATCTTATAGACTCTGTTACGGTAAAAGATTATACAAAGCGATATTTCCCTGTCAATGCAGAAGTTATCATTTCTGAAGATAAAAAAACAATTCTTTTATATCATTTCGATAAACAAACAGAACTAGAAGCTGTCGCTTTTAATTTAGAAACAATGAAGGTGCTGTGGGACGAAAAATTTGTTTTTGATGATATTGGTTTTTTACGTGACTTTAAACAACTCTTGGTCGATAACAAAGGGCGTATGTATTTGGTTCTAGAAAAAGAGAATCGAAAATCGCAACGAGAGAAACATCGTTTTGAACTCTATACTTATGGCTCAAACTGGACAAGTATTGATAAGTCGACTCTACCAATGGATGGAAAACTGACCTATGATATTTCTTTTGTTTTCGATAATATGAACGATAACTTAGTAGCTGCTGGTTTGTATTCTGAAAATAGTAGAGGTAGAACGAATGGTTATTTTACAATGACCATTCCGCCATTAAATCCTGAAAATCATAGCATACACTTCGAAGCGTTTAAAGAAGATTTTATTTTAGATTTAACAGGCAAAAAGTCCGATTCTAATAAAGGTTTTCCTGATGCTGATATTCAGGAAGTCGTCTTACGGAAAGATGGAGGATTGCTTTTGGTAGGCGAACGAAACAAAAAATTCGAACGCCGAACAGGAGGTGGTCGTGGTTTTGTTGGGGCTAATAATAGTCGGTATTTAGTCGATTATTATTTCGATGACATTTTTGTTGTATCTATTCATCCTGAAGGTGAACTGCATTGGAAAACGATCTTGCGTAAGCGTCAATACTCACAAGATGATGATGCTATTTTTTCTTCTTACTTTTTAGTAAAAACACCTAGAAGTTTGCGTTTTTTATTTAATGATGAAATACGTTATGAGAATACGGTGAGTGAGTATATTCTCAAAAGTTCGGGTGAGTACGACCGCAATAGTGTGCTGAGCACCGATGACCAAAAAATTCGTTTGCGATTCAGAGATGCCTTACAAGTGTCTTCTAACGAAATCATTATACCAAGCGAGCTTCGCAACAAGCTCAAACTTGTTCGATTAGTGTATTAAGTAACGGTCAAATAATAACTTCCCGATTTGTGGCTGGTATTTTAGAG
>JAHDIP010000389.1 GCA_020630735.1 Saprospiraceae bacterium | reverse complement strand
TTAGAGTATATTGGGGATTTGCTTTTGATGCAAACATAGCAAAAGTAAATTCCCAACTTGCTCTTATTTCTATTTTTATAAATCAACCTGAAAGGGATTTTAGGTTTAAAATGATTTAATCTAAGGCTTATGAGAGATTAACATTATTCGGTCGGAGACCGATTTATACGATGCAGTAGTCAGAGACCAATGCAAGCAATACTTTTATAAAAAAATGCTTAGTGGAGTTTGCAACTCCACTAGAATATTAATCGGTCTTTGACCGAAATTGTTTGCTTTATAAACTGATGCGAAGCAGAAAAGATTTCCAATTTTGTTTCAACAAAGTGAACCACAAGTGGGCGGGTTAGCCTCAGGATGAAGTAAAAAGACGCTTTTTAGCCATACAAAATTATTTGACATAAACTCTAATATAAAAATGGATTTCGAATGAAAATTCGAAATCCATTTTTATTAAATCAACCTGAAATGTATTCTTTTTTTTTGAATGAAAAAGAATATAGGTATATTATTTATTAGTCCAAACAGTATCACCAGCTGCATTAACTAGAACTAAGCTACCATCACCCTTTAAAACAAGCTTTACAGGTTTATTTTTAGGATCTTTAAATTTTGCATTGAAGAAAGGATGAGTTTCAGAAGACCATTTAGATTCACCTTTTCCGTCATATACCACTAGGTTACCATCTTCTTGCATTTTTAAAACCGCATTTTTAAAACCATGTTTCCCCGACCCCCAAACAAAGGCACCTTGTTTTCCATTAGCAAATTTGTAAACGCAAATGTGACCATCTTCTTGCATTCTTAAAATAAATTTACCGTTTTTAGACATTAGTCTGTTTCCTGCTTTGAGTGATTTCCCTGCTTTTAGTCTATGACTTTCTTGTGCTACAGTAGAGACGTCTTTCGCTTTTACTATTTTCCAAAGCTGTCCAGATACATTTTGGCATTTAGCCATATTTGCACCACCACCAGTTGGTTTTTCTGCTGTTGAATTAGCCGCTTGATTACCCTCTAAACATTCACCATCGCCTCTAAATTTCGTTTTTAAACGATAGTACCCATTACCCGCATCTTCAATTTTCCAAAGCTGTCCAGTTACTTTTTGGCATTTAGTCATAAAAGCTCTACCACCATGAGTACTTGAGCTTGCTTGATTGCCTTCTAAACATTCGCCATCGCCTCTAAATTTCGTTTTTAAACGATAGTACCCATTACCCGCATCTTCAATTTTCCAAAGCTGTCCAGTTACATTTTTGCACTTATCCATAAAGGCTACACCTCCTTGTGTTCTAGAGCCTGCTTGATTTCCTTCTAAACATTCACCGTCTCCTCTAAATTGCGTTTTCAAGTGATACCATCCATCAAATTTCTTCTGTTTTTCTTGAGCTGATAATTGGTTTGCTGATACGATAAAGGCAAGTAATACTAAAATAATAGAGCTGATTTGCCAAATTGAATTAGTCTTTTTCATCTTAATATATGTTATAAATTATGCCTACTCTTTACAGGATTTTTGGCTTACTCCTTTTTTGTATAGACACAATGTATATAGAGATGATCAAAATAGCTAGATTTAAAAAGTCAATGTTCTTAATGGTAGGTTTTATGTTCTGAATAGCAAGATTAGTCTTACTTAGTAAATGCTTGGATAGAAATAAATTGCTTTTTTGACCGAGTAGATTTTTGAGTTAAAACGAAGCATTTTTAAATTCACCTGAAGTATAAAGTTCAAAAGAGCAGCTTCGATTCGAAGCTGCTCTTTTGAACTTTATACTTAGTTTTCCTTATTCTAAAATAAATGTGCTTGGCTTACTAATATGTGTTATGTAAAGTTTATGCATCGTTCTTGTACAAGCTACATATAGCATTTGTCTATCAGGATCGGATTGGTAGTTTTTGTCTGTACAATAGGGTACAATAACTTGATCAAATTCCAATCCTTTTGCCAAATGTGCTGTGGTAATCACAATGCCACTTCCAAAGGCAACACTTACTGCATTCAATAAATTAATATTGAATAGCGTGTTGAGTGACTCATATAATGTATCTGCTTGTTTTTGTGTTTTGGTAATAATACCTAAAGAATTATATTTACTCGAATTGAAATCAACAATTAATTTTTTAATTTCTTCCAGCTCAGTAGCCTTATTTTTACAAGCAATAATAAGCGGTTCATCTCCATGTCGTTCTAAGGCTTCTACATTCACATGCTGACTAATGCGTTTTGTAAATTGAGTAATCTCGTACGTTGATCGATAACTTTTAAGCATTGTCATAGATGTGGCGCCAGGGAATATTTTTTCGATTGTATCTAGGTTGGAAGAACTAAAAGGATTTACGGATTGGTTTATATCTCCTAATATGGTTTTTCTACATGCATACAATCGGCTCAATACCTGATATTGAACGATGGAATAGTCTTGCATTTCATCAATGACCAAATGTTTGACTTTTCGATTTGGTTTAATGCCTTCTAATTTCATTTTGAAGTACAAAAATGCATAAACATCACTCCATTCATAAGAGCTTCCTTTTTTTAGCTTCAATAGTTCAGGTTTGCCTAGCCACTGGTAAAAGCCTTTATATAATACTCTTGGATTGTAAGAAGGAAACATTTTACGTATGGTGGTATGCAATTCTGTTCGGTCTTTATATTGAATTTCTATTTTATAGAATCGAAAAATATTTTCAACAACCTCTCGCACTACTTCATTAAACCGTTTGAGAAGTGGCATTCTATTGTATTTCTCAAAGGTTTCTTTTATAAACCATGCAGGTACAAGTTTGCCTTTAACAAATATGTCTGTAATTTTGAAACCATCATTTTGTAACCAAATATAATATTCATCAATCTTTCTTATTAGTTCTTTTGATGATTTAAATTGAATTCGTTCAATTAGTTTTTCGTCATTTTTTTCAAGCAATTCTGTCACTTGCTCAAAGAAAGTTTGAAACTTTATTTGATATTCTAATAATTCATCAGCAATTTCTTCTACACTAGTTTCAGCAACAGACTCTTCTCCTAGTTCTGGTAATACATTGGAGATATAACTGGCAAAAACTTTATTTGGCGAAATAATCAAAATATCTTCTGAAGTAATCGTTTCTTTAAAACGGTACAACAAAAAAGCGATTCGGTGTAAGGCAATTGATGTTTTCCCTGAACCCGCAACTCCTTGAATGATGAGATGGCGTGCTTCTTCGTTGCGAATAATGGCATTTTGCTCTTTTTGAATGGTCGCAACAATGTTCTTCATTTTTGAGCTGGATGCCTGATTGAGTTCTTTTTGCAAGACTTCATCGTGAATGGTTATATCGGTATCCAACATATATTCCATTTGCCCATTTCGAATCCTAAATTGCCTTTTGAGTAAGACAGTACCTTCAATTGTCTTTGCCTTAATTTCATAAAATGCTTCACCTAATTCAAAGTCATAAAATAGACTAGAGATGGGGGCTCGCCAATCACAAACTAAATTTTTTTTACTTTCAGTGTCTTGAAAGTTATGGACACCAATGTAGATGTTTTTTTCGGTTTGTTCGCTATGCTCTAAAAAATCAATTCTACCAAAAAATGCCGTATCTTTTAACCGTATCAAACGTTTTCTATTTTCAACACTATGATCTCCTTGCAAGGTATAATTGCGGATAACTTCACGCATTGCGTTTTTTTCAAGATTATCCATATCACGCTTATGATCTTGCATATGTTTGTACATCTCGGCGATTTCATCACTCTTTCCCTTTATAGCCTCATTTATTTCAGTAAGTCTTTGGTCTACTTTCATCAATAAATCTGACAAGTAAATTTGTTCTTTTTTTTCTTCTGACATACTTTTTAAATATTCATGTTTCTATTCTGATAA
>JAHDIP010000388.1:2533-3885 GCA_020630735.1 Saprospiraceae bacterium | reverse complement strand
CAAGTCTAAAGTTCCTGTAAAGTGATTTATCTTATTTCCCTTCTGAACTTTTTGGCGATAAGCTAAAGCATTTTCATAAAAGGAAATAACACAACCATAACGAACCAATTGACCAAAATCTTTGAACGATATTTTTACAAACCCTCCATCTCCCCATTCTTCTCCGAAACTATTCATTAACTCAAATTCTTCTCTAACTTGGTCATAACCAACCACCACCATTGCATGATAATCCATAGCTTCTACAATGTCTGGCTCCCATTTTTGCTTTTTTAAATCAACAAATGAAGGATCGATTTTTATACCTACAATAACAGGTTGATTAGCAGCAATAGCTTGCTGTGTTGTCGTAATTTTTTTCTCAGCACTAGCATCCTTCTCAAATATACGGGCATAGCTACTGATACGAAAAGCTTGAGCTTCTTCTTGAATATTTTTTTCTGGAAGTTCTTGACAAGATACCGTAGAGTTATTGAAACTAGACGCCAAACAGTCTCCAGTACTTTTCAAAAACTCTAAAGCTTTCGTTATTGTCATTCCGCCTTCATAACAATCCTTTCCTTCTTTTAAGGTATTGAAAATAAAGGCGGCAGAATGAGCCATATTATTGGCAATATTAGTATCATCAATTTCGAGCCCAATCATTTTATTGATCGTCAATGCAGCATAACCAACCGACCAACCAACACAAGAAGGCAAATAACCTTGATCTTTTGGCGTAGGACAATAATTTCGGAGATTTTTTTGAATGGCAATATCTTCATACTTATCAATTGGAGTATGAGGAGTGAGTTGTTCATATCCGTCATCATCTAGCAACAATCCAAAAGAACGGTTCTCTTGTGCTAGGCCAATCGCTGTTAAAAACAAAAGGCTAAAACATAATATGTAGGATAAATTTCGCAAAGGAGCTTTGTTAAAATTTAATTGGCTAATTTAAGTTTCTCTAGTGCTGTTGTTTCTTTAATCAAATAGGCAGCTTCTCCAATTTTTAAGGTTTGACTATTTTCTTCTTGAAAAAATTCTATATTTCGATCTAACGTATTTTGATTAGTAAATAGAGCAATTGTACTGCCATCAAATGTATAAGCTAAATTTTCAGTTGGATGTTTAAAGACGATGAGTTGTATGGTCTTATCTATAGCAGTTGCTTTTCCACCTTTTAGTATTTGGATCGTTAAGTCTTCTTTAAACATAATTTTTTTTGAAGATGAAGCATACTTATCTTCTGTTTCATCTTTCTTTGTGTCAACGATTTGCTGATCTGGAGTACTATTATTTTGTTGTTTAAAAAGATAAAAACCTACACCAATCAGAAATAAGATAGAGGCTGCAATAGAAAGAATTCTGTA
>JAHDIP010000388.1:0-2433 GCA_020630735.1 Saprospiraceae bacterium | reverse complement strand
CATTTGTATTTTTGATTTTTAGCCGTTTTAGCACTTTTATAATTCATTTCATCTGCAATTTCTTGCATCGACATTTTTTCGTAATAATATTTCGTTAACAATACATTACAAGGAGCACCTAATTTTTGCATAGCCAAAACTGTAGCTTCTTCTTTCTTACTATTTTCTTGTTCTATATCTTGCATGTAAGATCCTTCATCTTCAATTTTTAGATATTTTTCACTATCATTAATATCGACAGAAGAAACTTTAGCATTTTTCTTTAAATGTTTTAACCATAAATTCCTAGATACTGAATACAAATAAGTATTAATCGCTGAGGTCAATTTAAAACCTGGTCGATGTAAGTTATTGTACAAAACGATAATTGCTTCTTGATATATATCCTTGGCATCTTCTCTACTTCCATTATTTTTCTCAATAAAGTCTCTTATCATAGGAAACCTAGTTGTATATAAATGTTCTAATGCAAGCTCATCTCCATTCTGTATAGCTTGAATTATTGATTCATCCGTTTGATACGTCGTTGCATTCATCATTTATACCTAATTTAATAAAAGGTCTCCTAAAAATAGTAAAAAAGATACATTTTAGAGCCAAATAACAGAAAACAAACATTGAAACGCTTACTCTTTTTTATCCAAAAACTTATACCCTACTCCACGTACAGACAAGAAAAAAGCAGGTATTTTGGGATCTTTTTCAAAGTATTTCCGAAAGGAAAGGATAAAATTATCAATCGTTCGGGTAGATGGGTATACATCGTAGCCCCACACATATTGTAAAATCTGCTGGCGAGATACAACTTCATTTTTTCGATCAATCAACAGTTTGAGCAACATAGCTTCCTTTTTAGTCAAGGTAAAATCACCTTGATTTCCTGTTGCTTCGTAGGTAGCAAAGTTTATTTTATTATTACCAAAAGTATAAATCTCAGGGGTATTTTCTGGAGACTTACTGCTTCGTTTGATTAGATTTTGAACTCTCAAAAGTAGTTCCTCCAAATTGAAGGGCTTCGTGAGATAATCATCTGCACCTTTTTTTAAGCCTTGGATACGATCCATCGCTGTATCTTTTGCCGTAAGGAAAAGAATAGGCACTTCCAAGTTCGTCAACCGTACTTGCTCACAAATCTGAAATCCATCTATCTCAGGAAGCATCACGTCTAATATGAGTAGATCGAAATGTTGTTCGTTGAAATATTTCAAGGCTTCACGACCATTGCCAGAACAGACAACTTCATAGTTCTCTAACTCTAAATTTAACTTGACGACATCTCGGATATTTTCTTCGTCTTCTACTAACAAAATTCTCATATTGATTTTTTATTGCACAGGAAATGCGATACTAAAGATGGTGCCTTTTGGCAAATTGTTTTTTACTTCGATTGTACCTTTGTGTGCTTTAATAATTTCGTTTACAATATATAACCCCAAACCTGTGCCTTTTGTTTTTCGAGTGTCTTCATTTCCTATACGATAAAATTTTCCGAAAACATTCTTTTTTTCTTGGTCAGGAATTCCAATTCCATTATCAGTAATATCCAAATGTACTTGATTTTTTTCTACCGAAAGAATAGTTTCTATCCTGATATTTTCTGTGGCATATTTAACCGCATTTTCCAATAAATTGATAGTTACAGAAGATAAACCAAAACGATCGGCTTTTATTCTAGGCGGAAGAGCTGTTTTTTCAGTATATAAAAACTGTACACTTGGAAACTTCACTTTCATTTTTTCGACAATCTCTTCCACCAATTCACTAATATTAATATCTTCCAAAACGGGTTCATAAGCTGTCTCTAATTTTGCTGCTAATAATAGATTATTAACCAAATTATTCAAGCGTTCCGTTTCGACTAATGCATTTCCACTAAATTTATCAATCTGCTCTTTGTTCAAATCTCGTTTCAGAAATGTTTCTAATACTAATCGAATAGAAGCAATGGGCGACTTGAGTTCATGTGTAATCGATAACAAAAAATTACGACTTTGTTGCGCTGCTGTCATCTCCTTATTGTACCCTCTGTTGATCAGCCAAACACCAATGACTAAGCTAATGACAAAGACACAGGCTTCGCCTAAAATCATCCACTCCTGTCGTTTATATTTTTCCGACAGTGCTTGATAAGCTGCAGTTTCTTTAAATTCTGCTTCGTTGTCTGCAATACCTTGTGCAACCATTCCTATTTTCATCAGTTCAATCTTAGCACTATAGGCATCTCTATTTTTGGTAAACAATAATATAGACCACCATGCAAATGCTACCAACATGTACAATATCACAAAATAAGAAAGCAAGCGTAGCCTGGTGTTTTTCATAAATTTTAAAATTATCTTATCGCTAGCTTTAGCTGGCATCAATTTAAGAAATTCTCTGTCCAAGCACTCATCTTATGTTAGAATTTCAGAGCGATGAGTTAGGCATTTCCCT
>JAHDIP010000086.1:11113-23634 GCA_020630735.1 Saprospiraceae bacterium | reverse complement strand
AACGAAATCAGGAAGTTATTTTTTAACCATTACTTATTCTAATTTCGGTAAAAATGCTACGTTCATCGAATTTTTTTCCGTATTTTCATTTAAAATGTCAACTTACCAAATATGGATAGCAGAAATTATAGAGAAGCAAAAAAGAAAGTAAAAAAGAAAAAAGGATTTTACCAGCACTTAATCATCTACACGATTATTAATACCTTCATGTTTTTACTCATTTTCTTTAGCGAATCTGGTTCTGATCGCTTTGGTTGGTTAGTACCTATGATGGGTTGGGGGTTTGGATTGATGATGCACTACTTGGGTGTATTTGGCTTACCAGGCAAAGATCGAATATTGAGCAAAGATTGGGAAGAAAGAGAGATTCTTCGAGAAATGAATAAAATGGATGATCGGATGGAGTCTCGTAGGTGGCGAGAAGAACGAAAAATTGATCGCCTTGAACCTGAAGACGAATTGGAGCTAAAAGAATTTAAAAAATTACGGCAAGAATGGGATGATTCTGAACTTGTTTAGTTTTTTTCTACATTGATCATTCATAAATTAAACCATTAACTTATTATTCTTATTTAGGCATTTTTTTTTAATACACAGCAGCATATTTATTTACCTTACCGTTACTTATATATATTACACGAACCTACCAGAACATATTCTATTTTATACCTACTGGTATTCAGTTTAAGGATCATCATTGGTAGCTATTCTTTGATTCTCAGTAGCTTTAATCGTTTGATAATCCCAAAACCACTTTGATTTCAGTATAGATACTCATTTAACTACTATTCATTCCAGTTAATCCCAAGTTTTTCATTGGCAAAATGAAGATGTATCACCTATTTATAGTGTTCATTTTCTTGCATATAAACCGATTTAAGTAATGACTAATACAAGTCATTACACAAAAAAGCCTTCTGAGATTCATTTTAAGCTCAGGAAACCTTAAGCTACTTGCTTAAGGTAATTGGCCATCCTAAAACCGAAGGATGAATAAGGTGTTAAATTGATTGTTAAATTTTTAGCTTTTGTATCTAAATGCTTTATTCGTCCTTACTTTTTCGACTTATTTGACATATTTATAATACATTTTTTTTATCTTGCATTAGATCTTCTTAATACTAATAGATCTTTCTAACCATTCTGAACTATATAAAAAGCGTCATTTTTAATTTGAGTAATCTCAAAGATACATTTAAGTAACGATCAATAACTACCACATTTTGAAATAGAGATGATGGACTTATTTTTATCCGTTACTTAAGTACATTTTAAACTAATTAAAATACGATAGAAAAGTAGTCATTATCATATAACTACTACTCTTCTTGTAAATCTTAAGATAAGACTACCTCAATTAAAACATTTGACTTTATCACTTTTTTCAAAAACTGATTCTAATTGATTTATGATAACTAAAATACTATAAGGAATGTTGACTCTAAACTTATTTTGTACAATTTTTTTATTGCTATTCCTATATGTAAAACTAATTCACGTACAAAAAACTACAACATGAAACAGACTATTTTAACTACCGCATTGATTTGCTTTTCGCTTCTTGGGTTTGCTCAAAATGAATCCATCGATAATCATGATAATTATGTATCTCTTTTAGTAGATAATTCTGTTCTCCCCTCTCAAAAAACAAATGATATTTTATTTATTTTCAGGGAAAGCCTTCTTGAAGAAGATAAAAAAACAATATTTCTGAATAAAGATTGGAATGACGGGTATATCATAACTTACAAAAATGAAAAACATAAGTTCCCTGTTCGATACAATGTAACTAATAATGAAATGCAAATACTTTATAAGGATAAAACAAAGGCACTTTATCCTGAAAAAGTAAAAGGAGTGCGCTTCGATAATACCGTTTTTGTATCGTCCTCCTTTATCAAAAACTCTGAGATGTACAATGGTTTCTTCGAACTATTAAGCAGTGGAAAAATGATCACCCTCTTATTACGTTACGAAACAAATATTCCCTCAGCAACAAATGAGGCAACTAATCAAAAAGTCATTAAAGACTATTATATAAAATATGAAGATGCGCCTGCTGAGAAAATCGATCTCAAGAAAAAAACGATTCTTAAATTATTCAAAAAACAAGGAAATAAAATAAACGATTTTATTCAAAAAAATAAAATAGATTTTAAGAGAAAAAGCGATCTAACTAAACTATTCGATTATTACAATTCGCTATAGTTGTTATTTCCCTTCCCTCTCACAAAGCTCATAAATGACTAGATTTATGAGCTTTTTTTATGATCCAGCCGCATTTTTAGCCAAAAAATCGTTACTATATAGTTGAGCAATACAGATAATATGTATTCTTTTAACGTCCCATGACTTCGCTCTTAAGATTTTATTGTAATAATGATACAATTATTCTTGTAATAGTCAAAAAGACCTGTATTTTTGGGTTTTGTGAATTAGTATGACTTTTCTTTTATTAATTGTCTGTCTTATTACAAAATATCTATAAATCATCCCATAAATTTGATCTATGAACAGGTTAAAAAATTCGATAGTTTTCAGACCTTAGCATTTTTTAACACGTTCTCTTTTTCCTACCATATCCTTTTCATCTTGTAATTACTTTACAAAGAGTAAAACTCTTTGTCTATGAATGTAAAAATTAATTACTTCATTTATAAACTCTATATTAAAAATAATAATTATTTAAACCAAAAAAATTAGTATGAAGCATCATCTACTCACGAAATCTTGCCTTCTACTTTTTGTCTTAATGATGACATCAAGTATAGCGATGGCTCAATTCACAGCTGCAGGCTCTGTAAAAGACGCTGCTGGAGAAGCCCTAATAGGCGCTTCTGTTATTGTAAAAGGAACAGCTTTGGGTACCATTACGGACCTAGACGGTAGTTTCAAAATTTTAATCCCTTCTGAAAATTCTGCTGAGTTAGAAATATCTTATGTTGGATATACTACACTTACTCAAACAGTTACTAAAGATGGTGGAAATATCGAAATCGTTTTATCAGATGCGGCTACAACCATAGATGAAGTTGTTGTAACTGGTCTTGCATCTTCTGTAAAAAGATCAAACTCTGCCAACTCTGTAGCATCTATCAGTTCTAAAGATTTGACTGGTGTAACGGTACAATCTACTATGGATGGTGCCTTATACGGAAAATTCAAAGGTGCTGAAATCAAATCAAACTCAGGTGCACCAGGTGGTGGTATGTCTGTAAAATTAAGAGGAGTTACTTCTGTCTTCCTTGACCAACAACCTCTGTACATTATTGATGGAGTATATGTTGACAACTCAACTATTTCTCTAGGTACTAATATCGTATCGTCTGCAGCAGGTGGTGGTAATACCGCTACCAACCAAGACGATGCCTCTAATCGTGTGGCTGATATAGACCCTGAAGACATCGAAACGATCGAAATCTTAAAAGGAGCTTCTGCTGCTGCTATCTATGGTTCTCGTGCAGCGGGTGGTGTTGTCATCATCAATACAAAGAAAGGACGTTCGGGCAAAAATGATATCAAAGTAAGCCAAACTATTGGTGGTACTAGTCCTACTCGATTACTAGGTGATAGAGGCTGGACTGCAGAAAAAATAGCAAGTGCTTTTTATTCAGCTCCTGCTGAGGAAACTGATGCAGAAAAAGCAGAACGAGAAGCTGCTAGAGATGCTGAAATCGAACGATTTAATGCAAATGGCGTTAACGACTATGAAGCAGAATTGTATGACAATACTGGTTTATTATCGACTACTCGCCTTGAATTTATGGGCGGAAACGACAAAACAAGATACTTTGTTGGTGGTTCATTAAAAACAGAAGAAGGTATCGTTCAAAACACTGGTTACGGTCGTAAGAATGTTCGTGTAAACTTATCTCATAAGTTTACCAACTGGTTAGATGTTGATATCAACTCTACATACATCAATTCTGAAGCAGATAGAGGTTTCTTCAATAATGGTAATACCAATACAACGGTTGGATATGCTTTAGCATTTACTAGACCTTGGGTTAATTTATTCCCAGATGAAGACGGTAACTATCCTGCCAACCCTGCTGTAGGTTCAAATGTTTTAGAAACAGTAGCTGTAGCAACAAACCGTGAAAACACAAACCGTTTTATCGGTGGTGGTCGTGCAAATATCAAATTATTTTCAAACGAAACAAACAACTTAAAGTTAGTTATCGCTGGTGGTGTTGACCAATACTTACACCGTACTACTGCTTTATTCCCTCAGTCTATTTCGTTCTATCGTGATCCAGGTTCTCTAGGTGGTGTATCTATTTCTGGTTCTACTGTTACTTCAGGTACCAACTTATCAGGAGTATTAGTTCACTCTCTTTATACAGAAAGTGGTCTAACGTTCAGAACTCAAGCAGGTTTAACTCAAATTGATAGAAGTATCAATACCGTTATCACAACTGCTACTGGCTTAAATGGTTCTCAAACAAATGTTGACCAAGCTGCCAACGCTGCTGCTTTCCAGAATAGAATTATTGAACAAGATAAAGGTGGTTTTTTACAAGAAGAAATAAACTGGCAAGATAAAGTAATCGCTACTATTGGTGTACGTGCCGATAAGTCTTCAAACAATGGTGATCCTAATAAATTGTACTACTACCCTAAAGCAAATTTAGCGGTAAATTTACACGAGTTCGACCTTTGGGAAAACCGTGAGACACTTAGTAATGTAAAAGTAAGAGTTGCTTATGGTCAAGCTGGTCGTTTCGCAAACTTTGGTGATCGTTTCAACTTACTAGGCGGTACAGTAATTGGTGGTCAATCTGGTTTAGTTACTTCTAGTTTATTAGGAAATACAGCAGTGGAGCCTGAGCGTCAGACTGAATTAGAGTTTGGTACAGACTTAGGTTTCTTGAAAAATAAATTAACACTTGATTTTACTTATTATATCAAAAGTGTAGATGATGTATTATTACGTCAGCAATTCCCTACATCTTCGGGTTTCTCTCGTAAAGTTGTAAATGCTGCTGAGCTTCAAAACCAAGGATTCGAAATTGGATTAAATGCTACACCTGTAGCTACTAAAAACTTCAGATGGTCTACTGCTGTTAACTTCTGGAAAAACAAATCTAAAGTTACTCGTTTAGACATTCCTGCATTTAACCTTGGTGGTTTCGCAGCTAGTTTAGGTCAATATCGTATTCAAGAAGGAAAAAGTGCTACTCAAATTGTTGGTACTTACAACCCTGATGATTGTGTAACTGGTGATTGTTCAGATCTTGATCCAGATGGTGACGGTATGCGTGTATATGGAGATGCTGAAGCAGATTTTAATATGTCATTTATTCATGGTTTCGAGTTTAGTGGTCTTGAATTAAACTTTGTATTACACTGGAAACAAGGTGGCGATGCAGTTAACTTAAGTACACTACTTTGGGACTTAGCAGGTTTGACTTGGGATTATGATGATTTAACACTTGCCCCTGATGGTGAAACACCAAATGGTGACTACCGTACTGGTGAGTGGTTCTCTGGTAATGCTGGTCCTTGGATCGAAGATGCTAGTTACTTTAGAGTTCGTGAAATTGGATTATTCTACAACATTCCTACTTCTGTTTTCAACGATAAAGCAAAAATAAAAGTAGGTGTATCTGGAAGAAACGTAGTGAACATTTTCAACTACAACAGTTATGATCCTGAAGTATCTAACTTTGGTGGAAATGTATTAGCTAACGCAATTGAGGTAACTCCTTTCCCTGCGTCAAAGCGTTTTAACTTCCACGTGCAAGCAACGTTCTAATGAACCCTTATTTAAACTTAAAAACAATCAATCATGATAAATAAAATAAAATCATCATTTTTTGTGCTTCTTTGTGTGGTTATCTTTTTCCCATCATGCGAAATTGAAGAAGTGCAAAATCCTAATGGCCCTACTCTAGAGTCTCTAGAAAATGGTGCTAGTTTAGCCGACTTACGTTTACTTGCTACTGGCTTACAAGCTGCTATGCGTAATGATATGGAATACCACTTTTGGACGACTAGTATGGTCGGTCGTGAATACTATGACCTTAATGGTATCGACCCACGTTACACAGGTGAGTTAATTGGTGCCGGTGGTGGTATACTCGACAACAATGGTTTCTTAACCACTCGTGCTTTTGCATCAGCTTACTATATTGCCCGAAATGCTTATACGCTTTCTACTGCTGCTAGAAACTCTGCAGCATCACTTACGCAACAGCAAGAAAATGGTATCATTGGTTTTGCTGAAACAATGCGTGCTTACGGTTTATCTTTAGAAGCCAACCGCCAATACAATAACGGTATCCGTTTAGATACTTCTGATCCTAATAACCCAGGTGCATTTGCTGCTGACTATCAAGCATCAATGATTGGGGTAGCTGCCATCTTAGATGAAGCAAATGACCTTCTTGGCAATGCTGGTGAAGAATTCATATTCAATCTATCTCCTGGTCTAGCAGACTTCAGTACACCTGCTACTTTCAGACAGTTTAATAGAGCATTAGCTGCTCGTATAGCGATCTATAGAGGAGATGACCAAGGAGCCTTACAAGCTCTTGAAAATTCTTTCTTTGATTTAGAAGGAGACATCAATACTGGAGCTTATTACTCTTTTGGTGCAGGTGGTAATGATAGATTAAATCCATTATTCAATGTTGCAGCTACTGATTTGTATATGGCACATGATAGCTTTGTTGAAGACGCAGAGGACAATGACAATCGTTTATCAAAAGTAACCTTATTGGAATCTACTGATGACTTAACTGTTCCTGTTTGTTTAGATGACCTTTGTGGTTCTTACCAAGTTACTATGTATGATTCTAATGTAGACCCTGTTCCAATGATCCGTAATGAAGAGTTAATTCTTATTTATGCGGAAGCTAATCTTAGAACAGAAAACTTAGGAGAGGCAGAAACGGCTATCAACTTTGTTCGTCAACGTGCTGATATTGGTAACTATGGTGGAGATTCTACTCCAGAAGCATTGACAGATGAATTATTACACCAACGCCGTTACTCTCTTTTCGGAGAAGGTCACCGTTGGGTAGATATGCGTCGTTATGGTCGTTTAGGTGCATTACCTATTGATCGTGATGGTGATCAAGTTTTTGAATCGTTCCCTCGTCCAATTTTGGAAGGGTTCTAATATACTTGTTCTTTAAAAACCCTTCTTTTTTCAAGAAGGATTATCCCTCTTTGGCAATGCGCCAAAGAGGGATTTTTTATTATCTTTGCAGCGAAATAATAAACTAGGTATAGCATAATGTTATGCCTTCTTTTTTGCCCGTTCCTAATTTAAAATGAGAAAATGAATCCAGTTCACATAAACCTGATAACGTCTAGTTTATCCTTACCCAAAAACAAAGTACAAAGTACAGTAGCTCTTTTAGCTGAGGGAGCCACTATTCCATTTATTGCTCGGTATCGAAAAGAAGTCACAGGCTCTTTAGATGAAGTCGCTATCGCAGATATTCAAACACAGCTTCAAAAATTAGTAGAGGTCGACAAACGTAAAGAAACTATACTAAAAGCAATAGAGGAACAGGGAAAATTAACAGATCAATTGCGCAAACGTATTGAATCTACTTACAACCTCACTGAGTTAGAAGATATTTATTTGCCTTACAAAAAGAAACGTAAAACAAAGGCAAGTGTGGCCAAAGAAAAAGGATTAGAGCCTTTGGCAAAAACAATTTTTGCACAGCACAAACAAGATATTGAACAGTTAGTTAGTTCTTTTATTACCGATGAGGTTCCAAATATTGATGAAGCTCTCGAAGGAGCAAGGCATATCATTGCTGAATGGATCAACGAAGATGAAGACGCGAGAAATAAAGTGCGTTATGCATTCAAAAAAAATGCTGCCGTCAAAGTAAAAGTAGCAAGAGGAAAAGAAGAAGATGGAAAAAAATATCGAGATTATTTTGACTTTGAGGAAGATCTTAAAAACTGTCCTTCGCACCGATTATTAGCCATATTGAGAGGTGAAAGTGAAGGCTTTTTACGTGTAAATATTTCACCCGATGAAGAAGAAACAGTTTACCAATTAGAACGTGCATTTTTAGACGGAAATGGCGATGCTACCAACCAAGTAAAAGAGTCTATTAAAGATGCATATAAACGCTTACTTTCTCCATCTATTGAAACAGAATCTAGAAAGGCTGCAAAAGCTTTAGCCGACGAAGAAGCTATCAATGTATTTATCGAAAACTTACGTCAACTATTATTAACTGCTCCCTTAGGTCAAAAAAATGTACTAGCACTTGATCCTGGTTTTAGAACAGGTTGCAAAGTAGTTTGTTTAGATTCAAATGGTGACTTGTTGCATAATTCTGCGATCTACCCCCACCCTCCTCAGTCTGATGAATTTGGTGCAACGAATCATTTAAAAATGTTGGTAGACAAATACCAAATTGATGCTATCAGTATCGGGAACGGAACGGCAGGTAGAGAAACCGAAGCACTTTGTCGTAAGATTAATTTTTCGAGGGCTATAGATATCTTTTTGATTAGTGAAAGTGGTGCATCTATTTATTCAGCTTCGGCAGTTGCACGAGAAGAATTCCCTGATCATGATGTTACTGTTCGTGGTGCTGTTTCTATTGGTCGCCGCTTAATGGATCCATTGGCAGAGTTGGTAAAAATTGATGCTAAATCAATTGGTGTTGGTCAGTACCAGCATGATGTCAATCAAACACAATTGAAAAGTAGCCTTGATCGAGTGGTCGAAAGTTGTGTAAATTCAGTCGGTGTAAACTTAAACACAGCTAGTAAACATTTACTCACTTATATCTCTGGTTTGGGACCTACCCTAGCGCAAAACATTGTAAGCTACCGAAGCGAAAACGGTACTTTTCGTTCTAGAAAAGAACTAAAAAAAGTAGCTCGTATGGGTGACAAGGCCTTCGAACAAGCGGCTGGGTTTTTACGAATCAGAGAAGCTAAAAATCCATTAGACAACACTGCTGTTCACCCAGAGTCGTATCATATTGTAGAACAAATGGCCAAGGATTTAAATTGCGATGTTCTACAACTAATCCAAAATGCTGACTTGCGAAAGCAAATCCAACTACAACGTTATGTAACGGAGACAGTAGGATTACCTACACTAAATGATATCGTTAATGAATTAGCAAAACCTGGACTTGATCCTCGTGGAAAAGCTCAACCTTTTGAATTTGCCAAAGGAATAAAAAGTATCGAAGATGTACAGGCAGGAATGATCGTCCCAGGTATCATCACTAACATTACAAACTTCGGAGCCTTTGTCGATATCGGAATCAAACAAGACGGTTTAGTGCATATTTCGCAGCTTGCCAATAAATTTGTAAAATCACCTTCTGATGTGGTTAGTTTACAACAACAAGTTCAGGTAAAGGTAATGGAGGTAGATATCGCAAGAAATCGAGTAAACTTATCGATCAAAGAAGCAGAATACGGATAGATGAATGTCTACTAGGAATTCTCTTTGTTAAAAAGATTATAAAAATCTTTCCTGCTTCCCATTTATTCGCTCATCTTTTTTTACTATATTAGTAACTTTTCAACGTCATTTTACTGTTTGGTAAAATGACGTTGTTACTTCACATCCAACCAATAAACTAGATTGCTATGCGCATTTTCCTCAGTCTTTTTTGCTTTCTTTTTATTTTAAATGCTTGTAAAACGCAGCACGAAAAAAATAAAACAACTCCTCCTCCAATAAACATCATCTGTCTTGATAGTTTGACTGCATCTACAGCAATTATACAAGACGAAAAAGAGCAATTTTTTCAAGAAATAGGTATTTTAGATATGTCTATTCAGATGAAAAAAAATTATCCTAAAGCAACCGAACGAGCTCAGGTTTTAACGGATTATAAAAAATACCTTCAAGAAGATGTACTCAATTTCACAACAGAAGAAATACAGTTTCTAAACTCTTTATTTAAAGAAATAAACGAGGAATGTTCGAAGCTCTCAACAAACCTTGGTTTAGATAAAATTAAACTCATCAAAACTAGAGGACGCTATTATGGTTCTACGGCTTACTTCACTCGTGAAGACTGTATCGTTATTCCAGCAGCACAATTAAATGTAGAGAACAAACGTAGTTTGATTCAAACCATGTACCACGAGATATTTCATATCTACTCAAGATACAATCCTAAAAAACGAGACAGCCTTTATGCCTTAATAGGATTTCGACCGATGGGTGTACCTTCCAACTTTAGACTATACGATTCGCTAAAACATCGCATACTACTTAATCCTGATGGAATCAACTATGCCTATGCCATAACTCTTACTAGCAAAGATGGGCATAAGATAGATGCGCTCCCGATCATTATTTCTAATACAACTGAATATAGTCCGTCCAAACCAGATTTTTTCAACTACTTAAGGTTTGAATTATTTCCGATCAAAACAGGCTATACCACTCGAATAGAATCAACTCCAGAAGGAACGAGTACTATAGAATTTGCAGATTATGATTTTTTTGAACAAATAAAAGATAACACCACCTATATCATCCATCCTGATGAAATCCTAGCAGATAACTTTATGATGTTAATTACCTCTTATTCTGATCCGAGTTTAAGAAAAGGCTTATCAGAAGAAGGGCAAGCTTTAATGACTAAAGTGGAAGAAATCTTGAAGCATTAGTTATAGAATTTAGTAGAATAAAAATAAAGATATTGGTGTGATTGCACACCTTACAAGCTAGACCTATTAGCCAAATTTCGTTTGATGATAGCTTTCTTTCTTAGGGCAAGAAAAGAAAAAAAACAAGCGTTTATTTTGTCAAAAGAGTAGGAAATAGTTTCGTCTAAAATTGATTTTTTGAACAGTCTATATCTAATTTAATTCATAAAATTATCAAAAAAGTTTTGTACTTTTGCCCCTTCTATTACGTTAAGTAGCATATTTAAAATTCATTTTAGTAAAAAATCCATAGAAGAAAATTAAACATGCTCTTAAATTCATAAAAATCTATAAATATAAAATCTATGAAAAGATTATCTATTCTAACATTCCTAATACTTTTATTAGGGACTTCAAATCTTATGTCACAAGATTTCAAATCTATTGAAGATCTTAAAAGAAAATTTTTTGAACGAGTATTAACTATCACAGGAGAAAATGATCAAGTAGAAGGATATGTAGTTTATTACATGTCAGAAAAACAAAAGAAAGGAGTAAGAACCTTTGCTGTTCAATCTTATGACCTAGACCTTAATGAAGTTGCATTGACTACATTAGATGTAACTAAAGCCACCAATATTCTCTCCACTGCTTTTAATGGACAAAACTTGTGTGTTATACTCGGTGATGCCAGAAAAAAAACCATGAAAGCTGTTACGTATAACATAGAAGGTGAGCAACAAGGAAAATTGGATTGGACATTGAAAAAATGGTATGAGGCTGATGCAGAAGTATATCCTAGCCAAACAGGATTCTATCTATTTAGAACTCTTAGAGAAAAGAAAACAGGCTTCGAACTTTTACATTTGAGTAACACATTAGAGCAAGAATGGAAGAAAAAATTTGTACCTGAAAAAGGATACGAAGGACTACTATTGGCTAAAAGTATTGAGGATAAGCTTGTCTTCATTAAAGAGAAAGGGGCTTCTAACGTATCTAAAAAATTAACTCTCGACCTCATTACCGTTAATGAAAAAGATGGGAGTATTGAAGGTAAGTTTGATTTATACGATGGTAAAAATACCTATATCCCTTCAACTGTAAGATTTGATAAAGAAGGCAACTCAATACTTGGTGGTATGTACTTCGAAGGAACTAAATATAAAAACACCAATTCCAAAGGAGTTTTCGTCATGAAGACAAAAGCAGATGGAAAAGGCAAAACAAAGAAAAGCTTGCCATGGAAAGGCGAAATGCAAAAATATTTAGCTCAGTCAAAATCTAAAGGAATAAGAATAGACGCCAAAAATAAGATTCTTTTTGAAGATATCCTTGTCCACAGCAATGGTATACAACTAATTGGAGAGACATTTAGTAAATCAGTAATCGCCTTATTGCAAGTTAGTGATGTTATCGTAGGTAATAATTCTGGTAATGAGAGACCTACTCTATTTAATATCAAGGATATCATGATTTTCAATTTTGACAACAACCTTGATTTCTCTAATGTTCAGATCATCTCTAAAAAAGAGGTAAACATCTCTTGTTACTCACCTTACAGTGGAATGTACGGAATGAAACTAGCCAAGAATTTACAAAAACTAGGGTATTTTAACTATAGATTTGCCATGAAAGAGACCCCTGATTCGGAATCATTCACTTTAATATCAACTAATCAAGGTGACCTTTTCGATAATATCAAAAAAGGTACTCGATATAGTATCACTCAGATTGAGCCAGATAAAATGGTACCACAAGAAACGCTTAGGGATATTGAGCCTTATAATGATAAATCGAAAATCAGATCGTATGGCTTACTCAGAAATTCTGGAGATAAACTCTTGATCTACTACTATGATCCTAAGTTTAATGCTGTAAGATTATATTTGGATGAAATTAAAAATTAAAATAGATCA
>JAHDIP010000086.1:0-11013 GCA_020630735.1 Saprospiraceae bacterium | reverse complement strand
ATCTTGATTATTCGTTTTATAGTAAAATGCCCTAATCCTACATAAAAAAGGATTAGGGCATTTTATACTGAAACCAAAATGGTTTTCGGATTGTCAAAGGTTTAAAGTACCTAAAAATCCAACGATAGCTACTAACGAAGATCCTTAAACCGAATACCGAAAGTTATATTACTCAAATAAAATATGATCTATTTCTAGTCGAAAATCTTCGGCAACTTTATTAGCAATAAGAAAGGCTACTTCTTCGAGTTGTTGACCAGGATAATTTGGTTTTCTCAATTGTCGTCCTCGAAACTGTGGTGACAAATCTTTTAAAGATATTTCAATCGTTTCCCACTCACCACTTGTTTCAAAATAAGTGACATAAGAATGTCGATCATATTGATCTGTTTTTACTCGAAATTGATAGCGCTTACCATCTCCTTTCAAACGTAGAACAGCTTTCGAATAATCACTCACCTCCTTTGTATCAAAACGATATCGGACAGATGAGAAGCCACCGTAATTTTCTAAGGAAACCTTCCCATAAAAAACACCATTTCCATCTTCATTGATTTCCAGATTCCCGTCCGAACGACCGCCCATCACCACATCATCGACCACCATCCAATCGGACAAATCCTTAGTAGCACTGAAGTCAAAAATCGTCATAGTAGTTGTGATTAGTAAAAGATAATACAAGCTGTTTAGATAAATCATATCATCTAAACAAGATTCTCAAAAGATAGTTTAAACAAAAGGACGCATTTTAATTATGCGTCCTTTTTTGTTATTCGCCAGATAAGGTAATTTCTAATTCTTACAGAAAAACGAATACTCGTTTATATAATACAGATACTCACTAAACAAGCCAAAATACTAGAATCTCGCTTAAACATTATTTTAGAAGACTTATCTTGAGACAGAATCATCATTAAGTTTTATGAATAGTGTAAAAAAAATATATAGCTTATTTTTCAAAAAGCATCCTCGTAAGAGTTTGAGTCTGTTAGTTATCTTGTTACTAGCTTATTTCTTTTGCTTGCCTTCTCCCCTATTCGATGATCCGACCTGTATGGTCTTAGAAGATAATCGAGGAAATTTGTTGGGTGCTCGAATAGCGGCAGATGGGCAGTGGCGTTTCCCACATAGCGATACGATTCCTAATAAATTTGTACAAGCCATTACAGAGTTTGAAGACCGCCGTTTCTTTTCTCATTTTGGTATTGACCCCAAAGGAATTGGTCGTGCGATCAAGCAAAATGTTGCAAACAAACGAATCGTTAGTGGCGGAAGTACCATCACAATGCAAGTGATAAGAATGGCTCGAAAAGGAAAAAAGAGAACGGTCTTTCAAAAATTTATGGAAGCTATTATGGCTACTCGATTGGAACTTAGTTACTCCAAAGATAATATAATGGCTCATTATGCTTCTAATGCCCCTTTTGGTGGAAATGTAGTAGGTTTAGATGCTGCCTCTTGGCGTTATTTCGGAAAACGACCAGATTTGCTTTCTTGGTCAGAAGCCGCTACTCTAGCAGTTCTTCCCAATAGCCCTGCTCTCATTCACCCAGGACGTAACCGAAAAGCACTACAGGCAAAACGCAACCGCTTACTTGATCGTTTGTTGGAAAACGGTCATTTAGATAGCCTGACTTGTGAACTCGCAAAAGAAGAACCATTACCTAAAAAGCCTTTGCCTTTACCACGTCTAGCTCCTCATTTATTAGACCGTGCTTATCTGGAACATTTCAGAGGCAAAAAAGGAAAACGTACTCGATTGAAATCTACGATAGATCGTTCGCTACAAGAACAGGCTTCTCAAATTGTAGAACGTCATCAGATCAATCTAAAAGCAAATGATATTCATAATTTAGCAGCTGTAATTATCGAAGTAGCATCTGGTAATGTAGTAGCTTATGTAGGTAACTCTCCTAACGCTGGTAAAGCACACCAAGCGCAAGTAGATGTCATCAAAGCTCCTAGAAGCACAGGTAGTATTTTGAAGCCTTTTTTGTTTGCTTCTATGCTTCAAGAAGGTAGTTTATTGCCCAATAGTTTAGTAGCTGATATTCCTACTTCTTTGAGTGGCTATCGCCCTAAAAATTTTTATGAAAAATATGATGGTGTTGTATCTGCTCGACGTGCATTGATACGTTCGCTCAATGTACCTATTATTCGGATGTTACAAAAATATGGTTTGGAAAAATTTCATTTTCAACTTCAGCGATTAGGCTTAAGTTCGATCAATAAGCCTGCTTCGTATTATGGCTTGCCTTTAGTCCTCGGTGGCGCTGAGGCTTCTCTTTGGGACATCAGTTCTGCTTACAACTCCATGAGTCGTACGTTAAACGAGTATTATGAAAATGATAGTCGATATAATCCTGCCAGTTTTAGAAAAGCGAATTATATTTTTAATCGCAAGACACCTTCCATAAAAAGAACACAGCTATTAGAGGAAGCACCTGTACTTTCGGCTAGTGCTATTTGGTTGACCTTCGATGCCATGCAAGAAGTAGAACGCCCGAATTCAGAAGGCGACTGGGAGTTTTTTAATTCTAGTAAACGGATTGCTTGGAAAACTGGAACAAGTTTTGGTTTTAGAGATGCTTGGGCTGTAGGCACAACTCCCAAATACACTATTGGCGTTTGGGCTGGCAATGCAGATGGCGAAGGAAGACCAGGTTTGGTAGGTGTCAAAGCTGCTGCACCAGTTTTGTTTGATTTGTTTGACTTAGTTCCTTCATCCAATTGGTTTGATCCGCCTTATGATGAACTAGTAGAATTGCCAATTTGTAAAAAAAGCGGTAATCGTGCTTCTCCTAATTGCAAAGCGGATACCCTCTTGGTTCAAGCAGCAGGTATCAATGCGCCTACTTGTTCTTTTCATAAAAAGATACATCTTGATTCAAGCCAACAATGGCAAGTTACGAGCGATTGCGAATCGCCTATGGACATGATACATCAAAATTGGTTTGTTTTACCACCCGTGGAGGAACATTATTTTAAATCAAAAAATCCGAACTATAAGCTATTACCATCTTATCGAGCGGATTGTTTGTCTTTTTTGGATAATAAGAGTCATCGCCCTATGCAATTAATCTATCCAAAAGAACCAACCAAAATTTATGTGCCTTTAAGTTTAGATGGTTCTGTGAGTCGTACCGTCTTTAAAGTCGCTCATCGTCAAAACTCCATGCAGGTACATTGGCACTTGGATAATGAATTTATTGGTACAACTAAAGATTTTCATCACTATGAATTTAAGCCTTCTGTTGGGCATCATACCTTAACACTTGTGGATGAACAGGGGAATCGATTGGAACAGGTATTTGAAATTATTGAAAAAGAAAAGGAACATTAGAGGCTTGAGTGATGGGCAAAAAAAATCTCCTACACCCCGGAGGCAAAAAATGGGAGTAGGAGAAACTAAACATACTATGAGAAAACTACACGCCACAATATAGTATGATTTTAACTAATATGAAAAGCTCTTTTATGAAATGGGTTTAGAATGGATGAAAAGGGTATGTTTTAATTATGAAGTGGTCATTCTCAAAATGGGAAAATATAAGATTTGGAGTAACGCTTTACCTTGAACTAAGATTATCGTAAGGAATAATTATTTGAAGATCGGTGACTTTAATTTTTTGGACTGCCGAAAACAATTTTTTTTGGGTAGAAGATCAAACGAAATGTGATCAATAAAGTGTATTTCGGTTTGGGGCAAAAAAAATTCCTACACCCCAGAAGGGAAAAAAAGGTGTAGGAAAATTAAACATACTATGAGAAAACTAGTCACAAGTTAGTGCGGCTTTCCTTAACAAAAAACACATATTTATGTAATGGGTACTTTTTCGGTAGAAATGGTCTGTTTTCTTTAGAAAACGGTATATAGCTTTACGACAAAACAGCGTAAAACAGGCTAGATTTGAATTTTAGGAAAAAAAGAAAAAAATTTCCTGCACCTCAGGAGGGATCAAAGTGCAGGAAGATTAAACAAACATACTATGAGAAAACTAGGCACAATATATGCCGAATTTTATTAATATTAAAATAGTAATTATTTAAAGGAATGGTATATAAAAGAATGGTATATGTTAGCTATTTAACGGTACTTCTAGCCAAACATTAAAAAGATAATAAATATGATTTTCTACGTTATTTCTTGTTTCTTTTGAATTATAGTGACAGGCACTTTGATCTCCACACGTGTTCCTAGTACTTCTCCTTTGTCGCTTTCTAGATCAATAATACGAACAGATGAACCTCGTTGATTAGATTTATTCAGTATTTCTAAGCGCTCTTGGGTAATAGCAGTACCCATTGGTTTGTGATTAAGGTGTTTTTGAGCCTCTTTTTGCAACTCCGCAGATCGATATCGACCAATACCGTTATCTTCGACAATACATTCTAAGGTATAATCATCAATCAAATTGAACTCTAGCTTAAGAAAACCATTCTTTTTACGGCGAAGACCATGTTCAATTGCATTTTCGATATAAGGCTGAATAAGCATTGTGGGAATCGCCATAATGTCTTCTTCAATCTCATCATCTACCGTAATTAGATATTCCAATTCATTTTCGAATCGAAGTTTTTGATTAATTTCTAAGTAATTTTTAAGAAACTCCAATTCTTTCTCCAAAGAAATCGTTTCCAACTCAGAATAATCTAAACTTTGACGCATCAAGGTAGCAAAGCGAGAAAGATACTTCGCTGCCGATTTGACCTCGTTTGAAGTAATATAATGCTGTATAGAATTGAGTGCATTGTACATAAAGTGCGGATTCATTTGCGCTCGCAACGCTTTGAGTTGTAATCCGGTGGTTTGAAGGCGGAGCATTTCTGCCTCTTGCTTTTTCTTTTCTGCCTCGTACTTGACTTCCAACTCTAAAACCGTTCGACGATTTACTTCTTCTTGATACCGCTCCGACATTTCGTCTTGCAACAATTGGTACCGATATGCATTTTCAAACTCGCCATTTTTGGCAAAAAAGGCAGCTATCGCTTTAAAGACACTTGCCAATTGTTTGTAGTCGTTTTTGCTTTTCGCAAATTTATACGCATTACCATAATGCTCTTTTGCTTTTTTATACTTTCCAGTCTCCGCATACACCAAAGCACGCCAAGATTCGATATTACAAAAATTAAAGTATTCCTTGTCTGACTTTTTATAAATCTGTTCAGCACGATTGAAATAACTCAAGGCTTTTTTGTATTCTTCTTTCAAAATACAGCAATACCCCAAATTGGCATAAGCCCCTGCCCTAGCCTGCTGGCTAATATCATCTGTAAATCCAATTGCCTTGATATAATACTCCTCTGCTTTCTTGATATCTTCTAAAGCCAAGAAGCCATTTCCGACATTTAGGTAATGCCAAGACATACGAGTTCGCATTCCTATTTCTTTGCAAATAGACAATACCATTTGAAATGATTTGACACTTTTCTCGATGTCTTCATTTCGTTCGTAGACTTTTCCTAGACCACTATGAATAAGAGTCAGGAAGTAATAATCTTTTAAGGAAAGGGTACTTGCAGCTGCATTAATATCTTTTTCTGCCTCTAGTAGCAACTCAATAGCCTTTGAATAAAGCGAATAGTGTAAATTCAAAAAGCCTTCTCTACAGGTAATACGAGCCTGTAAAATAGGATCAGGGAAAACATCCAACAGACGAGCAGCCTTATCGAGATAAGTCGTTGCCACATCCATCTTGATGAGGTTGATGCAAGTACCAGCATAATCGATATAGGTTTCCACTTGTTGCTTGACATCTCCCCGTTCTTGCAAAATTTCTATTGCTTCCAGGAAATGCATTTCAGCCAAAACATAATTATAGAGTTGATTTTCGATTGTGGCTGTATGTAGAAGATAATTCAGTTTGTAATCTGGATTAGGGTATTTATCTAGTATAACTAGTTGTTCGGCAAGCAATACTTGGGCTTTACGCACATCGGTGAAGATGTAAAGACTGGCCAACTCATCTATCGTGAGCATCCGTTGATGGACCTCTTTCTGTCGATCGAGTTTTTGTTCTAACTCCTTTATTTTAGAGACTTTTAAAACGGAACCAGTCATGTAACGAACTATTTATATACGAAAAAAGACTACATGTTGACACATTGTAGTCTTTTTGTAAAGATTATATTTTTAGAAACGAAATAAAGTACCTACTTATTGTGGAAGTATAGAACCACAAGGGTTGAACTTTGTCATGCGTTTTCTACCACCCCAAAGTTTACTCATTTCGTCGTTATTTACGATTTGAACATCATCTAGAAAAGAATCTTGAATATCGCCTAGATTTAACGTATTTGTTTTTTTATCGTTTCCCATAGTTGTTTGTTTGAACATGAAAAAATATCGTTCGGGAAAATTTCCTTAAAACTTAGACTTAAATATACAAATTTATTGTTTAACTGGCAATGAAACCCTCTTTTTTTCTATGCCAGAATATGTTTTTATAATTAATCGTCTAATTTTTAGGTATTTGAAGCTTTTTTATAGTAAGACCTAATAATCAACACATTACAAACCATCAACATATGTATTCGTTAATATTTCAAGCTCCAAAAAACGTACTTACTTACTTCGCACTAAATGCCTTCCTGTAATCTACGCATTTGTTCCATAAAAGCAGGACGACGACGGCGAGATACTTCTATTTTTTTAGCATCATCCATCACTAAATATCCTCCATCGCCCTTCACAAACTTCATCATATAGTTCAGATTGATCAAATGGCTTTTGTGTACTCGATAAAAATTGATCCCTGACAATAATTCTTCGTAGTACTTTATCGTTCTTGAAGCAGTGATTTTATCTCCATTACGGAGGTGAATATGAGTATAATTATCTTCGGCTTCGCAGCGAATAATATCTTTGATATTGATAAAATAGAGCCCATCAAGTGCAGAAATGCTCATTTTTTCGAAAGCATTCGGATGGTTATAATGTTTATTGAAAACGTCGAGTCTTTTTGTCACTTTGTTTGTTTTTCCTGGATCAATACGTTCCACGGCATCCTTTAGGATATCAGGATCAATAGGTTTTAAGACATAACCAATAGAGCTATATTGGCAAGCTTTGATGGCAAATTTTTCAAAAGCCGTAACAAAAATGATATCAAATTTGATATCACCAAGCTGGTTAATCATTTGAAAGACAGTACCATCTGGCAAATCAATATCCAAAAAAGCAACGTCAACCTTAAAGTTTGGTTTCTTAAACACCTTTAGGGCTTCTTCGATACTAGAAGCTTCAGCGATTACTTTTACATCTGGACAATTGTCTTTTAATAGATTTTTAAGGTTATTTAGGCCTTTGATTTCGTCCTCTACAATAGCAGCTTTAATCATGTTTTAATTTTTAGTATTTGGAACATTGATACATTCATTGAAGTATGTAGTATTATCAACTACAGCCCAAAAGTGCAATAATTTTGAAAGGGAACTCTAAGATAGGATTAAAATTTAGTTTTCGAATACTTTACATTAAAATTTAATTAAATATCATTTTCTATGTATTAATAGAATCTTTATGTTCCTAAAAAAGGTTTAACCAGTTGAGCTATATAATTTTCATTCAGAATCCTTACTTTTGCAAAAATTTTTAGCAAAATGCCCAATAGTGATAAAACGGAATTAAGTCCTATTAAAGAACGAATACATGAAATTATCTTTGAGGCAGATACCCCAATGGGTAAATTTTTTGATGTTTCGCTCTTAATTTTTATTATAGCTAGTGTTCTTGTCGTAATGCTAGAGAGTATAGCGGATCTACATGATCGTTATCATAGTATCTTTCTTACTTTAGAGTGGATTTTTACGATATTCTTTACAATTGAATATGGATTGCGGCTATACTGCGTACACAGCCCTTCCAAGTATGCAACTAGTTTTTTTGGTATTATTGATTTACTAGCGATTATTCCCACTTATTTGAGTTTTTTCTTAGTAAATTCACAATACCTCTTGGCTATTCGAGCGCTACGCCTCCTTCGGGTCTTTAGGATTTTCAAACTAGCAAAATTTCTAAAACAAAGCTCTATTATTATTAACTCTCTTCGTGCTAGTCAGGCAAAACTTACCGTCTTTGTTGTTTTTATCTTACTAAGTGTCACTGTAATCGGCTCTATCATGTACCTTATAGAGAGTGAACAAAATTCTGCTTTCACAAGTATTCCTAGAAGTATCTATTGGGCTATCGTTACCTTGACCACTGTCGGTTATGGTGATATTGCCCCCACTACTCCTTTAGGACAATTTTTGGCAGCTATCGTAATGATTATGGGTTATGCGGTTATTGCTGTTCCTACAGGTATTATCTCAGCAGAAATTATTAATGCGACTGAAAATGATGAAGAAATATCTACCCAAGCTTGCCGTAATTGTAGCATGGATGGTCACGATATGGATGCTGAGTATTGTAAATATTGTGGTACAATACTTAATGAACCTCATGAAGAACAGGAATAGTTCTATTGATTTATTTTATATCCCCCAAAAGAAATAAATGGTAAGTAAAATCCAACCCGAGTTAAACAAAGTATATTTAATTGAAAAATATACGATGTTCCACATTTTGGAGGGCAATGGAGGTATTCAAGTAGACTTCAAGAATTACCATGATTGGAGAGACAAACTTATCTTCTTAGAAAAAGGTCAATATATCAAATTCTTATCTGAAAATTTTATCGTTCGAAAAATAGAATTTAATGATGAGGTTGTATTCCGCAACAAAGATGTAAGAGTACTCTTTAAACATTTGGTTGCATTAGGATATATCAATTTTAATGAATGTGCTACTTGCCAAAAATACCTCAATAGTTCTGTTTTTTCAAAGCAGTCTAGTGATATCATCGACGTGTCTTCTGAGCAATGGTATTGGCAAAATCCTTTTCATGCTAATCAAGATGAATACCATATCATTTTTGACATAAAAGACATCATTGACCAACAATACAAAAATCATTTAACGAACGAAAAGATTTCTAAAATCATAGGTATTCAAGGCTACGATGCTCAAGCCTTGTTCAAATCCAAAATAGGTCTCTCTGTCAAATCGGTATTGGGACAAAAAAGATTTTTGGAAAGTAAAAAAGAAATTGCATTCACCGAAAAAAGCATTAAGGAAATTGCCTATGAATTTGGGTTTAAAGATCCTGCCTATTTTAATAGAGCTTTTAGTAACGTTACGGGCAAAAGTCCCAGCAAATTTAGAGAAGCACTTAACTACGAAAATAGAGATACTTTTTTGCCTGAGTTATATCAATTGCTGGAAGCACATCATAAGGAACAACGTGCTATAGATTTTTATGCCACTAAAATGAATGTGTCTATCAAGACCTTATCTAGAAAGGTGAAGGACAAACTCAATATAACTTTAGGTCAACTGATTCGACAAGAATTAATTAACACTGCAAAATTCCTTCTTCAAACTGATATTAAGATCAAAGAGATTGCCTACGAATTAGGCTTTGAAGAAGCCAATCATTTTTCTTCTTTTTTTAAACACCACACCTCTTTTACTCCACTAGAATACAGACAATTACAAACGAAAGAATAGGTTTTATAAAGTATTTTATTCCACACCTATCCCCTTCTTTATTTTTCTAAAAAAATTAAAAAGTACAATTCAAAGGGACTTTTTTGTACTCAACTTGCTTGGAAAGCACTGCATATTTGCATTGTAATTAATCAGTCTTCATAAAGTAAGACGAATTTTTAAACATAAAATTAATGTAAGATGAATATTAAAAATCAAGCACTACAAATGGATGCAATGGTAACAAAAGGTGCCATTGTTGATGCTGTAAAAAATTTCTTTGCAGATAATGCAACTACTGCCGACTATAATGACATTAAGACTTCTGGAAAAAATGAAATGGTAGAAAAGATGGAAGGTTTTGTTGGTTCTATTGCAAAAGTAAATGGTATTAAGCACCACCATACTATAGTTGACAACAATCTTTCGGCCTCAGAATTTACCTTTGACTTTGACATGAAAGATGGTAGTAAAATTCTATGGCATGAAATCATTCGAAGAGTTTGGAACGAAGAAGGAAAGGTAACTACTGAAGAGTACTTTCAAGCCTAAACCGTAGCCTTCAATTTATTTAACAAATTCAATCATTTAAATTATAAAATAATGAAACAATCAATAATTTTAATCGCTTTATTTTCATTCATTTCTTTTAATCTTTTTGCTCAAGATAACAAAGCAAATAACATCGACAATAGTAACATCGCTTTACAAGGATACAGTCCTGTTTCTTATGCTGATTTGGGTTTGGCTCAAAAGGGTGTAAAGGAATTCAAATCGGAATATAAAAAAATAGTTTATTACTTTACTTCAACAGAACAAAAAGCAACTTTCGATAGCAATCCTGAAAAGTATTTACCTGAGTATGGTGGGTTTTGTGCTTTTGGAATTTATGCTGGCGCAAAGTTCCGTACCGACCCTAATAAATTTATAAGCAAAGATGGAAAGTATTTCTTGTATCTCTACAATTTAGAATTGGATGCTCAACAATTATGGTTAAACGAAAATGACCATAAAAAGTTAGTCACGACAGCAAACAAGAATTGGGAAAAATTAAGCAAAACGCATAACTAAAAATAGCTTATTATAATTCCGAAAGGTAAAGGTGAATCTAAATAAATTAGGTTCACCTTTTTTGGTAAAACAGCTACATTAAATGCAGTTGTTTTTCTACTAGACTGAATCATCACCATGTAAATTATTGTAGCCCGTTTTTTTGTTTATTATTTTCTTGGAGCTGTCTGGTAAATTCTTCTTTATTAGCTTTAATTAGCTCTATTGAATCCCAGTAATTATTTTATTATTAAACACATAATGAAGCCCCTATAGAATTTTAACCATAGGGGCTTCATTATGCATTAATAGGTGCCGTTACCAGCAATGTATTATTTAGTTCTTAATAAATTTCCGCACGACTGCTGTACCATCAACAAAAGTAAGCTCTACAAAATACATCCCTTTTGGAAATCTCAAAACATCAACAGCTA
>JAHDIP010000085.1:2043-23640 GCA_020630735.1 Saprospiraceae bacterium | reverse complement strand
TCTAAAAATTATAGAAAATGAGCATATGTTGATAAAAAATAGTTAATTTTATTTGGACTTAATCCAAATAAATATATATTTGTACTATAATAACCACAAAACGAATCGTTATGAGTGTACTTTCTAATAAAAATACATCAGAAATTTCGCCAGATAAGAGATTTTATCTACCCTTTGCTTTGCCGATTATTGAAGGCAAAAAATTAAAAAAGAAATGTTGTAAAAAATATAAGAAAGGGAAGCGCTGTAAACGATGTCCTGGTTCTATTTGTTAGTTTCCTTTTGTTTTATTGCTACAATAACTTATTATCACATATTACTTTAGCCCCATTGCTAGCCTGCTTTATACTTAAACCTAACTAGTTTTAGGATTACCCAAAGATTAATGCTTTTAGGGTTTAAGACATTGTTCTTAATGATGATCTTAAAACCTAATATTGGGCGGACATAGTATAAATTATTCTTACCCATTTTTTCTTCTCAAATCAGTTTTCTTGATCGTTTAACTGTCAGCAAATACAGGCGTGAAATAAAAAATTAATTATTAACGACCTTAGAAATGCTTTAAACATTCCTCAAAATTTTTACTTTTGCAAGCCATTAATGCTGAAAAATTATTGGGACTATCTTGACAAGCACCGAAAATTAGCATTAATTTTGCAACCCATCAAGGCAATGTAAACCGTTTTCCAAACTTAAAATAGTGAAACTACAAGCTAAATTATGGCTAAAAATTTATTAATAGTGGAGTCGCCTGCAAAGGCAAAGACAATCGAAAAAATACTTGGAAAGGATTTCAAAGTAACCTCAAGCTTTGGACACGTTCGTGATTTAGATAAAGGAACCAAAGCAGTGGATGTTGAAAACAACTTCACTCTAAAGTATGTTGTTTCTCCTGAAAAAACGAAAGTCGTTAAAGACTTAAAAGAGCTTGCAAAGAAATCTGAAGAGATTTGGTTAGCGACGGATGAGGATCGAGAAGGAGAGGCTATCTCTTGGCATTTGTGCGAAGTATTAGGCTTAGATAAAGAAAAGACTAAGCGTATTGTCTTTAGAGAAATTACTGCTCCAGCCATCCAAAAAGCTGTTCAAAACCCTCGTACTGTTAATATAGATTTAGTAAATGCTCAGCAAGCTCGTCGGGTTTTAGATCGTCTTGTTGGTTTTGAACTGTCTGAATTATTATGGAAAAAGGTTAGAGGCAAATTATCTGCAGGACGTGTTCAATCGGTAGCTGTAAAGCTTATTGTAGAGCGTGAGCGCCAAATTCAAGAATTTCAACCAACACCTTATTATAAGGTTGCAGCCATTTTTGATGTCAAAAACGAAAAAGGGAAAATGGTGGCGCTAAAAGCAGAATTGCCACAACGATACGAAAACGAAGGAGAAGCACAAGGTTTCTTGGAAAAGTGTAGAACAGGAGAATTCAAAATTAATGATATTCGTGTAAAACCTTTAAAACGTAAACCAACTGCTCCTTTCACTACATCTACTCTACAACAAGAAGCGAGTAGACGTTTGGGCTTTGGTGTAAAACGAACAATGTCAAATGCACAGCGGTTGTACGAACAAGGTTTTATAACATATATGCGTACCGATTCTACAACAATTAGTGAAACTGCTCTTGCAGCTATCGCTCAAGAAATTGAAAGTAGCTACGGCACAGAGTATTTAGAAACAAGACAATATAAAAGTAAGAAAGCCAATGCGCAAGAAGCGCACGAAGCTATTCGTCCTACTTATATCGACCGAAAAGTCGTAACGGAAGATCGTGACACTCAACGCTTATATGAGCTGATTTGGAAACGTACGATTGCTTCTCAAATGGCAGCCGCTCAATTAGAAAAAACGACGGTTGAAATCGGTATTTCTAATGTTCCTGATAAAACGATGAAAGCAGAAGGAGAGGTGCTCAAGTTTGATGGTTTCTTAAAAGTGTACTTGGAAGTAAAAGAAGATGATGAGGATGATACAGAAGAAAAAGGAATTTTACCTCCACTAAGTGTTGGGCAGATGCTGAATCTCAATGAAATGACTGCCTTAGAGCGTTACACACGTGCTCCTGCTCGATATACAGAGGCTAGTTTGGTGAAAAAACTGGAAGAACTTGGTATTGGTCGTCCGTCTACATATGCTCCTACGATTGGTAAAATCATGGAAGAGTCTAGAGGTTATGTAACGAAAGAAACGCGTGAAGGAACACCAAAAGAATTTACATTATATAAATTAAAAGGTGGAGCAGTCGAAAAAAACTCGATTACCGAAAACGTCGGTGCCGTAAAAAATAGATTGTTCTCTAGTGATATTGCAAAAGTAGTAAGTGATTTCTTAGGAAGTCATTTTGATGATATTATGGACTATGGCTTTACAGCCAATATCGAAAAGCGCTTTGATAGCATCGCAATGGGATCAGAGGAATGGACGAAAATGTTGAACGATTTTTATATTCCATTTCATTCTCATGTTGTCGATACCCTTGAAAATGCTGAACGTGCTAGTGGTGAACGTATTCTCGGTAAAGATCCTGAATCTGGTAGAACCTTATTGGTTCGAATGTCTCGTTTTGGTCCTGTTGCTCAAATTGGAAAAGCAGAAGAACTAGCAGAAGACGAAAAACCGAAGTATGCGAATCTTCGTCATGGTATGTCTATCGAAACCATTACGATGGAAGAGGCAATGGATTTATTCCAATTGCCAAGAGACCTAGGTACCTACGACGATTTACCTGTTACTATAGGAGCTGGTCGTTTTGGTCCTTACGTAAAATGGGGAGAAGCATTTATCTCGATTCCAAGAGGCGAAGATGCTTTAGTCCTTCCGAAAGAACGTGCAATCGAATTGATCGAAGAAAAGAAAGAAGCAGATAGACCTATTATGACCTATGATGGAAAACCCGTTACAAAAGGGAAAGGTCGTTTTGGTCCATTCTTAAAGTGGAATGATTTCTTTGTGAATATCCCACGTCGGTTTGATCCTGAAACGATTAGTGTAGCAGAAATGACGGAACTGATCGAGGCAAAAATTGAAAAAGAGGCCAATCGTTATGTTCACCGTTTCGATGATTTAAAGATGACGGTCGAAAATGGTCGTTGGGGACCCTTCATCCGTTTCAAAAAGAAGAGTATCAAAATTCCTAAAAAGGATGATGGCAAGCGAGTAACAACCGAAGAGGCGAAAGAAATGACACTCGATGAATTCAAAGCAATCGTCGAAGCAGAAATTCCTGATGCGTTCAAGAAAAAGACACGTAAAAAAGCTGCTCCTAAAAAGAAAGCTGCGTCTAAAAAAACAGAAACCAAAAAATAGTAACTCGTTTACCTACGATATAAAATTAAAACGCTGAATGTCTATCAAGATGTTCAGCGTTTTTGGCTGGTAGCAGACGAAAATCAATCATTTAACTTTCCTTTTTTTAATTAACTTTGATAGAAATTTAATTTTCTAAAAAAAGATAATTATGAAGAAGCTAGTCAAAATTCTTTCCTTAGTAATCATTCAATGTATAATTTATGTTCATTGCTTTTCTCAAGAATACCAAAACGAAACATTCGTTCCAATAGATCATTCGAATACAGTTTGGTGTCAAGAGATGCTTTCAAGTTCTCCTAATGTTTTTGTAGCGCAAGCAGCCTATCAAGCTTATTTCGAAGAGCATGGCAATGAGGAAAGTAAGTGGAGAAATATATTTAGAAGATGGATAGAAGATGCAAGGCTAAGCATAGATGAGGAAGGAAATCACATTCCAAGACCCTATCATCCAAAAGCATTTTTGAAAGCGAAAAAGCATCAAGCTAAAGAAAATGGAGGAGCTGCCTTAAACACAGGTACATGGAAATTACTTGGGCCTAATTTTGGCGAAAGAACTCAATGCGGTACTTCTTCTAATCTTTCTGGCGGTTTTTGTGATCGAGTGTATATCAATCCCTACAATACCAGCAATTTATTTGCAGGATTCTCCTACGGTGGACTGTGGGTGAGCCAAGATCAGGGAGATACTTGGGAATTAACAGATAGCCATATCCCGAATGGTACCAATACGTACGCCAATAGAGATTTGTATTATGGCGAAATAGAAGCAAGTGCAGTTGACGGAAACTTAGTCTATGCTGCTACAGAATACGCTTTGCTCAAAAGTAATGATGCTGGACTTTCTTGGTCAATTTGTCCTGAGTTGAATCGAGAAGACGCAGGAGATATACGGTCTTATTATATAGCCTTGTCACCTGTTGATTCGGCAGTAGTCTTAGCCACTTTTGGTCGTCAGTTATTCCGTTCATCTGATAGCGGAAATACATGGACGGTTGTTTTTGATAACTCTAACGGTGGAGCTAATCACCAGTTTACAAATCAGTATAGCAATAATTCTACCTTTGGTATTTACGAACGTACCTATAATTTTTTCGGACTAGAACGAGCAGAAAATAATCCAGAGGTCTACTATCTTGGAGTGTGGAATGCTCAAAATGAACCCGAAATTTATACCTCAACAGATGGTGGTCTAAGCTTCCAAGCACTTGTTGATTTGAATTCAGATTTGGGTAGAACCTTGCCTAATAATTTAGTGCTTCAAACTCTAGAAGGGCAACCAAATAAATTTTATGTACACTCTTTATTTACTTACGATAGTTTATACCAATTTCAAAATGATGGTCAATTACTCAATAGAAGTCTCATAAATACTTCAGTTGTTAGCTTTGGTACAGATGTAAATAGCTTAGAGGCTTTTGCCATTAATCCAGCAAATGATAATGAAATGTATGGCGGATTTTATTTTGCAAGTGCCATTACAAAATCAGTCAACGGAGGACTAAGTTTTGTAGATCAAACAAGTGGCTATTCTGGTTGTCCCAAATATGTACACCCTGATGTGCGCTCAATAGATGTACAAGGAGATTTAGTTTTGATCGGTTCTGATGGTGGTTTGGCTATCTCAAAAGATGGAATGGCTACGGTTTCAAGTGATATCGGCAGAGAGATTTGTGCGATAGATTTATGGGGATTCTCTAGCTCAACTCGTACAGATTTGATTGCAGTAGGTTGTGATCATGGTCCAACTAAAATTAGACGATTCGATGGCGAAAACGGTTGGCTTTCTGTAGGAGGTGGTGATGCGAGTGATGTCTCGATCAATTCCTCTAATGAGGAATGGGTGTTTTTTGATCGAGCTATTGATTACCAGTTTAAAGCTCAATTAGATGCCAATAATAATTTCATCAGCGATGTTTCTATCAATGACGATATCGACTTAAATCAAATTCCATTTCATCCTTTTCTACATCCTAGAGCTTATGTTGTTCAAGACAATGAATTGAGAAAAACAGATAACAATTTTTTATTGTTTACTACAGTCAATACATTTAATACAAACATTAGAGTTGTCAGAATTGCACCCGATAATCCTGATGTATTGTATGTCTTATTGGAAAACGGTTCTATCCAAAAAACAATAGATGGAGGCATCAATTGGACTGGTGTAACACCAACAGCAAGTGAATCATCTGCACAAAGCAATCTGCTAGACATTGTAGTAGGTAAAGATGAAAACGAACTTTGGGCAGCCTATGGCAATTGGCAAAATACAGCCAAAATTTTAAGATCAACAGATGGCGGTGATACTTATGAAAATATAACAACCGATAATCTCCCTTTAACACCCGTTTCTCAAATTGCTTATCAAGCAGGAACTGAAGGAGGAATTTATTTAGCATTTGCAGGTAGTTCAGGTGTTTGGTATCGCAATAACGATATGCCTCAATGGGAAGAATTAGGAAGTGGTTTACCAACATTCGGATACATCCGAAATATTTTTACAGTACCCAATAAAGGAAAATTGAGGATAGGAACCTCTCGTGGAGTCTGGGAACATGACCTTTATGAAACATCAAGCCCTGTGGCTAATTTTGCAATACAAAGTAATAGTTGGTTTTGTGGTTTTCCAATCGACTTTATTCAAAACAGCACCCATGCACCAGGTAATGTCAGTTACGAATGGATATTTGAAGGCGGTACACCAGAATTTTCTGCTGATGCCGAACCCTCAGTAGAATATGCGCAAGCAGGTACTTACGATGTAAGTTTGACCGTTACAGATGATCAAGGACAATCTGAAACCCAACTCCTTTCTGATTTTATTACCATAAACGAAGGATCAAATTGTACAACTACTGCAATAGAAAAGTTACCTTTTGAAAACATAAAAGTGCATCCTATTCCTACACAAAAACAACTCTTTGTGGAACTTACGGATATGGAGCAAGAAGTAGAAGTACAAGTACTCAGTACAAATGGGCAAGTTGTTTTACAGCAGAGCTTTACAAATCGTTCAGCTTTTAGTATCGATCTTTCAGCTTTAGCAGCAGGCGTTTATTTTCTAGAAATAAAAGGTGCAGAACGTTTATCTCAAATTAAAATCGTGAAGGAGTAATTTTATGCTTCCCTCAAATACGAGACCATCAACTCTGCCGTACGACGAGAAGCGCCAGCATCCCCAATCGTTGCATTCAATTTTTTGTAGCCTTGGAAGATTGGATAAACAGTAGAAGGATGCAAAAGCTTGGCGAGTTCTTGGCGAAGATTGTGCGTGTTGAAATCATCTTGGATGAGTTCTTTAATGACGGGACGATCAACGATTAGATTGACTAAGGAAATATATTTGAGATCGACTAGTCGTTTAGCGATAAAATAGGAAATAGGACTTCCTTTGTAGCAAACCACTTGAGGGACATTAAATAGTGCTGTTTCTAAAGTAGCTGTACCAGAAGTGACTAAAGCAGCTTTGGCATGTTGGAGTAAATCATACGTTTGATTATGCAAAACAGGAGGTCGATAGGGGAGCTCATCATTATTAAGTTGAAGAATTTCTTCATAAAACTCCAATGGCATAGAAGGTGCTCCAGCAATCACAAATTGGTAATCGTCGAAGTCTTTCATAATGCTAAGCATCCCTTTGAGCATTTTAGCGATTTCTTGTTTTCGACTACCAGGGAGTAGGGCAATGATGGGTTTGTTACTCAGTTTGTTTTGCGTAAAAAAACGTTCTTCCATCCGATAGGTACGTACTACATCTAGAAGCGGATGCCCAACATAATCGACCTCGTAATCATATTTTTGATAAAATGCCCTTTCGAAAGGTAGGATGACAAACATCCGATCTACATTCTTTTTGATCTGATGTACTCGACTAGTATGCCAAGCCCAAATTTGTGGAGAGATATAATAGAAACATTTATAACCTTGCTGCTTTGCCCATTTAGCAATGCGCAAATTGAACCCAGGGTAATCAATAAAAATAAGTACATCAGGGTCGAATGCTTGAATGTCTTCTTTGCAAAAACGAATATTTCCTAAAATCGTTTTTAGATTTTTAACGACTTCTACAAACCCCATAAAGGCTAAGTCTTTGTAGTGCTTGACCAAATCACCACCTGCCTGCTGCATCAAGTCACCACCCCAAATACGAATATCGGCACTAGAGTCTTCTACTCTCAATGCTTTGATTAAGTTGGAACCATGTAAATCACCAGAAGCTTCACCAGCAATGATATAGTATTTCATTTTTTTCAAAAACTTTTATCCGCTGAGCGAAGTTTCAAACTTCGCTTGATTATTTCGCTGTTTGTAACAGCACCTTTTGCATTATGCTAAATGAGATCGAAGCACTTTATCTATTTTTCAATAGTACTTTTTAATGTCTTGAAAATACCTAACCACCACTAACAAGCTTATAACCAAAAAAGAACATCCAAGCAGCCGCAAAAGCAATCGTCGGAAAAATAATACCACGAAGCGTATTAATATGTTTTTTTCTATTGAAATAAGAAAAAGGAATGAGGTTCATCGCAATCGCCAAAAGAGCAATAGTGCGTTCTCGCCAATTAGTCGAAAAACCATCGGCACTCATAATGCCCCATTCTGTAAATTGTTCAAAAAGTAGCATCCAAGTAGCATAACCAATAAAAGGAACAACTAATCCTGCTATAACACCAAGTATAATAGAATCTTTTTCAAACATCTTTAAATATTTTGTTCAATTGATTTAAACGAATCAATCGCTTTATAGTTGGTCAAATCATGTGAAGAAGGAACGATAGAAACATAGCCATTATCTAAAGCCCAGATATCGGTACCTTCATCATTATCCGTATTGACAAAATCACCAGTAAGCCAATAATATTTTTGACCATGAGGGTCTAAACCTTCTATAAAACCTTCTACCCAATGGGCTTCTGCTTGGCGGCATACTTTTACGCCCTTTATTTCGTCCGCTGAAATATTGGGAATATTGACATTGAGTAAATTCCCATCTTGCATGCCATTTTTTAGGACAAAATCAATGATCGCATGTGCATATTTTTTGGAACCTTCAAAATTTGCATCTTTCGAATGGTCAAGCAAAGAAAAACCAATAGAATCAATACCTTCCAAAGAAGCCTCCATTGCTGCAGACATTGTTCCAGAGTAAATGATATTTATGGCTGCATTCGAACCATGGTTGATACCCGAAACACAAAGGTCAGGTTTTCTGCCTTTTAGGACAATGTGCTTAGCCAGTTTTACACAATCAACAGGGGTGCCTGAGCACTCGTAGGCATCTACTCCCTCAAATATTTGTACCTTACTTAACCGTAAAGGTTCGGTAATTGTTATGGCGTGCCCTTTTGCAGATTGTGGCGAATCGGGTGCGACAACCACAACTTCTCCAAATGTTTTTGCTACTTCTACTAATGCTCGAATACCAGGGGCAAGCATTCCGTCATCATTGGTGACTAAAATCAAAGGTTTTTGCATATTCTGTAATTTGAGCGTAAAGTTAAATAAAAAAATAAGTGCTTTGCTCAATTAAAATGAAAGTTTAGATAAAAATGAAAACTAGAACTTTTAATTTTTATTTTCACTTTTATTTTAATTCTACACATGAAGTTTCCATTAAATTTTTACACAGATTAAACATCTCTTTATCTTTCTTGTTTTACCTTTGTAATAATGAACAAAGTTTGAAGTAGTACGTTAACAAAGAAGGTAGTTTTAGAAAATCAAATAAGATTATGGCAGTAAAAGGAAAAACAGGTATTTTATTAGTAAATTTAGGAACACCTGATGCACCAACAAGAAAAGCAGTATATCGCTATTTGAAACAGTTTTTGGCAGATCCAAGAGTAATAGATGTGGGCTTTGTTCGGAATCTTATTATTCCTCCTTATTTACCTTTCCGAGCAGTTGAGGCATCGAAAGGCTATCAACAATTATGGATGGAAGAAGGCTCACCTTTGAAAGTATATGGCTATCGTTTAGCCGAGGGCGTTCAAAAATTGTTAGGAGATGATTATGCAGTAGAACTAGCAATGCGTTACCAAAATCCGTCTATTACTGATGCTATTGATACCTTAATGAAGCAAGACATCGAACGTTTAGTCGTATTACCCTTGTTTCCTCAATATGCTTCTGCATCAACAGGTTCGGTACAAGAAGAAGTAATGCGAGTCTTGTCTAAAAATTGGTATATACCAGAATGCAAAATCATAGATAGCTTTTATGATTACAAGCCTATGATTGAGATTTTTGCCGAACGAGCTCGTAGTAAATATGATATCGAGGGTTATGATCATATTTTATTTAGTTATCACGGTTTACCCGAACGTCATATCCTGAAAGGAGACACCTGCAACCATTGTATGAAAGACGGCTGTTGCGATACGGTTAGTTCTAAAAATAAACTGTGCTATAAAGCACATTGTAATGCGACGACTCGTGCTATAGTAGAAGAGTTAGGCATTCCAAAAGAAAATTATACTATTTGTTATCAATCTCGCTTAGGTCGAGACCCTTGGATTCAACCATATACAAGTGACATTATTGAAGAACAAGCAGCAAAAGGAGCAAAGCGTATGCTTGTTTTTTGTCCGGCATTCGTCAGTGATTGTTTAGAAACAACAGTCGAAGTAACAGACGAATACCAAGAATTGTTTGAGGAAAAAGGCGGTCATACGCTTGATTTGGTCGAAAGCCTCAATGATCACCCGAAATGGATCGAAGCGGTGAAAGATCTGCTGCTAGAAAATGTCTAACATAATGAAAATCAAAATGAAAGTGAAAAATTAAAATTTAGCTTTTCACTTTTATTTTTATGTTCACTACTTCCTACCCATCTGTAGTTCAAGGAAAATTTCGTATTATTGCAAAAACATAAAACGACTATTCTCTTGACATACAAAGACATCATAAAAGAATTAAAAGCAAAAAAATATCGCCCCGTCTACTTCCTGCACGGTAGCGAACCTTACTATATCGATGCCATTTCTGATTTTATCGAAAAGAATGTATTAAGCGAAGGCGAGAAGTCGTTTAACCAAAGCATTTTATACGGCAAAGAATGCGAATCAAAAACAGTTATAGATACTGCTAGTCGTTATCCTATGATGGCTTCTCATCAAGTAGTTGTGCTCAAAGAAGCACAAGAAATGAGAACCCTAAAAGATTTGCAACCTTACATCGAAAAAGCAGTTCCAACCACTATTTTAGTTATTTGCTACAAGCATAAAAAATTTGATGCTCGCACAAAGTTTGCGAAATCCGTCAAATCCAATGCCTTACTTTTCGAATCAAAGAAATTGTATGACAATCAAGTGGCAGATTGGGTAGTCAACTATTTGAAAGATAAAAAACTAAGTATCAATTCTAATGCAGCTAATCTGATCGCAGAATATTTAGGCGTCAATTTATCTAAAGTCGCTAATGAGTTAGACAAATTAGCAATCAATTTACCTGAAGGAACAAAAGTAGATGAAAAGCTAGTGCAAGATAATATCGGAATCAGTAAAGACTATAATGTATTCGAGTTGCAAAAAGCGATGGGACAAAAAAATATCTTAAAAGCCAACCGAATTATTAATTACTTTATTGCGAATCCGAAAAAAGGACCATTAGTAATGGTGGTTGGGTCTTTATACAATTATTTTAGTAAAATTTATATGACTCATTTCTTGAAAAATATCAGTGATCGAGAATTGGCGACAGCGCTAGGAACACGTTCTGAATATTTTGTAAAAGAATACAAGATGGCTGCACGCAATTACGACCTTTCCAAATCGAAGCAAATTATTGGATTACTAAAAGAATACGATCTAAAATCAAAAGGGGTAGACCGAGATAGTACTCCTGATGGACAATTGATGAAAGAATTGGTTTATAAAATACTACATTAATGCTTAAAGAAAAGATAGAAAGCAAATTAAAAGCACTCATCGGATTAGAATTATCAGGCACTGCTCGTGCTGCTAATATGGAAGGTTTGAAATTTGGTTCTTACCGAAAAATGACGAAAATAGGAAAGGTAGATGTTGGCGAATTCAGTTTGCATGTACAATGTGAATGGCGAATCATTAGGGCTAATAAAATGCTTATTGCCAGCAATGATTTGTACGAACCGAAAAAAGGAGAGAAATTTTCAGAAAACTTTGATTACGAAAAAGGCAACTTAAGAGATACTGAATTTAGAGGACTTATTGCGAATAATAATTTACTAGTCGAAAAAATAGAAGCTGACGAAATCGGAGGTCTAACACTTTATTTCTCTGGTGATTATCAACTTCAAGTCATTCCGTTAAATACCTCTAAAACAGGATACAACGAATATTGGAGACTCCTAAATAACGTGAAAGAAAAATCCAAAGATTTCGTCATAAGTGTAAATGGAGTAGAAAAAAATTAAAAAAAATTAAAGAGAATACTTGCATCCTACCTAAAAATAAACATATATTTGAGACTTAACAGCTAAATTAAAATGAATAGAAACATCCATACTACAAATTGGTGGTGGTGCTTAACTAAATCAAATCGAGTGAGTTGATGCCTGCTATCTATTGTATAAATCCAAAGCGGCTTGTCGATCACTCGGCAAGCCGCTTTTGTTTTTATTCAACACTTTTGCTTAAAAATAAATTATAAAATACTTTAATATATGGAAGTCAAAAGCTTCAATACACAAACAAAAACCAAGATAAAAGTTTATGCTAAGCGTTACTTAGCTGATACCGCTACTCCTGTTAGTTTATACCTAAAGGTGAGGGATCATTTTGGGAGTACCGTTTTATTAGAGAGTACTGATTTTCAATCCAAAGAAAATTGTTTTTCATTTATAGGTATAGAACCAATTGCTACATTCAAGCTAGAAGCTTCTGAACTACAAATCTCTAAAGTTGATGGAACAAAAGAAAAACGAAGTATCAATAAGGAAGAAGTTTCCCAGTTGTTCTATGATTTTATTCAACAATTTGAGGTAGAAGAAGTTGCAGATTATAAGGGCGTCAATGGTTTTTTCGGGCACACAAGTTTTGATGCTATTCAATATTTTGATTCTTTAGAGTTTGATACAGAAAAGCGTAAAATTAATTTGCCCGATATTAATTATAGTCTTTACCGTTACGTCATATGTATCAACCACTATAAAGATGAAATGTATCTTCTCGAAAATGTGCCAGAAGGAAGTAATGCATCTCTAGAACGAATTGAAACACTTATCCAAAACCAAACCTTTGGTGTTTATAATTTTAAACTAGAAGGGGAGGAGCAGAGTAATTTGACAGACAAAGAATTTAAAGAACTCGTTCAAGCAGGTAAAAAGCATTGCCAAATTGGAGACGTTTTTCAAATTGTTTTTTCCAGACAATTTACGCAAGATTTTAAAGGAGACGATTTTAATGTTTACAGAGTATTGCGTTCAATTAATCCTTCGCCATATTTGTTTTATTTCGATTATGGCAGCTACAAAATATTTGGTTCATCGCCAGAAGCTCAAATGGTCATTAGTGATAACAAGGCAAGCGTTAATCCAATAGCAGGCACCTACAAACGAACAGGTAATGATATCGAAGATCAACGCAGAGCTATCGAACTTACCAAAGATCCAAAAGAAAATGCGGAGCATATTATGTTGGTCGATTTAGCTCGAAATGACTTAGGTCGACATTCCAAAAAAGTAACGGTAAAGCAACTCAAAGAAGTCCAATTTTTTAGCCACGTTATTCACCTCGTTTCAAAAGTAGAAGGCACTCTAGACGCTGCTACTAATCCTATTCAAGTATTCGGAGACACCTTTCCTGCTGGTACGCTTTCTGGAGCTCCCAAGTACAAAGCCATTCAATTAATTAACCAATACGAAAATCAAAATCGTGCTTTTTATGGTGGAGCAATAGGGTGGATTGGTTTCAATGGAGATATGAATCAAGCAATTGTCATTCGTTCATTTATGAGCCAAAATAATACGCTTCACTATCAGGCTGGAGCAGGAATTGTTGTTGCTAGCAATGAAGAAAATGAACTGCAAGAAGTAAACAATAAATTAGGTGCATTAACGAAAGCATTACGAGAAGCAGAAAATTTATAAAATAATGAAGATTTTAGTATTAGATAATTACGACTCGTTTACCTACAATTTGGTACAATACATTCAAGAACTACTTGGGCATAAAGTCGATATTTTTAGAAATGATGCCATTAGTCTTGATGAGGTAGACCAATACGATACAATTATTTTATCACCTGGACCAGGTGTGCCATCTGAAGCGGGAATAATGCCTGCATTAATTAAACGGTATGCAGCTTCCAAAAATATTTTTGGAGTTTGCCTTGGACAGCAAGCAATCGGCGAAGCCTTTGGGGGAGAATTACACAACCTTGATACGGTTTTTCATGGCGTAGCAACGACTATAAGAGTAGTCGCTGAATCGGAAGATTTATTTAAAGATGTTCCGCTCAATTTTATAGCAGGTCGTTATCATTCTTGGGTAGTCAAAAAAGAAAATTTTCCAGACTGTTTAGAAATAACAGCCTTAGCCGATAACGGAGAAATCATGGCTTTACGACACAAAGAATATCTCGTGAAAGGCGTCCAATTTCATCCCGAATCTGTCATGACAGAACACGGAATGCAAATCATCAAAAACTTTTTAGTTGAAGCGGGGCATTTAAAAGAAATTGCTGTGCTGCGAGAGTAGAGAAGTATTATTCTCGGAGTCTCAACTAAGTTGAGCTGGTCTCCGTTTTCAAAGCAAAGCGGTATCGATTCAAAAAAATAAACAAATGAAAAAGATTCTAACACATTTATTCGAACACAAAAAACTTAGCAGAGAAAAAGCCAAAGAAATATTGGTCAACATCTCTGAAGGAAAATACAATGAAGCACAAATAGCAGCCTTTATGACCGTCTATTTGATGCGTTCCATTAGCGTAGACGAGTTGCAAGGATTTCGAGATGCTTTGCTAGAGCTTTGCGTTCCTGTCGACTTGGAAGGTGTCAAAGCGATTGATTTGTGTGGCACAGGAGGAGATGGTAAAAATACCTTTAATATATCGACTCTTTCATCTTTCATAGTAGCTGGCGCAGGATACAAAGTAGCAAAGCATGGCAATTACGGAGTCTCTTCCGCTTGTGGTTCTTCTAATGTGTTAGAACATTTAGGTTACGAATTTACGAATGATGTAGAAGTACTTAAAAGTCAATTAGACAAAACAAATATTTGTTTTTTGCATGCGCCAAAATTTCATCCAGCGATGAAAGCAGTAGCACCAATCCGTCGACAATTAGGCGTGAAAACATTTTTCAATATGCTAGGACCATTAGTAAATCCAAGCCGTCCAGCGTATCAATTAGTAGGCGTGTTTAGTTTAGAATTAGCACGTTTGTATCAATATATTTTCCAACAAGGGCAGCAACAATTTGCCATTGTTCATGCGCTAGATGGTTACGATGAAATTTCGTTGACAGGAGATTTTAAAGTTAAAACGAGTAAAGAAGAACGCCTCTTATCTCCATTAGATATAGGAAAACCAATACTAGATCCAACGGCTCTATATGGAGGCGATACCGTAGAAAGTGCAGCAAAAATATTTACGACAGTACTAGAAGGAAATGGTACAGAAGCTCAGAATCACGCTGTTACTGCAAATGCAGGAATGGGTATTCATTGTATAAAACCAGAACAATCAATAACAGATTCTATTGCAGAAGCTCGTGAATCATTATTAAGTGGAGCGGCTCTAAAACAATTAAAAGCATTAGTAAATTAAGGAATTATTGATTACTAATTTATTCATTAACTCAGGTTGTGGATAAAGAGGAACAGAGAGTAGGGAAGCGAAAATTGGGATTGTTTTAAGTTTAAAAGAATATCTTTTTATCCATATAAAACTAAAAATATTACTTCACAGTTCTATGCTTTAGATTCGTATATTTCTACACTATAGAATGAATTAATAATCATTCAATTTAATAAATTTTAAAAATAAACAACATAAAATGAATATACTCGATAAGATTATCGCAAAGAAAAAGGAAGAAGTAGCCCAACGGAAAGCACTATATCCTGTTCCATTATTAGAACAAAGCATTTACTTCAATACGCCATCAGTATCTTTGAAAAAGTACTTATTGCGAAAAGATAAATTAGGGATTATTGCAGAGTTCAAAAAACGCTCTCCTTCTAAAGGAGCTATTAATCCTTATGCCCAAGTAGAAGCAGTCTCAATTGGCTATATGCAAGCAGGTGCTTCAGCCCTTTCGGTATTGACAGATGAAACTTTTTTTGGTGGCAAAAACTCGGATTTGACAGAAGCCCGAAAGTATAACTTTTGCCCTATTCTTCGAAAAGAATTTATTATAGATGAGTATCAACTGATCGAAGCAAAATCTATTGGAGCAGATGCTGTATTATTAATTGCAGAATGTTTAGAAAAAAATCAACTAAAAGCATTAGCCGAAAAAGCCCATAGTTTGGGAATGGAAGTACTAATGGAGGTGCATTCACTTCGACAATTAGATAAACTTTGCACGGAAGTTGATGTAGTAGGAGTAAATAATAGAGATCTCGAAACTTTTACAGTAAGTATCGACACTTCTATTGAATTGGCGAAAGCGATACCCTCTGAATTCGTTCGGATTTCAGAAAGTGGTATAAGTGATGCTGCTTCCATTGTTAAATTAAAAGATGTTGGCTATCAAGGATTTTTGATTGGTGAGCATTTTATGAAAACAGCAAACCCTGCTCAAGCCTGTTCTACTTTTATTAAAGAAATTAAGGAACTTCAAAGCAACTCGTATGCAAGTAAAAGTATGCGGTATGAAAAGCCCTAAAAATATTAAGGCTTTAGAACAATTACCGATTAACCTCATGGGGTTTATTTTTTATGAAAAGTCACCACGTAATGTTACCCGAAAATCAGGAATCAAAATCAGAAAAGGTGTAGCAAAAGTTGGTGTATTTGTCAATGCTTCGATTGACTTTGTTATGGAGAAAGCAAAAGCGCATCAACTAGATTATGTGCAGTTACACGGACAAGAAAATTTGTTTTATTGCCAGCAATTACGACAAGCAGGTTTACACTTGATTAAAGCATTTTCGGTAGATGAAAATTTTTCTTTTGCCAATACAAAAGGCTACGAATTTTACTGTAACTATTTTTTGTTTGATACGAAAGGAAAAAATCCAGGAGGAAACGGTTTTGCATTTGATTGGAAATTACTAAAAGCTTATAAAGGCAAAACACCTTTTTTCTTAAGTGGAGGTATTGGCGAAAAAGATGCAGATGCTATAAAAGAATTAAATTTTAAAAATCTAAAAGGTCTTGATCTCAACAGTAAATTTGAAATCAAGCCTGCTCTAAAAGATATTCAAAAAATAAAAAACTTTATTGATGCAATACACAGTTGATCAAAGAGGCTATTACGGGGAGTTCGGTGGTGCATTTATTCCTGAAATGTTATACCCTAATGTAGCTGAACTACGCAATCTATATATTGATCTTATCTATGATGAGAGCTTTCAAAAAGAGTTTCAAGCATTGCTCAAAGATTATGTTGGTCGCCCATCACCTTTATTTTTAGCAAAGCGTTTATCAAAACATTATAACACCAATATCTTTCTCAAAAGAGAAGACCTCAACCATACAGGTGCGCACAAAATCAATAATACCATTGGGCAAATATTAGTCGCCAAACGATTAGGCAAAAAACGAATCATTGCTGAAACTGGCGCAGGGCAACACGGAGTAGCGACCGCTACCGTTTGTGCCTTAATGGGGATTGAATGCATCGTATATATGGGAGCAATAGACATTGAGCGCCAAGCTCCAAATGTATCACGAATGCGCATGTTAGGAGCAAAAGTTGTACCTGCTAACAGTGGTTCCAAAACACTAAAAGATGCAACGAATGAAGCGATACGGGATTGGATTAATAATCCAGAAGACACGCACTATATTATTGGTTCTGTTGTAGGACCACATCCATATCCTGATATGGTTGCTCGTTTTCAGTCAGTCATTAGCGAAGAAATGAAGTGGCAGTTAAAAGAACAAACGGGAAGTGAAAATCCTTCAATGATTATTGCTTGTGTGGGAGGAGGCTCTAATGCTGCTGGTGCTTTTTATCATTATATGGAAAACAAAGAAGTTCGATTAGTTGCTGTAGAAGCTGCAGGAATGGGTATCCATAGTGGAGAGTCAGCGGCTACGAGTGTACTCGGAACAAAGGGCATTATTCATGGAAGTCGTACCTTATTAATGCAAACGGAGGATGGTCAAATTATAGAACCTTACTCCTTATCAGCAGGTTTAGATTATCCTGGTATTGGACCTTTACATGCTCATCTAATAGATACAGGTAGAGCAGAAGCGGTTAGTATTACGGACGACGAGGCGCTAAAAGCAGCCTACTTTTTGTCTAAGCAAGAAGGTATTATACCTGCTTTGGAATCGGCGCACGCTTTTGCCGCACTAGATAAAATTAAGTATTCATCAGAAGATATTATCGTAATCAATCTTTCAGGTAGGGGAGACAAAGATCTTGCTACATACATCAAACATTTTGAAAACTATGGATAGGCTACATCAACTTTTTTCTACCAAGAAAAAAGACATACTCAATATTTACTTTACTGCGGGTTATCCACAATTGGATGCTACTGGGAAAATAATTCTAGCCCTCGAAAAAGCAGGGGTTGACTTAATCGAAATTGGCATGCCATACTCTGATCCCTTGGCTGATGGTCCAACTATTCAAGAAAGTGGACAAGTCGCCTTAGAAAACGGAATGACACTTCCTTTATTATTTGAGCAAATCGAACAAGTTCGAAAAGAAAGTTCAGTGCCTCTGATTATGATGGGGTACTTCAATCAAGTTATGCAATATGGCGAAGAAGCATTTTTGCGAAAGTGTAAAGCAGTAGGTGTCGATGGATTAATCTTGCCAGACATGCCTTTAGATGTTTATGAAAAAGATTATAAGGCTTTGTTTGAAGACATTGGGATGAATATTGTTTTTCTGATTACACCTCAAACGAGTGAAGAGCGTATTCTAAAAATAGATGCCTTGAGTAGAGGCTTTATATATATGGTGTCTAATTCTTCCATTACAGGAGCTAAGACAGGAATATCTGAAACTCAATTAGCATATTTCAATCGAATCAACCAAATGCAATTGAATAACCCTAGACTGATTGGTTTTGGTATATCCAATAATGAAACGTTTAGGACTGCTTGTACTTATGCTAGTGGAGCAATTATTGGTTCCGCTTTTATTAGAGCACTTGCAAAAGGGAATGACCTTAACGAAACAATCGCCAGCTTCGTCAGTATGGTGAAAAATGAAACAGTTTTGAAGTAAGACTGTTCTTTTGATTAACATTTAAAAAAACAAAAGCCATGATAATTCAATTAGAAAAAACAATATCAGAAAGTCAATTAGGACAGTTAGAAAAAAAACTAACAACAATAGATTATAAGACAAATAAAGTATCTACTCAATACGGAGACTATATCATTGGAGTGGGGAAGAAAGAATTCGATATTCGATCCATTGGAACGATGCCAGGTATCAGAGATATTCATAGAGTAAGTGATGCATACAAATTGGTATCCAAAAAATGGAAAGTGAATGATACCCAAATTGATCTCGGTGATGGTGTAGTAATCGGTACAGGTAATTTTCAAATTATGGCCGGGCCTTGTTCAATAGAGTCGGAAGAACAAATTGAAGCGACAGTAGCACATTTGGTCAAAAATAATATCCGAATAATGCGTGGTGGTGTCTATAAACCACGAAGTTCTCCTTACTCATTTAGAGGATTAGGAATTGATGGATTAAAAATATTCTATCAAAAATGTAGTGCTGCAGGTATCAAAATTATTACAGAAGTAATGATGGTTGAACAAATCGAATCGATGCATGACTATATTGATATCTACCAAGTCGGAGCAAGAAATTCACAAAACTTCAACCTCTTGGATGCACTAGGAAAAGTAGACAAACCTGTAATGCTTAAACGGGGCATTTCTGGAACGATCAACGAATTATTACAAGCAGCAGAATATATTTTCTCCAACGGAAATGAACGCATTATGCTTTGCGAGCGAGGCATTCGTTCTTACGAAACAGCTTACCGCAATACCTTAGATATTAATGCCATTCCAATCTTAAAAGACAAAACACATTTACCTGTTATCGTCGATCCATCACACGGTATAGGTGTACGTAAACATGTGGAGTCTGTCGCTTTAGCTGGCGTTATTGCAGGAGCAGATGCCGTCATTGTAGAAGTACACGAAACCCCTGAGAAGGCTTTTTCTGATGGTCAACAAACCTTAAATAACCAAGAAGCTGAAAGTTTATACGATCACTTACGACGTACCTTTGAGTTGAGGGAGTCGTTTAAATAGATAATTTAAAAACCAGATATAAAAGGGATTTGCTTTAATTAGTGAATCCCTTTTCTTATGCAATTGGTTAATAAAAAGTGTTAAAGTCTACTATAAACTAATCAATTAGTTGACAAACTAAAAGATTAGTTATATATTGCAGTATAATTAATAATGAAGTAATTTTAAAGAAAGTATAAACTTCAAAATATGAACTATTTGTACGACCTTAAATAAATAAAAGTATGAAAAAGCTAGCGCAAAGAGAAGAACAGATTATGCAGGTACTATGGGAAATAGGACCTGCATTTGTAAAAGAGATTATTGAAGGACTACCAGAGCCAAAGCCTCACTATAATTCCGTTTCGACAATGGTACGCATACTAGAGAAGAAAGGATTTATTGGGCACAAAGAATTTGGCAAGAGTCATCAATATTTTCCTATTGTATCAAAAGAAGAATATCAAAACAAAGCTGTAAATGATTTATTGGGGAGCTTTTTTAATGATTCTCTTTCGGAAATGGTAGCCTATTTTGCCAAGAAGGAAGAGATCAGCGAAAAAGAACTCAAAAACATTATTGAAATGATCAAAACTAAAAAATCATGATACCATATTTTGCACATGCTTCCATATTGCTAGCAGCATCCTTTTTTCTGTATTGGTTGTTACTTCGTAAAGAGACTTTTTTTAAAGTCAATCGCTTGTTTTTGGCGATGGCGATTGTGCTTTCTGCTCTCATTCCTTTAGTTGATATGCCTGCATTTTTGTCTTTTCACGAAGTGATTGAAGAGCCTATTTCTAGGACAGATGAATTTGTTCCTGAAAGTCGTCTAGCAGAAAAGAATACTGCTATAGAACCAACAAAAAATATAGAACTTAGCCCAAATGAACCCCCATCAGAAACGCTAACACAAACGAGTGAAAGCGAGCTTTCTTTTTTTCAGACCCTAAAAGACAAATGGACTTTATCTCAAGTGTTATGGGGCTTGTATTTTACAGGAGTACTCATATTTACACTTACATTTTTTATACAGTTTATACTGCTGCTTTTCAAGAAAAGCAAGTTGGAGTACATGCAAGATGGAAAATATCGAATCTATGAATTGACAGATAACAGTCCGCCTTTTTCATTTCTGACATGGATTTTTATCAATCCTACTTTATACGATTATGATACGTTTGAACAAATAATTGAGCACGAAAAAATACACGTTTCTCAAGCACACTATATTGATAAAATGTTGGCTGAATTAGCTGTTATTTTTTATTGGTTCAATCCGTTTGTTTGGTTTCATAGAGATTCTATCGCTAACAACTTAGAGTTTTTGACTGACGAAGAAATGTTGACGAAAGGAACGGAACGGGAATCGTATCAAATGAGTTTGCTCAAAGTTTCGGTTCCTGAGCATTCGTTAAATTTGACAACGAACTATAATGAGTCATTTTTATCTGAACGGATCAGAATGATGAATGCTAAAAAATCGTCTGCTAAATCGAGTTGGAAATACTTACTGATTTTTCCTGTCATTGGCTTTTCAATGGCTACGCTCAATGCTGTGAAACCAACCTTAGCGAAAGATATAAACACGATAAGTGGACTCGAAGAAGTGGATACAAATGCCGAAGAGCAAAATAAGAAAACTAAAAATTCTACTACGATAACGACAACCACTTCATCATCAAATGAAGCTCTAGCTGAAAATAACCAATTAGTTCAAGAACAAAGTGTTGCTAAAGAAGAACTCCCAAATACCTCTGCTGATGATATAGTGAAAGAAGATGAAAATATCGGTGAACAGAATAATAGGATAGTGATGGAGCAAACAGATGGCTATGATGGAAATATTGATTTGCTCATGAATGAATTGGAACAAGTAGGCGAGAAAAAACAACTAGAAAAAGAATTTGG